>JANOSR010000132.1:0-10746 GCA_031415935.1 Steroidobacteraceae bacterium | reverse complement strand
GCGCCCGTATTGTTGATGTCAACGCAGTACTCGATCACCGCACCCGGAATCGCCTTCGGGTTGACCGCGCCATTGAACGGGTCGCTGATGACGGTCTGGCTCTTGATCACCGCGAGAGCAGCCGTGACCACGTCATACTCGTCGTCATCGCTATGGCTACCGTCGCGCGCCAGGTCACCGGTGGTATTCGGCGCGCCGGCGGTATCGCCGAACACGGTATCGACTACCAGCGGCGTATCAGCGCCCACGGTTTGCGTCGCATCGCCGCCGAGCGCACCCGCAGTTCCAGAGTTGGCCGCGAAGGCCCGCAGCGTGACACCCGCGGTATCGTCATTGACTTGAGAGAACGGAATATCGAACAGCACGAACACGGTGCGCGTCTGATCCGCGCCAAGCTCGTCGATGAATGTCGCCGTATCGAGCGCTGGTTCGTAGATTCCATTGCCGTTATCGACGAATACGCGCACGTTCGACCCATCGAAGTTATCGGTATCGCCGAACGCGGTTCCGACGCCAGCCGCATCGTTGGTTGCAAACAGGCGGAAATCTTGCGTGCCGTTGGTCGTGTTGGACACGGTGAAGCTGGTGACCCGGTCGATCGAACCCGGTATCACGTTGGTCGCCGTGCCGCCGATCTCCGCAACGGTCAGGTTGATCCGGCGGTCAACCACGAAATTCACCGTGTTGCTGAAGACATCCGGCTGGTTGATGCCGCCGACCGTGTAGTCGACGGTCGCGGTGTTGGCAACGTTGGTGCCCTGCAGCGTGCCAAGGGCCTGAGCCTGTTGCACACCCATTAGCAGCAGGGCCGCTGCCAGGTATTGCAGATGTGTTGCTTTCAATTTCATCGCTCCTGAGTAAACCGGGTGTTCAACGGAATTCTGCGGATTACTTCAGCCGGGCCTTGAACGACACGGCACCGCCAGCGCCGGGCTGCAGTGCGGTGCCCAGCATCCAGCGCACGTGAGTCACGTCTGCGGCCTGCGCCGGGCGCGGCTTGCCGCTGGCATCGGACATGGAAAGGCTGGCCAGCGAGCCGTACTGCTTGCCGCCATCAACGGAAACCTGATTCGCGGGCGCCGGTCCGAGAACCGCGACATATTCAAGTTCGGCCGGCACCGGATTCGTGATCGCGACGTTGTCGGCTGGTTTGTCGCCCGTGTTCCTGTAGGTGATCACGTAGAACACCTCGGTGCCGGGCACGACCGTGGCGGCCGGAACCGTCTTGTGTTCGAGCTTGCCATCCGCCCCGATCACCTCGATTTCCTGGAAAACCTGGTTGTCCAGTTGCAGGCCCCCCGCGGCATGGGCTGCGCCAAACCATAAGAACGCGCTTGCGGCCAGGGCGAGGCCGAGTGGCCTTGTCTTCATGTTGGGTTCCCTTTTTGCTGACATCGACGCCAATCTCCCGCGGAAAAGGCCTTCGCCAATTGGTTGCGAATTTTGCCGAATTCCCTAACTCCTCAATGTGACAATAGTCACGGTTCAACTGCGCCTCGGTGCTCGCAAGTCTCAAAACGAGCATCCCTGCTGAGATGTTTCCGTCCTTCATGGCAAGAAAAAAGGTTGTGGCAGGCCGGGGCCACGGAGATCTGGGGGCCACCCCAAAGGGGGAATTGAAAACGCGCGTCAGCAGCGCCCGGTCGCGATCTACTGATCTGACTTCGGACCGCTGCCTTCGGCGGCGTGACGACGGAAATAGCCGGTTTTCATGTGCTCGTACTCCTCCTGGAGCACGTGCGCCTGATTGCGTCCGGCATCCTTGGCGGCATACAGCGCCTGGTCGGCCAGTTGCAGGAGTCCTGCGCTGCTGCGTCTCGCCTCCGGCACGACACAGGCGACGCCCACGCTGATGGTCAACACAGTCGCTGCGCTGGAGCCCTGGTGCGGGATGCAGAGCCCGCGGACTGCTTCGAGTAGCTGCTCTGCAACCTGGGCCGCGTGAGCCTGCGTCGTGTCATACAGCACGATCGCGAACTCCTCGCCGCCGTAACGCGCGACGAGATCCAGCGGCCGGCGCGCGAACTCCGCCAGAATCGCGGCGACCGCCTTCATCGCCTCGTCGCCGGCCTGGTGCCCATAGCGGTCATTGAAGGCCTTGAAATGGTCGATGTCGCCGAGCATAAGCGTAATCGGCCGGTGCTCGCGCACGCCATGCTGCCAGACATGGGCGAGATGCTCGTCGAAGCGGCGCCGATTGTAGATGCCGGTCAGGCCGTCGCGCTGCGCGACCTCGTCCAGCAGCCGCGCTTCCAGCCAGGCCGTGCGGCGCGTGTGCTCCATGTTGTATCCGCCGGCAACGCACATCGCATTCGCGACGAACAGCATGCCGAGATTATTGATCAGCTCCAGGGCGGGCATGGCCACGGCGATTGCAGCCGCCGCGTAGAAACCGATCACGATCAGGCTCGCCACGAGCGCCGAGCGAAACGGCAGGCCAAACAGGAAATAGGTCGCGATGGTCGCGATGATCAGCCGCAGGAACAGGCGGTTCTCGCCCAGACCCCAGGCCCACAGCCCGAGCCAGGCGACCGCCATCAACGCGACCGGCAGCAGCGCCGCCATCACGCGCGGATACCAGGTCTCGGCCCGGCGCATGAATGTCAGCGCGAACGCCAGAACCAGTGTCGGGACCATCACGCCAATGCGGAGGTAGGCCGGCAGCGCCGCGCCGATAGCTGGCATCACGACATGTTCGATCTGGAATATGACCAGCAGGCTCAGGCCGACGATCGCCAGGTTGGCCCGCAGGAATTTCAGGTCGACGCGAAATTGTTCGGCGCGGTAGACGGTTTCGAGGCCGGACCGGAAGCGCAGCCAGCGGAAGCCGCGCCGCAACTGCTCCGCCACCGGTGACGCGGTCAGCGCCTCCTGGGGCATACGCTAGCCGGTCAACTCGGGATTTCGTCCCCGTCCGTGGGGCGTTGCTCGCGGGCGTCCCTGACACGCGTGCGCCAGATTTCGAACGGGTCCCAGCCAGGCGCGGGGCCGGATCCATTGATCACCGCGTCGTTCGCTGCTTCCAGCGAATTGCCGTGCGTCAAGGGCGCATCGAGGCCGTCCGGTGCTCGTTCCATGTGCTGTGCATCCCCGTCTGCGACGCCTGGGAGGGTGCGTCTGCAGTGCTCTGGAAGTATACGGACAAGGGGCATGCCGCGTCAGGGGATTTCCTCAGACCTTCGCGTAAGCATCGGATTTTATTGGAATATGTTAAACCAATGTGCCGGCCAGATAGCGATCCACGAAGGCCCGGAAGGGCCGCTTGTCGGCCGCTTCGACCGCCTGCTGCTCCGCCAGCGAGTCCCGGGCCTCAGTGTCCAATTCGGCCAGGCGCTGCTCGTTTGGCGGGTACAAGTCCCGGAAATAGTCGCGGTGCAGCCGCGACATGCCGAGCGCCAGCTCGAAGAATGACACCCCCTGGCTGGTCAGTTCATCCAGCAGCCGCGCGGATGGCAGCTGTGAGGGGTCTGCAAGCTTCGCGCGCTGGAGCGCGAGCGCATTGGCAAAGGGTTTCGCATTGTCGCCGGCGTCCAGCAGCTCACAGATGCCCTGCATCTGGTCGAGGATCTCGGCAGCCCAGTCGACGAGCGCCAGCGGGCGCGGGTCGGACCACAGCACGAGGCCCGGCTCGCGGCCGCGGCTCGCGACCAGCACGTGATTGTCCTCGTAGCGCGCGGACTCCTCCGCCGACAGCGGCGGGCTGTCGCGCAGCAGGCAGAGCGCCGCAAAGGCTTCGAGGAAATACAGCTTGCGTTGATTGACGCCAACCGGGTCGAAGGCGCCGACATCGAGCGAGCGCATCTCGACGTACTGGACACCGGCGCGCATGAGCGCTTTGGTTGGCCGCTCGCCGGAGTGCGCGACGCGCTTGGGCCGGATGAAGCTGTAGTACTCGTTCTCGATCTGCAGCATGTTGGCATTGAGCTGGCGCCACTCGCCGTCGACCTCGACGCCGTGGGCCTGGTACTCGGGATGCGGTGTCGAAATCAGGCGCGACAGGTCGTGGACGTATTCTTGCAGCGAGTTGACCGAGACATGCACGCCGGCCTGATTCTTGTTGCGGTAGCCAAGGTCACTCATGCGCAGCGATGTCGCGTACGGCGCGATCAGCGTGCCGCGGCCCCGCGGCTCGAGATCCGCGGGCGGTTCGCGGCCCGCAAAAAAGGAACGGCAGACGGCCGGCGAGACGCCAAACAGATAGAGGATCAGCCAGCCGAAGCGCCGGTAGTTACGCAACAGCGCGAAATAGGACTCGTCGATGAAGGGCTGGCCTTTCAACTTCGATTCGCGGACATCCTGCAGCACGGACCAGAGCTGTTCCGGGAACGAATAATTGAAGTGCACGCCCGCGATCGCCTGCATCACGCGCCCGTAGCGCAGCCCCAGGCCGACCCGGTAGACATGCTTCATGCGCCCGATATTCGAAGTGCCGTAATTCGCGATCGGGATCTCGGCGTCGCCGCCCAGCACGCACGGCATGCTGGTGACCCACAGCAGTTCCTCGCCGATGTGCCGGTAGACGAACTGGTGGATGTCGCAGAGGTACTGCTGCAGTTCCCAGGTTGCAGCAAACGGCGGCGTGACGAGCTCGACGAGCGCCTCGGAGTAATCGGTGGTGATGTGCGGATGCGTCAGCGCCGAGCCCAAAGCCTGCGAGTGCGGCGCCTGCGAGATTCGCCCCTCCGGGGTGACCCGCAGCGCCTCGCGCTCGATACCCTTCAGGCCGCCTTTCAGGACACCGCGTTCGTGGGCATTGATCAGCCCCGCGAGCTGGCGTTCGAACTGGGAATCTGAGCGTCTGGCGGGCATCGGTCGGGCCATTCTGCGGCCGGCGGCAGCGAACGCAAGTCGGGCAAGCTACGAAGTAGAGCCCCACGAAGTCGAGCCTGCTACGAAGTCGTGCCCCCTTGGTCCAAGAACGGGCAAGCGCTACATTGGGCAGGAAAGGCCGCCTTCAGCCGGCGTTCACCCGCCCGGGGGCAAGTTGGGGTCATGAAGAATTCGACTGCGATCCTCGCGACGGCCGTTGCCGTGCTCTGGGCCCAGGGCGCGGGCGCAGACTCCTTCCGCTGCGGCACGCGCCTCGTCAGCGACGGCGACAGCGCCGACAAGGTAGCCGCGCTCTGCGGGCCGCCCACCGACATCCAGCGCCGCGAGGTCCTGCAGCGGCCGATACGCTGGTACCGGGGCCGCCCCTACTACACCTCCTATGAGCCAGTGCCGATTCCGATCGAGTACTGGACCTACAACCTGGGTCCCAACAAGCTCATGCGACGGCTCAAGTTCGAGGACGGCCTGCTGGTCGATGTCGAAACACTGACCCACGGCTATTATTCCGAGCGTGTCGACTGAGCCGCTGATCCGGCCGATCCGGCCGGCCGACGATCCGGCGATGGCCGCGATCATCCGCGAGGTCATGACGAGCTTCGGCACGTACGGACCCGGCTATTCCATCAACGATCCTGAAGTGGATTCGATGAGCGCGCACTACCCGGAGCCGCGCGCTGCGTTTTTCGTCGTCGAGCAAGGGGGCCGCGTTCTGGGCGGCGGTGGCATCGGTCCGCTTACCGGCGCGGAGGCGGAGGTCTGCGAACTGCGCAAGATGTACTTCCTGCCGGAGTTGCGGGGTCGCGGCCTCGGAGAAAAGATGCTGCGGCGCTGCCTCGACGCCGCGCGCGAGCGCGGCTACCGGCGATGCTATCTCGAGACGCTGACCGGCATGGACGCCGCGATGAAGCTCTACACCAGGACGGGTTTTAAACCATTGTGTGGTCCGCTCGGCAAGACCGACCACTTCGGTTGCGACCAGCACTACTTGCTTGCACTCTGACCGGACCGCGATTCGATCCAGCGGTCGATCTTCGCGTCCAGCACGTTCATCGGCAGTGCGCCGTCCTGCAGAACCTCCGCATGGAATTCGCGGATGTCGAATTGATCACTGAGCGTGGACGCGGCCTTGCGTCGCAGCGCCTGGATGCGCAGTTCGCCGACCTTGTAGCCAAGCGCCTGGCCCGGGTAGACGATATAGCGCTCGACCTCAGCCTCGATGTCGCTGTCGGCCATCGAGCTGTTGTCGCGCATGTAACGGATCGCCCGCTCACGGCTCCAGCCCTGCGCATGCAGGCCGGTATCCACGACCAGGCGCATCGCGCGCAGCATCTCGTCCGATAGCCGCCCGTACCACTGCATCGGGTCGGTGAACAGCCCGAGTTCGCGGCCCAGTGACTCCGAGTACAGCGCCCAGCCTTCGACGTAGGCGACATTGCGCTCGAAGCGCCGGAAGCGCGGCAGGCCGGTCAGCTCCTGCTGGATCGAGACCTGGAAGTGGTGGCCTGGCGCGGCCTCGTGGAGCGACAGGGTTTCCATGCCGTAAATCGGCTGCGCCTTCAGGTTGTGCGTGTTGACGTAGAAGACCCCGGGCCGCGTGCCGTCGGCCGACGCGCTGCGGTAGGAACCGCCGGCGGCCGAGGCCGCGCGAAAAGCCTCGACTTCCCGCAGCTCGTAGTCGGCTTTCGGAAATACGGAGAAGAGCGCCGGCAGCGCCGCGTTGATACGTCGCTTCAGCGCCGCGAACCCGGCAATCAGCTCGTCCACGCGTTGATAATAGAAAGCCGGTTCATCCTGTACGTAACGGAAAAACGCCGGCAGGTCGCCTGCGAACCCGACCTGGCGCATGACGCCTTCTATCCCGGTGCGGATGCGCGCGACTTCGGCGAGGCCCAGGGCGTGAATCTCGTCGGCCGTGAGTGTCGTGGTCGTGTGGCGGCGTACTTCGCTCGCATACCAGGCCGCTCCCTCCGGCAGCTCCGACCAGCCAACTGACTCGCGGCAGGCCGGCAGGTATTCGTCGCGGATGAAGTCGCGCAGTTTCCGATAGGCCGGATTCAGGCGGTTCTCGATCAAATCCTCGATGGCGGTACGCAGGCGCCAGCGCTCCTCGTCCGGCCAGTCCTCGCGGATCAGCGCCACCGGACCGAAGAACAGGCTGTCCTGCGGATCCGGCGCGATCAACGCGTCGAATTGCGGCAGGACCTTCGCCATGACGGCGCGCGGCTGCACGACGCCGTGCTGCATTCCTTCGCGCATCGCCACGATCGCCGAGTCCACCCACTCCGGAAAAAGGCCAGCACGCGCGAGCCAATGCTCGTAATCCGCTATGGTCGCGAACGGCTGCGGCCCGGTACCTGAGCCGAGGATCGCGAGGTCAGTCGCCATGCCGCCGTCAAACTGGCTGATTGGAACCATCCGCACGGGATAACGACCGCGATCCAGCGCCATCTCGCGGCCGTAGATGAACATCTCGCGTGTCAGTCGTTGCTGCGGCTCCAGCCGCTCCGGATCGATCTTGCGCACGGCCGCGAGATAGCGGCGCTCGAGCGCATCCGATGCCGCCGCATAGCCGGGCGAGGCGTTCATTTCGAGCCGATCATCGAAGCGGTGATCGCCGATTCCGGTCGCCGCGACCGGGTTCTGCGCCAGCCATTCGTCGTAGTAAGCCTCGACGAGGTGCTCGAGTTTCGGCGCTGGCGGCATGACCGTGCAGCTGCCGGCGAGCAACGCGGCAGCCGCTAGCATCAGCCTCAATGCATTTCGCAAGGCATCGGTCTCCTGCGTGGGCGGGCGCGGATCATGGCGATTACACGAGCGCGAGCCGGGAGACGCGATCGTAGCGCCAGTTCAACAACAGCGCGCAGGTGAAGAGCCCCGCGATCAGCCCCGCCCAGATTCCCGCCGGACCGACACCCATGTGGATCCCGAACCACCAGGCCGCCGGAAAACCGATCATCCAGTAGGACGCGAAGTTGAGCGCCATCGGCAGCTTCGCGTCCTTGAAGCCGCGCAAGGCGCCCGCCGCACCGACCTGCAGCCCGTCCGGAATCTGGAATATCGCGACGAATAGCAGGAGGCCCGCCGCCAGCGCGCGGACTTCAGGATCCGAGGTGTAGGCCGCGGCGATGCCGTGCCGCGCCGCCAGGATGACGAGCGATGACAAGGCCATGATGATGCCGCACATCGCGATGCCGGCCCAGCCGGCAAGACGCGCAGCGGCAGCGTCACCGCGTCCGGCCTGGTGCCCGACATGAATCGTCGTCGCGGAATGCAGCGACAACGGAATCATGAACATCGCCGCGCCGTAACTGATCGCGATCTGGTGCGCCGCGACGATTTCGGTGCCGAGCGTGCTCATCAGGAGTGCCGCGACCGCGAACAGGCCGCCCTCGGACACCACCGAACCCGCGATCGGCAGGCCGAGTGCCAGAATTTCGCGCAATGAAGCCGGGTCCGGTCGTTCGAAGCGCTCGAACAGCGCGAAGCGCGCGTAGATCGCGTGCCGGCGCTGGTAGAGATGCATCGTCACGAGCATCGACCAGTAGGCGAGCGCTGTCGCGATGCCGCAGCCGGTCGCCCCCAGCGAAGGAATGCCGAAGCTGCCGAGTGTGAACAGCCAGTTGCCCGCGAAATTAACCGACAGGCCGATCATCGCTGTGTAGATAACCGGCCGCGTCCAGCCGATGCCTTCGCTCGTGTAGCGGTGCGCGAGGAAGGCGAGCATCGCCGGCATGCCGAAGCTCATGGCGTAGACGTAACCCGCCGCGTGCGGAATCGCGCGCGGATCGGTGCCGAACCAGCTGAGCACCGGCACGACACACAAGAGCCCGCCGACCAGCGGCACTGCCAGTATCTGCGACAGCCACAAGCCCTGGCGAAAGTGCTGGCCGACTTCCTTGTCGCGGCCGGCTCCGTAGGCATGCGCGACGAGCGGCGAGATCGACATCAGGGTGCCGAGCCCGAAAAGCCAGAAGATCTGATAGTAGCTGCCGCCGACCGCGACGCCGGCCAGCGGCTCCGATCCCAGCCGGCCTGCCATCAGCGTGTTGGTCAGCATCATGCCGGCCAGCACCAGGTTGTTGACCGCAAGCGGGCCCGCGAACCGCAGGATTGCGCGCGCGTCGTGGCGAAATGTGCTGCTGAATCTGCCGGGGTCGGACATGGCGCGAGAGAAGCCGCGCCGTGGCGGGCTGGTGTGGATGCTGGCATTCTACCGGATCACGCTGCGGCCACGCGCTCACCGGAGAACCACCATGCTGGTCGGATCGCAACCCAGACGAGTCGCCGTCCTCGGCGGTGTCCGGATCCCGTTCGCCAGGGCACACGGCGCCTATGCCGCGGTCGGCAACCAGGAGATGCTGACGGCCACGCTCTCGGCCGTCGTCGAGCGCTTCAGCCTGCGCGGCGAGCGCCTCGGCGACGTCATCGCCGGCGCCGTGACCAAGCATTCGAGCCAGTGGAATCTTGCGCGCGAATCCTTGCTCGACTGCGGTCTCGCGCCGGAAACACCCGGCCTCGACCTGCAGCGCGCCTGCGGCACGAGCATCGAGGCGGCGATCCTGATCGGCAACAAGATCGCGCTCGGCCAGATCGATGCGGGGCTGGCGGGCGGCGTGGACACGGTCAGCGACGCGCCGATCGTCTTTGGGCGCGAATACCAACAGCTGCTGCTGCGGAGCTTCCGCGGCCGCACATTCGGCGAGCGCATCAAGCCCTGGTTCGGATTGCGGCCGCGGCATTTCAAGCCGTCGTTCCCCGGCGTCGGCGAGCCGCGCACCGGCATGTCCATGGGCCAGCACACCGAAAAGATGGCGCGCAGCTGGCGGATCGGGCGCGGCGAGCAGGATGAACTCGCGCTCGCGAGTCACCTCAATGCGAGCAAAGCCTGGGCCGAGGGCTTCATGTCGGACCTGGTCGTGCCCTACCTTGGCCTCAAGACCGACAACAATGTCCGCGGCGATACGAGTCTCGAGAAACTCGCGAAGCTCAAGCCCTCATTCGCGGCGGACGGCACCCTGACTGCCGGCAACAGCACGCCGATGACCGACGGCTCGGCGGCCGTGCTGCTCGCGAGCGAGGACTGGGCCCGTGCGCGCGGCCTGCCGGTACAGGCCTGGCTGACTTACGGCAAGGTCGCGGCGGTCGACTTCGTCGGCGGCGAGGGCCTGTTGATGGCCCCCGCCTATGCGGTGCCGCGCATGCTGACCGACGCCGGAATCCGCTTGCAGGACTTCGACTTTTACGAGATCCACGAAGCCTTCGCGGCGCAGGTGCTGTGCACGCTGAAAGCCTGGGAGTCGCCGGAGTTCTGCCGCGACCGGCTCGGTCTCGCGGCGCCACTGGGCTCCATCGACCGCGCGAAGCTCAACGTCAAGGGCAGCTCGGTGGCGGTCGGCCATCCGTTCGCGGCGACCGGTGCGCGCATCGTCGCGACACTGGCGAAACTCCTGTCCCAGCGCGGCTCCGGCCGCGGGCTGATCTCGGTCTGCACGGCCGGAGGCATGGGTGTGACAGCCATCATGGAGCGCTGAAGCACCAGCTTGCCATTAGTTGCAATTGAAACTAAATTGACCGCATGAAGCGTTACATCGGTTTTCCGCGTGTCGAGGGCAAGGCCTCGCGGCAGGCGCATTGCGACCTGCCGCCCGGAACCTACGAGCGCGAGATGAGCAAGGAAGGCTTCTTCGGCCCGGCGGCTTTCTTCCACCACCGCCATCCGCCGACCGCCTGGTCGTCCTTTGAGGGACCATTGCGGCCGCATGCCTTCGACCTCACGAAGCTCGATGCCGTCGCAGCAAGCCCCTGGTCCGCGGATGACGTGCTGCACAACGCGCATTGCCGCATCCGGCAGTGGCGCATCAGCGGGCGCATGGACCATCTGGCACGCAACGCCGACGGCGATGAACTCCTGTTCGT
>JANOSR010000131.1:0-9991 GCA_031415935.1 Steroidobacteraceae bacterium | reverse complement strand
TCTCGCCGGCGAGAAACTGCTGCTACTCGAGGACGGCCATTGCCTGCGCGATCAGGCGCTGGAGGTATGCCGTAAGGCGGGTACAGAGGCGCAGGATTTCGGCGCGACCAGCCTCGAGACGCTCCGGCAGATGGTCGCGGCCGGTCTCGGCCTCACGCTGCTGCCGCGACTCGCGGCTGAAGGCCCGTTCGGCGCTGCGCGCGGCCTCGCCGTCAGGCCGTTCGCGCCGCCTTCGCCATCACGCTTGATCGGCGCAGCCTGGCGCCGTTCGACGACCCGCGGCGAGGCCATCGCGGCGGTTTGCGAAGTCATTTCCCGCACGGCACTTTAAGATAGGCACATGCGGGTCCTGATTGCGGACGATCATCCGTTGTTCCGCGCCGCGTTGCGCCAGGCGCTCGTGCAGGCGGTACCCGACGCCGAGGTGATCGAGGCCCATGACGTCGATTCCCTGCGCGCCGCCGCGGGCACGATACCGGAATCCGACCTCGTGCTGCTCGATCTCCTGATGCCGGGCGCCCGGAGTTTTGCGCCGCTAGCCTGGTTGCGAAACCAGTTTCCGGGTACGGCCGTGATGATCGTCTCGGCCAACGAGGATCCTGACGTGATCCGCCAGGCGCAGATCTTCGGCGCAGCCGGCTACGTACCGAAATCCGCCGCCCCCGCCGACCTCATCACGGCGATCCGCGCGGTCGCGGACTGCGGCCAGTGGTTCCCGCCGGGCACCGGCATGCCGCGCCGCGCGGCCGAAGACAAGGAGTTGCTCGCCGCGCGCCTCAACAGCCTGACGCCGCAGCAGTACCGCGTGCTGGAGCTGGTCGCGGTGGGGCGGCTGAACAAGCAGATCGCGGCCGAACTCTCGATCGAGGAGACGACCGTCAAGGCGCATGTCTCGGCCGCGCTTGCCAAGCTAAGCGTGCGGAACCGAACCCAGGCCTCGCTCGTGTTTCGCGAACTCGAGATCGCGGATGCCGGTCAGCCCTGGGAGCGCTGACGCTCCGGCGCGAGTGCCGGCGCGCCGTCGCCCAGCAGGAACTGCACGACGCTCGCGACGATCAGGAACACCGGGTATTCCCAGCCGCCATTCGGCGCGCTGAAGACCCAGCCATTGCCCGAGTGCACCCAGGCCGCGCCCGCGAGCACGGGCAGGAGCGCCGCGACGACCCAGCGCGTGCGGATGCCAAGCACGAGCGCCGAGCCGCCGATGATCTCGGCGAAGGTGACCACGTAAGCGAGCCAGCCCGGCAGGCCGACCGATACGAAGAACCCGGCGGCGCCATCCAGCGTGAAGACCAGCCATTTCAGCAGGCCATGCGCGATGAACATGGAGCCGAGCGCGACCCGGTTGATGAGTGCAGCAGCCGTTGGATTGGTTGGCATGTGCAGGTCCTCCAGGTTACAAAGCGGCCGCGTCGCCATCGACGACGGGCCGCGCGGATTCGAGCAGCCGGCTCAGGGCGCTGCGCACGGCGAGCGGCTTCAGGGGCTTGCGCAGAAATATACAATCCAGCGCTTCGGCCTCCGCACGCACTGCGTCGCTCGCGTCCGCCGACACCGCGAGCACCGGCGCATGAATACGTTCGACCGCACGCAGGTGCCGCACGACGTCGAGTCCCGTGGCGCCGCCCTCGAGATGATAGTCGACGACGATGACATCCGGCCGGAAGCCTTGAAGACGCCGGTGCTCAACCAGGTCCTCGATGCCCGGCGCCGCGAGCGTGTCGCAGCCCCAGGAATTCAGCAATGTCGCCAGGCCCCTGAGCGCTGCAGGGTCGTTGTCGATGCACAGCACCCGGACGCCCGCCAGCGCACCGGTCGGGCGCATGCGCTGCTGCGGAATCGCGACCGGCGCCGCAGCCTGGCCGTGCCCGACCTCGATCCAGAACACCGAGCCGCGGCCGGGCGTCGAACGCAGCCCGATATCATGGCCGAGTACGCGCGCGATGCGCTCCGCGATCGCGAGCCCGAGGCCGAAGCCGCGCGTATCGTCGGCCTCGCGCCGGCCGCTGCCGCGGTAGAACTCCTCGAAGACATGCGGCTGCTGCTCCGGGGCGATGCCGACACCGGTGTCCCAGACCTCGATGCGAACCCGCCCGCCGCGGCGCCGCACGCCGACGACCACACGCCCGGCGGCCGTGTAGCGCAGCGCATTGCCGACGAAGTTCTGCAGCACGCGGCGCAGCAGCTTCGGATCCGAATGCACGATTGCGCGGCTCTTGTGGACCGCCAGCGAGATGCGCCGCTTGCCGGCCGTAAGGCGGAATTCGGCGTCCAGCGAATCGAAGATGCCGGCGAGCGACACGTCCATGATCTGCGTGCGGATCGCGCCGGTGTCGAGTCGCGAAATGTCCAGCAAGTCGGAAATCAGGCCCTCGGCCGAATGCAGGCATCCCTCGAGGTCGGCGAGCAGCGCGCGCTGCTCCGCGCCCTGGCTCTTCTGCGCGAGCGCGCCGGCAAAGAGGCCCGCGGCGTTCAGCGGCTGCATCAGGTCATGACCCGCCGCGGCGAGAAAACGCGTCTTGCCGGCATTGGCGCGCTCGGCCTCGGCCTTCGCGGCCAGCAATTCGTCATTCATCGCCGACAGTGCCCGCGTGCGCTCGTGCACGCGCTGCTCGAGCGACTCGTTCGCGATCCTGAGTGCCTCTTCCGTGCGCTTGTACTCGGTGACGTCCGCAAAGCTTGTGACGAAGCCGCCGCCGGGCATCGGATTGCCGCGGATTTCGAGCACGGTGCCATCGAGGCGCGTGCGCTGGAATGAATAGGGCGTGCCGCGCTGCAGATGGCTGAGCCGTCGCGCAACCAGCTCGTCCGGGTCGCCGGGGCCCAGCTCGCCGCGCTCCGCGTTGTAGCGCAGCGGCTCCTCGATCGGCTGGCCGATGCGCAGAAAGCCCGGTGGGTACTTGTAGATCTCGGCGTACCGGCGATTCCATGCGACCAGCCGAAGCTCGGCGTCGACCACGCTGATGCCCTGGCTGACATTCTCCAATGACGACTGCAGCAGCTCGTGGCTGAACTCGAGCGCCTGCGAAGCTTCGTCGACGATGGACACGACGTCCTCGAGTGGCACTTCGCGCCCGGCAACCGCTGCGTCCACGAGGCGCTGCGCGGATGACGCGCCCACGACCGACGCCAGCAGCTTCTGCGTCGCCTCGAGCTGCTCGGCGCTCGCGCGAGCATCTTCGCCACCGCGCCAGCCAGGGTCGGCGAAATGCCTTGCCGCGCGGCTGCCGCCGATGAATCGCTCGACCAACGGACGCAGTTCCCTGACGGTCAGGGCCTGCACCGGCGACCGCACGCCTGCGGTCGCGCGCGCGGCGTCAGCTTCGACGAATGAGGCTGCTTGCACGCGCTCGAGCAGCGAGCGCTGCCCGAATCGCGAACCGGCCACGAGCCCGACTGTCGCTGCGCCCAGGCTCCAGATCAGGCCGTGCGCGAGCGATTGCCATTCGAGCCCGAACAGCGCGGTCGGACGCAACCACGCGATGCCCGCCGGGCCGTCGTCGAGCAGTGAGACGGAAAGAAGTTCTGCCTGAATCAGCGTCGGCACCAGCAGCGTCCACGACCAGGCGATGAATCCGAGCGCCAGGCTCGCCAGCGCGCCCGCGCGATTCGCCCTGCGCCAATAGAGCCCGGCGATGATCGCGGGGCCAAACAACGCAACCGCCGCGAACGAGATCTCGCCGATCGATGCGAGAGCGTCGTTCTGGACGATCGAGCGGTGATAGAGCCAGCCGAGCAGCAGCAGCAGCACGATCGCCATGCGGCGCACTGCGAGTAGCGCGCCGGTCAGGTCCTGGCGCTCGCGCCAGGCCGGTATCGCGCGCATGAGCAGCGGCATCGCGACCTCGTTGCAGAGCATCGTGGACAACGCGACCGAGGCCACGATCACCATGCCGGTCGCGGCCGACAGCCCGCCGATGAACGCAAAGAGCGCGAGCCCGCCCTCGCCGGCCGCGAGCGGCAGGCCCAGCACGAACAGGTCGGCATCACCGGTGCCGCGCACGAGACCTGCATTTGCGATCGGCAGCACGAACACGCTGATCGCGACCAGGTAGAGGGGGAACAGCCAGCGCGCCATGCGCAGGTCCCGCGGCCCGCTGTTCTCGACCACCGCAACGTGGAACTGGCGCGGCAGGCAGAAGATCGCGAAAAAGCCCAGCACCGCGAGCGACAGGTAGTGCGCCGCGGAGGACTGCTGGGCACGAATCTCCGCGAGGCCCGGCAGCGCCGCCGTCTGTGCCGCGAGATCGCCGAATCCGTCGAACAGACCCCAGGTCACGAACACGCCGACTGCGACGAAGGCGACGAGCTTCACCACCGATTCGAAGGCAAGCGCCAGCATCATGCCCGGATGATGCTCCGTCGCGTCCACGTGGCGCGTGCCGAACAGGATCGCAAACAGTGCAAGCGTCGCGGCGACATAGATCGCCGTGTCGTCGACCGGTGCGCCGCCCGAGGCCACGACCAGCAAATTGAAGGTCTGGTCGATCGCCTTCAGCTGCAGCGCGACGTATGGAATGATTCCGCAGGCCGCGATCAACGTGACGGCGACGGCCAGTGAACGGTCACGGCCGAAGCGCGCCGCGACGAAGTCGGCAACCGAGGTGATGCGCTCGCGGCGGCTGACGCTGATGAGCTTTGCGAGCAGCCCAGGGATCAACAGGAACAGCAGGATCGTCCCGACGTAGGTCGGCGGGAATGGCCAACCGAGACTCGCCGACTGCCCGACCGTGCCGTAGTAGGCCCAGGACGTGCAGTAGACCGCGAGCGACAGCGAGTAGATCAGCGGTCGCGGTACCGGGTAGCGACCGGCCGCCGCCCAGCGGTCCCCGATCCAGGCGATCGCGAACAGCACGCCGAGATAAGCGAGTGCGATCAGGGCGAGCAGCCAGGGGGCCAGCATCGGTGCAGTTTAGAGCGCCACGGCCGGCGATTCAGCAGCGACCCGTCGACGGCCCGGTCACAGGCTGAACAGCAGCACCGCGAGCGCCGTCCCGATAAGAGGCACAATCACCGTCAGTGCCCCCATTGCCGGATAGGCGCCCTGGTAGGTCTCGCGGCAGATCGCCCGGATCGTCGTGACGACGTAGCCGTTGTGCGGCAGCGAATCGAGGCCACCGGAGCTGATCGCGACGACCCGGTGCAGCGCGTCCGGGCTGACGCCGAGCGCCAGGTAATGCGGCGCGAGGATCGGCAGCGCGATGACCTGGCCGCCGGAAGCGGAGCCGGTGAGACCCGCAATCAGCGTCACCGCAATGGCGGCGCCGACGAGCGGCGGGCCGGGCACCTGCGTGATGAGATCCACGGCCAGCTGGAATGCCGGCGCGAGCTTTGCAACGCTGCCGAAGCCGACCACGGCGGCGGTGTTCGCAATCGCGATCAGCGCGCCCAGCGCTCCGGATGCGATCGGTTCGCGCAAGCCCGGCAGGAAGCGCCGGTGAATCGCGAGGCTCACGAGGATGCCGCCGGAGAGCGCGATGATCAGCGCGGATTCTTTGAGCGACTCATGGAACGCAAATGAGAGCCCCAGCACCACAATGAGAGGCAGGAGACCCGTCACGGGATGCGGCAGCGCACGGTTGCCGATCTTCGGATCGTCGGCGCGCGCTTCAAAGCGCTCGCCCGAGGCGAGCGCGCGGCGCACCATGAATCGCAGCCACAGCGAGCCCAGCACGGCCATGACGATCGCGACCACCAGTGACACTTCCCAGCCGGCCCATGGCGAGGTGCCGAGATACCTGATCGGGATCCAGTTCTGGATCTCGGGCGAGCCGGCCGAGGTCATCGTGAAGGTGACCGATCCGAAGGCGATGGTGCCCGGCACGAAGCGGCGCGGCAGGTTCGCTGCGCGGAACAGCGACAGCGCCATCGGGTAGACCGAGAACGCGACGACGAACAGGCTGACGCCACCGTAGGTCAGCACCGCGCAGGCGAGCACGACGGCGAGAATCGCGTTGCCGACACCGACATGGCCGACGATCCAGTGCGCGACGCTCTCGGCCGCGCCGCTCGCCTCCATGAGCTTCCCGAACAGCGAGCCGAGCAGAAACATGAAGAACCAGGCCGTCACGAAGCTCGCGAAGCCGCTCATGTAGGCATCGGTGAAGCTCGGCGCACCCGCGGCCGCGAGCTGCGGGAACAGGTCCATGCCGCTCGTCAAGGCGACCAGGAGCGCGCACAGCGGCGCGGCGATCAATAGCTCCATGCCGCGCATCGTCAGCCAGATGAGCAGCCCCAACCCGAGCAGCAGGCCGATCATGCTGAGCATGTTGTTGTGTCCTCGCCGCAGCAGACTCCAGGCGGCTGGGCATCATTGGCCGTGGCGCGCGGCGCGGGAATGCTACTAAGGTACAAGTGATGCCCCCGCCCCCGGAGAGTACCTTTCGCAGCGAAGCCGGCCATGCCGGCAATCCGCGCGCTGCGCGTTCGCAACACATGGGGATCCGCATGAGCACCACGGGTACTACGACCAGGAATTTGTTGCTGGCCACCGCCATCGCCGCGGCGCTGCCCGCGCCGGCACTGGCCCAGGACGAGGTCGCCGCACTCGGCGAGATCATGGTGACCGCGCGCAAGCGTGAAGAGAATCTCCAGGACGTGCCGATCTCCGTGTCGGCGTTCTCCGGCGAGACGCTGGAGCAGATGGGCGTTCCCGACCTGGTCGCGATCGGCCAGTCGGTGCCGAACGTAACACTCGAGGCCTCGCGCGCCACCAATTCGACGCTGACGGCCTTCATCCGCGGCGTCGGCCAGCAGGACCCCGTCGCGGGCTTCGAGGGCGGTGTCGGTATCTACCTCGACGACGTCTACCTGGCCCGGCCGCAGGGCACCGTATTCGAGGTCTACGACGTCGAACGCATCGAGGTGCTCCGCGGACCGCAGGGCACGCTATACGGCCGCAACACGATCGGCGGCGCCGTCAAGTACGTCACGCGCCGGCTGCCGGACCAGGCCGAGTTCGGTCTGCGCGCCTCGGTCGGCACCTATTCGCAGTTCGACGTGGTCGGGAGCGCCGCGGTACCGGTCACCGACGCCTTCAAGATCGGCGGGACGATCGCCACGTTCCAGCGCGACGGCTTCGGCACGAATCTGTTTACCGGCGCCGAGCAGTACAACAAGGACGTCTCGGCCGGCCGCCTGAGCTTCGAGCTCACGCCCAGCGACAACGTGTTCATCCGCCTCGCGGGCGACTACAGCATCGACAATTCCGCCAACAAGGACGGCCACCGGTTGACGGTTAGCAGCGTCCCCGGCAGCGGCTTGCCGATCCTCAGCGACGTCTTCGACAGCCGCGGCGGCATCACGACGATCGCCTCGTCGAACCACGGCCTCGTGCAAGAGGTCAAGCAGGGCGGCGTGGCGCTAACGATCGACTGGGGCATTAACGAACAGTTCGCCTTCAAGTCGGTGACGGCTTGGCGCGAAGACAAGTCCGAGGCGCCGATCGACTTCGACAGCCTGCCGGGCGACCTCTTCGACGTTCCCGCTGTCTACGAGAATTACCAGTTGAGCCATGAATTCCAGGTGAACTACTTGGGCGAGCGCATGGACGGCGTGTTCGGCCTGTACTACCTCGACGCCAATGCCTACGACGCCTTCGACGTGATCCTCGGCAACCTGGCGGGCGGCGCCGGCGTCACGTCATTCACGCTGGGCGATTTCGACACCAAGGCCTGGGCGGCCTACGCCGACGTCAGCTTCGACCTGTCCGACACGGTGAGCGCCTCGCTCGGCGGGCGCTATACGAACGACGAGCGCGACGCGCGTGTGATCCGGCAGACCTTCATCGGCAAGGGCTCGCCCTACTTCGGCAACACGACCGCCGTCTCGATCACCGTGCCGTTGCCCGGCGCCATACCAGAGTTCAATGGCAGCCGCGAGGACACGGACTTCTCGCCGCGCGCGAGCCTCTCCTTCAAGCCGAACGGCGACCACAATCTCTATGCTTCCTGGAGCCAGGGCTTCAAGGGCGGCAGCTTCGATCCGCGCGGCAACTACAGGCCCCCCGAGGTACGCGAAGGTTTCAAGCCGGAGACCGTCGATGCCTACGAACTGGGCTGGAAAGCGACGCTGGCCGGCGGGCGCTTCCGCAGCAACATCGCCGTCTTCTTCGCCGACTACGAGGACGTGCAGGTGCCGGGCTCGGTCGCGATCGACACCAATGGCGACGGCATCGACGATAGCTTCGCCGGCTCGACGACCAACGCCGCCAAGGCGGAAATGAAGGGCGCGGAGTTCGAGGGCATCGTGCAGTTCACCGATGCGTTCTCCGCGACGATGGCCGTCGGCTACATCGACGCCAAGTACACGGAGTGGTTCGTCGCCATCGCCGGCGTCCTGACCGACGTCTCGGGTTCGCGCGACATCCAGAACACGCCGGAGACTTCCGGAAACCTGGCGCTGCGCTACGAGTGGCCGCTCGCGCTGTGGGGCTCGGACGGCGCGCTGGCGCTGATCGGCTCGGTCACCCATCGCGGCGACACGCAGCAGTTCGAGACCCCAACGCCATTACTGGACCAGAAGGCCTACCAGCTCTACGACGCAAGCCTGGTCTGGACCTCGAACGACCGGCGCTACCAGGTCGGCCTGCACGGCAAGAACCTGGGCAACGAGGAATACAAGGTCGCCGGCTATTTCTTTCCGACGCTGGGCGGAAACACGACCACGGCTTTCTACGGCTTCCCGCGGACAGTCACCGGTACGTTCAGCGCCCGGTTCTGATCGCAGGCGCCGAATCGGCGCATAGACGGTGCCTGGCGGTTATCCGCTGCCAGGCGCCGTTTGCTTTAATGGCCGGATGATCCGGGCGCTGGCCTGCTTTGCCTTGCTCTCGTTTTCCGGTCTCATGGCGGGCCAGGAGGCGCTGCCGCGCCTCCATATCCTGCCGGGCAGCCTGACCGTCTCCGGTGTCTCTTCAGGCGGCTACATGGCGACGCAATACCAGATCGCCTATGCGAAAGACGTGATGGGCGCCGGCATCATCGCCGCCGGTCCCTGGTTCTGCGCGCAGGGCTCTCTGATGCGCGCGCTCGACGAATGCATGAAAGGCACCACGATCGGACCGGACGTGACACCGCTCGTCGCGGCAGCACGCGCAAGCGCGAAGGCCGGCCATATCGATGATCCGTCCTGGCTCGTGCCGGATCGCGTGTTCGTTTTTCACGGCTTGCGCGACGAGACCGTTGACGCGGCGGTGACGGATTCGCTCATTCGCTTCTACCGCGCCTTCATCCCGCCGGAACGCATTCATTACGAGACAGGCGTGGCGGCCGCGCACGGCTTTCCTGCCCACGGACACGGCGGCGCCTGCGGCACCGCGGCATCACCCTGGATCAACGACTGCGATTACGACGGCGCCGGCGAGCTCTTGCAACATCTCTATGGCGAGCTGCGCGAGCCGGTTGGCAAGCTACAAGGAAAACTCCTGGCTTTCGACCAGGGCCGCTACGAAATCGGCGGTGCGCTCGCATCGCTGGAAGACAGCGGCTGGGTCTTCGTCCCGAAAGACTGCGCGGCGGGCAGCCCCTGCCGCATCCACGTCGCCTTCCACGGCTGCCGCCAGGGCAGCGGCTTCATCGGCGCGGCTTTCGCGCGCGACGCGGGCTACAACCGCTGGGCCGACCCGAATTTCATTGTCGTGCTGTACCCGCAGGCCGCGAAGAGCTGGTTCTGGCCCTTCAATCCACAGGGCTGCTGGGACTGGTGGGGCTACAGCGGCGCGAACTACGCGACGCGCAGCGGCGTGCAGCTCGCGACTGTTCGCCGCATGCTCGAGGCGCTCGGCGCACGGTAGCCGCCACCACGCCCAGCGCGCTCGGGATCCGGCCGCGCGAAGGATTGCTGGCCGCGGTCCGTCTAAATCACCGCAAGCTCGAGAACACTCTGCGAGCACCAGGAGGAATTCACATGTTCAAGGCATTACATAAGCGACCGGCCCTGCCGCTGGCGATCGCGGCCGTCGGGCTGGGGATCTCGGCACTGGCCAACGCCC
>JANOSR010000130.1:0-2279 GCA_031415935.1 Steroidobacteraceae bacterium | reverse complement strand
GCGGAACTCGATGCGCCACCCGAAAAACTCGGTCGACTGCTGGTCGTCGAGGATGCGCTGTTCGGGATGCTGGCCCGGGCGCTTGCGTTACAATTGACCTGAGCATGGCCATCACCCTGACCCCAGCCGCAGCCGAGCGCGTTCGCCATTTCATCGCCGAGCGTGGCCATGGCGTCGGCCTGCGCCTCGGCGTGCGCAAGACCGGTTGTTCCGGCTTCGCCTACGTCGTCAACTATGCCGATAAAGTGCAGGACAGCGATCGCGTCTTCGCGAGCCAGGGCGTCCAGGTCCTGGTCGATACCGACAGCCTCGCCCTGATCGACGGCACCGAGATCGATTTCGTCCGCCACGGGCTCAATGAGGCATTTCGCTTCCGGAACCCGAACGTGCGCGGCGAATGCGGCTGCGGCGAAAGCTTCAGCGTCTGATTTTTCCTTTCGCGGCAGGCACTTCCACGCTCCCGGCGATTGCCGGCCCGGGGTCGCGGGGGCTAGAATGTGCGCTCCAAACCCGCCCCATCGCACGAGGAATCCATGGCGGTTGAGCGCACCTTGTCCATCGTCAAGCCCGACGGCGTGGCACGCAACCTGATCGGCGACGTTTATCGCCGATTCGAGCGCGCCGGCCTCGCGATCATCGGCGCCCGGATGCTGCAACTGACGCAGGGTCAGGCGGAGGGCTTCTACGCCGTGCACCGCGAACGCCCGTTCTTCAGGGACCTGTGCACCTACATGACCTCGGGCCCGGTGATGGTGCAGGTCCTGGAGGGCGAGTCGGCGGTCGCGCGCAATCGCGAGATCATGGGTGCGACCGATCCGAAGAAGGCTGCGTCAGGCACCATCCGCGCCGACCTGGCGACCAGCATCGAGGAGAATGTCGTGCACGGATCCGACAGCGTCGAGAATGCCGCGCGCGAGATTGCCTATTTTTTCGCGGACATCGCGCTCTGCGCGCGGACGCGCTGAGGCCGGTCGCGCAATGGACGAAGCGGTACCTGTGCGCAGCAACCTGCTTGGACTGAACCGGTCGGAGCTGGAAGCCTTCGTCGCGACCCTTGGCGCAAAGCCCTATCGCGCGCGCCAGTTGCTGAAATGGATCTATCGCCGCGGCGAGTCCGACTTTGCGCGCATGACGGATCTTGCGAAGGATTTCCGGGCGCAGCTCGCGGGCGTGGCCGAAGTGCGCGTGCCGGAGATCGTGAGCGCGAGGACTTCGGCGGACGGCACGCGCAAGTGGCTGCTGCGCATGCCAGGCGCCGCGGGCAATGAGCAGGTCATCGAGACGGTCTTCATACCGGAACCGGGGCGCGGGACGCTCTGCATCTCGAGCCAGATCGGCTGTGCACTGGACTGCTCGTTCTGCGCGACCGGCCAGCAGGGATTCAATCGCAATCTGACCGCAGCCGAGATCATCGGCCAGGTGTGGCTCGCCAATCGCGAGCTTGGGCGCGACCCGGACGGCGAGCGCGTCATCACGAATGTCGTCCTGATGGGCATGGGCGAGCCGCTCGCCAACTACAGGAACGTGCTGCCGGCCATGCAATTGATGCTCGACGATCTCGGATACGACCTGTCACGCCGGCGCGTCACGCTTTCCACGTCTGGCCTCGTGCCGCAGATCTACCGCCTCGCGGAGGATTGCAACGTGGCACTTGCCGTGTCGCTGCATGCGCCGAATGACCGGCTGCGCGACGAGCTGGTGCCGATCAACCGCAAGCACCCGATCGCGGAGTTGCTGGCCGCCAGCTGGCATTACCTCGAGCGCCAGAATGGCCGCAGTGTCACCTTCGAGTACACGATGCTGGACGGCATCAATGACCGGCCCGGGCACGCGCGGGAACTAGCGGCACTGCTGCGCGGTCACGATGCCAAGGTGAATCTGATCCCGTTCAATACATTCCCGGGCACCAGGTATCGGCGTTCGCCGGCCGCGGCAATCAAGCGGTTCCGCGACCTGCTGACACAGGGAGGCGTGATGGCAACCGTACGGCGAACCCGAGGTGACGACATCGACGCGGCCTGCGGCCAGCTCAGGGGCCAGGTGCTGGATCGCACGCTGGTCAGGCTCGGCAGCAAGCTGGTCAGGCTCGCGGTGCGGGCATGATCTCGCGCATTGCAGCATTCCTGATGGCGCTGCTGCTGGCCGCGGCGGCGCCGGCGCAGGATGCCTCGCCAGACCCGCTGATCGAGGCGGCGCGCATCAATGCCCGTCTCGCCATGGAGTACATGAAACGCGACCAGCTGTCGGTCGCGCGCGACAAGGTCGAAAAGGCGCTTGCG
>JANOSR010000129.1:0-2104 GCA_031415935.1 Steroidobacteraceae bacterium | reverse complement strand
CAGGCGATGGCGGCGGCATGCAGCGCCAAAGGCGTGGAGCTCCGAACGAATGCCGCGGTGAAGCAGATTCTCGTGCGCGCCGGACGCGCGGAGGCCGTGCTGCTTGAAGACGGCTCTGAGATCGCCGCCAGCATCATCGTCTCGAACGCCGATCCCAAGCGCACGTTTCTCGGGCTCGTGCCGGATGGGGAACTCGACCCGGAATTTCTATCCGCGGTTCGCGGCATCAAGCATGGACGGGCCCTGCGCGAAACTCAACCTGGTGCTTGCCGAAGAGCCGCGGCTCAATGGCATCGAACCGGGCGCGGACGCATTGCAGAGAGCCCAGTTCACGCTCGTCCCCTGGCTCGATGGTGCGCAACGCTGCTACGAACAGGCACGGCACGGAAGGATTTCCGAACAGTTGTGGATCGACTGCCTGGTGCCTTCGCTCATCGACCCTTCGCTGGCGACACCGGGGCGCCATGTGATGACCTGCTTCGTGCAGTACCTGCCCTACCGCTTCAGCGATTCCAGCTGGCGCGTGGAGCGGGATCGCCTGCACCGGCAACTCCTGCGCCAGATCGGCAATTCCGTGCCGGCCGTGAATCAGTCATTGATCGCCAGCCGCCTGTACACGCCGCTCGATCTGGAGTCGGTATTCGGAATCACCGAGGGCAATATCTTTCACGGTGACCTGCGGCCGGATCAGCTCTTCTTCATGCGCCCCGTGCCGGCGTATGCGCGCTACGCGACACCGCTGCGCGCCCTGTATCTCTGCGGCGCCGGCACGCATCCCGGCGGTGGCGTGACGGGAGCGCCGGGGCACAACGCGGCGCACCGGATCCTCGGCGACCTGCGGCGTGACCGCGGCCTGCGAAAGTCAGCGACGGCGTGAGCTGCCCATGATCAGTCTGCGTTTCATGCCGGTGCGTTTCCGCATCCTCACGGTGCTCATCGTCCTGAGCTTCATCAACTACCTGCTGCGCAACAACCTGTCGGTCGCGATTCCGAGTATCCGGCAGGAGTTCGATTTCAGCAGCACGGAAATCGGCTGGATCCTGGGCAGCTTCAACATCAGTTATGCCCTGTTCCAGATTCCGGGTGGCGTCTTCGGCGAGGTCTTCGGACCACGCCGGGCAATGGCGATCATTGCAGTCACCTGGGGCGTGTTGACGATTCTGACGGGCTTTGCGCCGGCCCTGATGGCCGCGTCGGCGACCGGTGCGATGGTCTCGCTGATCGCGGTCCGGATCCTGATGGGAGTCGCGAACGCGCCAATCTTCCCCATCATGGTCGGGTTGATCGCCAGATGGTTTCCGGCCGGCGGCTGGGCGTTTCCCAATTCCTTGACCAGCATGGGTCTCACGCTCGGTCAGGCTGCCATCGGGCCGATCGTGACACTGCTGATCATCCGCTACGGCTGGCGCGAGTCCTTCTATGTACTGGCTCCGCTCGGATTCCTCGTTGGCGCGTGGTGGTACTGGTACGGGCGCGATAGACCGGCCGAGCACCCGGCGATTACACGGGAAGAAATCGAGTTGATCGACCGTAACCGCGATCCGGCGGCCACGGACGCTGGCGCTTCAGGAAGCTGGCGCGTAGTCCTGCTACGACGGGACGTGTTGCTGCTCGCTGCCAGCTATTTCTGCATGAATTATGTGTTCTACATGTTCGCGCAGTGGCTGTTCACGTACCTTGTGGAGGAACGCGGATTCTCGCTGTTGGAAAGCGGATTCCTGTATGCACTGCCATTCGCGACGGGTGCCGCACTTGCCTGCGTTGGTGGATTCATCTGCGACTTCCTGTGCCGCCGCATCGGCGCGCGCTGGGGATGCCGCATTCCGGCGATGACTGGCCTGGTTCTCGTCGCCGTGTTCCTGCTGGCGGGCGTGCATGCGATGAATCCATACATCGCCGTCGGTCTGCTGTCGCTGTGCTTCGGTTTCACCCAATTCACGGAAGGCGCATTCGGGGCCGCTTCGGCCTACACGGGCGGCCCACACGCTGCCACGGCCTACGGGGTCGTGAATACCGGCGGAAATGCCGCCGGCTTTCTGGCGCCGGTCGTCGGGATCATGCTCGATCGGTTCGGCTGGCTGCCCACGCTCGCCAGCGGTTCGGT
>JANOSR010000128.1:0-4166 GCA_031415935.1 Steroidobacteraceae bacterium | reverse complement strand
GGACGGGCTTCTGATCGACGACATCCAGTTCTTCGCCGGCAAGGACCGCTCCCAGGAGGAATTTTTTCACACCTTCAACGCGCTGCTGGAGGGCCAGCAGCAGATCATCCTGACCTGCGACCGCTACCCCAAAGTGGTGGCCGGCCTCGAGGAAAGGCTGAAATCCCGCATGGGATGGGGCCTGACGGTTGCCATCGAGCCGCCAGAGCTCGAAACCTGCGTGGCCATCCTGATGAGCAAGGCGCAGGCCAGCGGCGAAACCCTGCCCGAAGAGGTCGCCTTCTTCATCGCCAAGCGCATCCGCTCCAATGTCCGTGAGCTGGAGGGGGCGCTGCGCCGGGTGCTCGCGACCGCGCGCTTTACGGGCCGGCCAATCACGCTCGACTTCGCCCGCGAGGCGCTCAAGGACCTGCTGGCCCTGCAGGAACGGCTCGTTACAATCGAGAACATCCAGAAAACCGTCGCCGAGTACTACAAGATCCGGATGGCGGACATGCTGTCCAAGCGCCGCAGCCGCTCGATCGCGCGGCCTCGCCAGGTTGCCATGGCGCTCGCCCGGGAATTGACGAATCACAGCCTGCCGGAGATCGGTGACGCCTTTGGCGGGCGCGATCATACGACCGTGCTGCATGCCTGCGCCCGCGTGAAGGACCTTCGCGAGAGCGATCGGCGCGTGGGCGAAGATTACCTGAACCTGTTGAGAATCCTGACCGGTTGATGTGGATAATATGTGGGGTTGCTCTGAGTGCTTTTTGCTCCACAGTCGATCCACAGGGGAGACAGAGGAAGACCGCAGGCAACACCTGTGCTTGTGCTTTGCGCAAGCCGTTGCGGTGGGTCGATTTTCAGGGGTTTTCCACCGAAAATGCGCTGCTCTATTACTACTACAGTCATAAGAATCATTAATTTTTAAATCAGGTGCACAGATGAAATTCAGTGCTGAACGCGAACACCTGCTCGCCGCACTTCAGTCCGTCATTGGCGTCGTCGAACGGCGCCAGACGATGCCGATACTTGCGAATCTGCTGTTGTCCGCGAAGCAGGGAAAGCTCTCGATCACCGCAACGGATCTCGAAGTTGAGCTCGTCGCCCAGGCGGAGATCAAATCGAGCGCCGATGGGCAGATCACGATCCCCGGCCGTAAGCTCCTGGACATCTGCCGCTCGCTTCCGGATGGAGTCACGCTCACGATCGCGCAGGAAGGCGACAAAGTGACCGTCCGCGGTGGCCGCAGCCGCTTCGTACTCACCACACTACCAGCCGCTGATTTTCCGGTCATCGACGAACTGGCCGAGCAGCAAACGCTGGAGCTCGCTCAGGCCGATCTAAAGCGCCTTCTGGACAAGACGCACTTTTCCATGGCCCAGCAGGACGTCCGTTACTATTTAAACGGCATGTTGCTGGAAACGGACGGGAAAATGCTGCGAACGGTCGCGACTGACGGCCATCGTCTGGCTTTGTGCGAGATGGACCTGCCGTCCAAGGCGCCTGGCCAGCAGGTCATCGTTCCGCGGAAAGGCGTCCTGGAATTGCAGCGGCTGCTGGGCACCGAAGGCAATGTCGCGGTCACGATCGGGACCAATCACGTTCGCGCCCAGATCGGCGACGTTCGGTTCACATCAAAGCTTATTGATGGCCGATTCCCGGAATATAGCCGGGTGATTCCGCCGCCGCCGCCGCAGGCTGTGGTGGCTGATCGGGAGATGCTCCGTTCAGCTTTGCACCGGACATCGATTCTCGCCAATGAGAAATACCGCGGCATCCGATTGGCCCTGAAAAAGAATTCGCTGACATTGCAGGCGCACAACCCGGAGCAGGAAGAGGCGGAGGAGCAGGTCGAGGTGAGCTACAAGGGCGATGAGCTGGAAGTCGGGTTCAACGTGACCTATCTGCTCGAGGCGTTGGCCGCCGTGGATGGGGCCGAAGTGGAGATCGGCGTGACCGACGGCAATTCCAGTTGCCTGGTGCGCGCGCCTGGCACCAGCAGCGCCCGCTACGTCGTCATGCCGATGAGGCTGTAAGGGGCGCAATGCCCCTCAGCTGGTTTCGCGCCGAACAATTTCGCTGTCTGGCGTCAGTTGAGCTGGAGCTGGATCCGGCCGCCAACGTCTTCGTCGGGCCAAACGCTTCCGGAAAGACCAGCCTGCTCGAGGCGGCTTTCTTCCTTGGCCGCGGCCGCTCCTTCCGCAGCCGCCGGCGAGATACGCTGATTCGCCACGGCCAGGACGCGTTCGTACTGGCTGGCCGTAGCAGCGGCGGAGTCGTCCCCGTCATGCTGGGGGTGCGGGCGCGGCGCAATGGCACGGAATGGCAGGCCGGCGGCGCTCCAACGAGCGGTGTCACCGAGCTGGCAGAGCAGTTTCCGGCGCAGGTCATCGACCCCGAGATCCACAAACTGCTCGAAGAGGGTCCGGGGCGCCGGCGCCGATTTCTCGACTGGGGGGTGTTCCATGTGGAACCAGCCTTCCTGACAACCTGGCGGCGGTATCACCTGGCCCTGAGGCAGCGGAATGCCGCGCTCAAGCAGGATCGCGCCGACAGCGACCTTGCGGCCTGGGAACAGGAGCTGGCGGTCAGTGGGGAGGAGCTGGCGCGGCAGCGGGAGGCCTATTTGGCGCGACTGCAAGACCCGCTGCGGGCGATTGGCGAGACCCTGCTGGGCAGCCCGATCACCTTGGTACACAGTCGCGGCTGGGACGAAAAGCGGCCGTTGCTGGACGCGCTCGGAGCCGACAGGGGGCGGGACCGCCGTTATCGTGCGACCCAATCGGGTCCGCACCGCGGCGACGCGGCAGTCGCGGTCGGCGGACGCGCCGCCAAGGACCACGTTTCGCGCGGCCAGCAGAAGCTGGTCGCTGCCGGCCTGATGCTGGCCCAGCTGCAGGTCCAGGAGCAGGAACGCCCCGGGCGCTCGGCGCTCCTGCTCGACGATCCCGCAGCGGAGCTCGACCCCGACAATCTCGCGCGACTCATGGCGGCGGTGCGCTCGGTCCCGGCCCAGCTCTGGGTCACGTCGTTACGCGGCGATATCCCGGGGTTGCCGGATCACGGCAAATTGTTCCACGTGGAACAAGGGGCGATCCGGCCGGCTTGAGCAGGGCGGTTGTTCCACGTGGAACATCCCGCATCAATTATCCACAGCGGTAAAGGGGCCGCCGCCCGGGGCCGCTGACGGCAGCAGGCCCGGGATCCAATAACGCCAATTCGCCGCGTAGTTCCCAGTGCGGCGCGCCCCAGCCGCGCGTTTTGCAGCGCAACAAAACAGACACCGGGAACCGCGGAAATGCCCGCGTTTTCCACAGATTCGTCCACAAGCGATGACCCCCGGCGCCGGGGCCCCCGAGGTCAAGCCAAGCAACTGAAAAACAAAGTAAAAACCACGATTCACGTGCTACAATTCCAAGATTATGCAGCCAGGCCCCCAGGCGTCCGCCGAGGACAACTACGACTCCAGCAAAATCAAGGTGTTAAGGGGCCTGGAGGCCGTCCGCAAACGGCCCGGCATGTTCATCGGCGACACAGACGATGGCACGGGCCTCCACCACATGGTTTTCGAGGTCGTGGATAACTCCATCGACGAAGCCCTGGCGGGCTACTGCGATCGTATCGTCGTGACGATCCACGCCGACGAATCGATCACCGTGCAGGACAACGGGCGGGGTATCCCGACCGACATCCACAGCGAAGAGGGCCGCTCCGCCGCCGAGGTCATCATGACCGTGCTGCACTCGGGCGGCAAATTCGACGACAACTCCTACAAGGTCGCCGGCGGACTGCACGGCGTCGGCGTCTCGGTCGTCAACGCACTATCCGGGGCGCTGACACTGACAATCGCGCGCGACGGCAAGCTGCATCGGCAGCAATA
Source organism: Steroidobacteraceae bacterium (assembly GCA_031415935.1). GTDB lineage: Bacteria > Pseudomonadota > Gammaproteobacteria > Steroidobacterales > Steroidobacteraceae > SCUD01. The sequence continues at coordinate 301 of JANOSR010000128.1, read as the reverse complement.
CCGCCTGGGCGAGCCACTCGGCCCGCTCAGTATTGTCGGCTCGACTGCTGAGCGCGGCACGACCGTGCGATTCAAGCCGAGCAACACGATCTTCACGAACACGACGTTCTCCTACGACTGGCTGGCGAAACGCCTGCGCGAGCTGTCATTCCTGAATTCCGGCGTGCGCATCGAGCTGATCGACGAGCGCGAGGACAAGAACGACGTGTTCGAGCATCAGGGCGGCGTCAGCGCCTTCGTGCAGTATCTCAATCGCAGCCGCACGGCCATCCACCCGAACATTTTCTATTTCCAGGGCCAG
>JANOSR010000127.1:0-13373 GCA_031415935.1 Steroidobacteraceae bacterium | reverse complement strand
GCAGCGTCTGCGCTGCAATCAGTAGCGTCGGATCCGCCTGCCTCGCGATCGCGACCAGCGCACGGGCGGTCCGTGTCGCGTGGCCGCGGCCCTGGAACTCCGGCGCCGTGAAGTAGGCGATTTCCACCCGACGATCCTGTGGCGGCTCCTTGAAGCCGCCGCCACCCACGACGGCACCATCCATGACCGCGATATAGCCGATCCAAAGCAGGATGTGGCCGACTTTTCTGTACCAAGCCGCGGAAATTTCGCAGTTCCAACGGGCTTGATCGGGAAGCGCGAACTTGCGTTCGACTGGAAAGCCATCGGGTTCGCAGGGGACGAGCCGGAATCCCTCCGTCACGCCGCGGCCCACATCGACACGATCGCAATGGCGAGGAAGACCGGCCATGCAAGATGCCGACCGCGAGAGGCGACGAGGATCACGATCGCTGTTACCGCCATCGCGGCGGCAATCAAGAACAACGTGTTGCTGGCGGACAGCTGGCCGCGAGAGGCAAGCAAGAGCATCGCGCCGAAGCCCCACCAGGCGATGGTCGTCAGATGCCAGGCGAAGCGAAGGGTACGGGCCGTGAAGGTCGTGTCCCCGAAGAGTTTTGGCAGGTCCGGGCGACGGAACAGTCTCATCAGGATGTATTTCTCGCCGAGCACCGAATGCGCGAGACCGACCAGGAAGGCCATTAGCGCTGCGCCGAGGAGCAGACTGGACTGAATCGCGCTCACAACAAAAGCTCCCAGTAGCCCACATCCACCCATTTGCCGAATTTCCAACCGATTTCCCGGAGCTGACCGATGTGCTTGAACCCCAGCTTTTCGTGCAACGCGATGCTGGCCACGTGACGCATTTCAGCGATCAATGCGCCGTACAACCCGGAACCGAGGCCGCGGCCGCAGAACTCCTGCGCCAGGTAGATCGTGCTCTCGGCGGCGAAACGGTAGGCGGAGCGACGCTTCCAGGTTGACGCGTAGGCGTATCCGGCGACCGAACCATCGATCTCCGACACGAGCCATGGATATTCGGCCGCCGTCTCCGAGATGCGCCGCGCCATCTCATCATCGGCAACCGGCTGTTCCTCGAAAGTGACCACTGTCTCGCGCACATGGCGGTTGTAGATCTCGGCGATGCGCGGTGCGTCGGCCGGCACTGCGGGGCGAATCATCTGCATCTTGCCACCGCAGCTATTCGCTGCCGGCAAACACGCGCTCGATGCGCCGGTCCGGCACCAGCCAGAGCAGTGCGACCAGGATGTAGATCGCGAGCGCCAGCCATTCCAGGTAAAAGGCGAGCCCGATGGCAATGGCGTAAAGCACCGGTGAAAGCTTGCCCTTTCAGTCGCCCTTGATGGCTTTCTGCAGCAATGATTGCGGGCCCTGCGAGGCGATGATCGGCTGCTGCAGCGTCCAGTAGGCGATTGCCGCCATCAGCAGCACGGCCCCGTACAGGGCCGCCGGGCCGGCCGCGAAATGATTCTCGCTCATCCAGCCTGTCGTGAACGGAAACAGCGACAGCCAGAACAGCAGATGCAGATTGGCCCACAGGATCGGTCCCGTCACCTTGTGCACGGTGTGCAGCATGTGGTGGTGATGATGGCGAGCACGCCGTCGCTGAATGCCTCGAGCCGGCTCTTTCCCATCACGGCCTGTCCCGCGTGTGGCTCGCTCATGACTTCCCTTGCTGCGCCGCAATCTTCGCGAGCAGGACCTCGCGTCGCGCCAGGCTTTCCTTCGGCCAGTACTGTGTGCGGTCGTAGTACTCCGGTACCGCCGGTATGCCCGGAGGCAACACGACCCATGGCTGCTTCGACGATGTGAAGATGTGGATATCGGGCGGTAGGCGACCGGGTTCGTCCAGCGTGCCGACCCGCACGAAGCGCACGGTCGGCCCGGCGCCGGAATAATTGCTCCAGACCGCGATGCGGCACTTGGGACAGCGCGCGATCTTCTGGCCCCGCCCGCTCTCCGATGGCGTATCCACGATTTCAGGTTCACCCGCGAGGAGTGAAATCCGATCGGTCTCGATCATTGCATTCAGCGCAAATGACGCACCGCTTTCGCGCTGGCACCAGCGGCAGTGGCAGCAGTGCACAAAGAGCGGGCGCGTGTCCATGCGATAGCGCAGGCTGCGGCAATCGCAGCCGCCGAAGAGGGGAAAGCTGTCAGTGGATGTCATCGGTAAATCGCGCCCTTAATCCGTGAGTCGGTGGTCGTAGCTCAGCACGCGCGCCAGCTTCCAGCCCGTCGCATCCTTCTTCCACACGTTTGTGAACAGCGAGACTTCAACCAGCTTCTCCGGCTCGCCCGGCAGCAACTGGTAGAAGCGGTGTTTGCCCACCTGAATTGCTCCGTAATTGTTCAAGGGATAGACCTGCATGCTGCCTGCGACCAGCTCGCGTCGGGCACGATAGTCCTCACCGGTTTTCTGGCGCTCGCAGGTCCCCTCGATTGCCTTTACGAACTGCGCGCCGGACGTGGATGAGAGGCCGTCCTTGTCGTGATAAAACTCAAAATCGTCCGTCACCAAGGTGGCCAGCGTCGCGATGTCGCAGGTATCAAAAGCGGCGGCGAACAGCTTGAGGTCCATCGCCGCAATCTCGTCATGGAGTTCCTGCGTCTGGTTTGGGCCCGCCCTCGGTCCGCCCGTGGGCTCGGTCGCGACGGCGGAAGCCGCCATAACCGTGCAGGCCAGGGCGATGGCCAGAAGGCCGGTCGCCGACTTGCCGGTCACTTGTGTTTCCTGCCGTCGAGCAGGATCGTCCATGGTTCGATGCCACCAATCTCCAGGATGTGAGATTTGCTCCACGGATCGAGGGCGAGTCGTGCCCGGACCGCCTCCTCGGTGGCGGCATCGATGACCAGGAGTACTTCCGCGCGAGAGCCCAGCGGGCCGCCAAGAACGACAAACTTCTCGGCCGCGAGCGAGGTCATGAACGCAGCATGCTCGGCCCAGAGGGCCTGGGCACGCATCGGCAGAGCCGCGTTCCAGGCCGGCCCGTGAATGCGCCGCACGGCGAAGTAGGTCGGTTGGCTCACGATCAGCCCCGTCGTGGCGTGCGCGATTCACGCCAGAGCATTGCCGCAACTGCTGCGAGGACGACAAATGCGATCCCGCTGACCCAGACCGGCACGATTGCGCCATTGATAGACACTTCCCATCCCTGGACAAAGCGCGTCAGCTGCAGGACCGCGATCAACGAAAGTAAAATTACTGCCAGCGTCGTGAATGGTTTCATGGGGAACCTCCTTGAGCGACATTGTGAGGCCATGACCTCCAGCGATCTAGGCCTCCAGTGGCTTGCCGCTGGTGTCAGGGAGCGTATAAATCAGGAGCGCTCCAGTCAGGAAGAACGCGGAGGTCAGGGCGAGCGCAGTGCCGATGCCGAATTGTGGCATCGAGGCCAGCGTGCCGATCGTAAATGGCGCGAGGGCGCCGAGGCCCCGGCCGACATTGTAGGCGAGTCCTTGTCCGGTCGCGCGTGCTGCGGTCGGAAAGAGTTCTGCGAGGAATGACCCGAACACGCTGAAAAAACCATGGCCCGCGAAGCCGAGCAAGGGTCCCAGCAGCATGAGCACGGTCGGGTTGCGCGCGAGCTGCCCGTAAATCGGCACCAGCAGCGCTGCTACGCTCAAAAAAATCACGAACGTGCGCCGCCGCCCCAACCAGTCCGCGATGAAGCCGAATGACAGGTAGCCGAAGTACGCACCGATCTGCATCGGGATGATCCAGCTCATTGAGCGCAGCAGCGTCATGCCCGCACCGCCTAGTTCCACGGGCGTGGCGAGAAATCCTGGCAACCAGAAGAATAGTCCCCAGTAAGCGAACTGGAGCGAGCCCGCGAGCAGTGTTGCCAGCACCGTCCGGCGCCAGAGTTTCGGGCCGAACAGGATGGCGAACGGATTTGCCCGTGGCGCACCGCTTCTCTGGCGCTCAACCCAGATGCGCGGCTCGGGTATCCGCCTGCGGATCCACAACGTGAAGAAGGCGGGAACGGCTCCGAAGACGAACAGCCAACGCCAGGCTTCCTCACCCAGCGACAGGACATCGAGAATCACGGCGGCGGCGATGGCCGCCAGGATGTAGCCCAGCGCCCAGCCGGATTGCATGATGCCGATTGCCTTGGTGCGATGCTCCGCGGGCCAGGACTCACTCACCAACGCGGCGCCGGATGCCCATTCGCCGCCCATGCCGAGCCCGAGCAGAGCGCGCCAGATCAGCAACTGCGTCAGCGTCTGCGACGTGGCAGCGCCAAGCGAGCACAGCGAGAAAATCAGGACCGTGAAAATCAGCGTTCGCACCCGGCCGAACCGATCCGCGATGAACCCGAAGAACAGGCCGCCGGTGGCCGAGACAAGGAGCGTAATTGTTCCCAGCAGGCCGGCCATCGCATCGTCGAAATCGAAATACACCTTCAGGCGGCCGATGACCATCACATAGAGCATGAAATCCATCGCGTCCAGCATCCAGCCGAGCTTGGCGGCCGCCAGGATCCGCCATTGCTCCGCCGTGATCGTGCGATACCAGGGAATCGCCGGTTACTCCGAGGTGAAGAATTCGTCGAGGTCCACAAACGGAACCGCGCGGGCGAGATTCGTGAATGTTCCCTGTGTTGCGATTTCCTTCGCTGCCTGGAGAAAACCGGTCCAGGCAGCGCGGGCCAGCGCGCCACCGACACTGATCCGCCGGACGCCGAGCTCAGTAAGCTCTGCTACAGTCGTGAAATCGCTTCCGACCAGCACATTGACCGGTTTCGGCGCAACGGCCTTCACGACCGCCGCGATGTCGGCCCGGTTGCGAATCCCCGGCGCGTAGAGACAATCGGCGCCGGCTTCGGCGTAGGCCGTCAGCCGTCGGATCGTTTCGGCGATATCCGGACGGCCGACGATGAATCCCCCCGATCGGCCGGTGAGCAGAATCCCCGTGCCGCTCTCGTCGATCGCACGTCGGGCGGCGCGGATTCGCTCGACGGCAAGCGTGAAATCAATGAGCGGGCTTGACGCATCGCCCGTGGAGTCTTCGATGGAGAGTCCTGCAATCCCCGTCGCCGTCGCGGCTGCGACATTGGCAGCGACCGCGGCCGGCTCGGTTGCAAAGCCGCCCTCGAAGTCCGCGTTGATCGGCACCTCGACGGCTTGTGTGACGGATCGAAGATGCGCCAGCGTTTCCGCAAGCGTTGCATGGTTATCGGCCTTGCCCAGGCTCCAGGCGAACCCCGAACTCGTCGTGGCGAGCGCGGGAAAGCCGATTTGGGCGAGGAGGCGTGCGCTACCGGCATCCCAGGGGTTGGGAATCACGAAGCAGCCGGACTGGTGCAGCTCGCGAAACACGCGACAGCGATCATCAGCGTGCGTCATTTGCTGCAGACCAGTGAGCAATGAGCGCAACGGGTAGGCCGACAAGGACAACATGCCCGATGACGCTGGCCAGGAACCAGGACGGAATGAAGGGGACTGGCATGGCCTGCGACAGTGGCACCACGACGTAAGTCATCACGAGATAAACGATGGCGCCGTAAATGGCCCCATAGGTCACGGGTCTCCGGAACAGGATTGGCCAGCGCAGACACGCGATGTAGAAAACCGCAGCGATGCCGCAGGAAATGAAGAAATGGAGGAAGGCCCCGAGCGAGGCGGTTGCGGTGCCTCCGGCGAAAGCATCCGGGCCCAGGACTCCCGCCGCGATGCTCTGAAGAATGACCTGCGGCGCCGCGCCGTTGTACAACCACCAGGATCGTTTCGAGCGCGCGAGGGCGCGCTGAATCTAATTGCGTACCCATGCTCCGATCTCCGCTCGTCCGATGATCGTGGAAGTGCTCGCGATCATTTCCGTCCTGATTCTTGCGGCCAGCGTATCGATGCCGACTTCTTCGGCAGTCGCGATACCGAGGCGCAGCATTTCTGGAAGCAGTGTGCGCGCGAGGGCGGCCGTAAATATTGCCAGTTCTGCGTTGTCGAGGCCTGCACTTGCGATGGATTCAAGATGCAGACTGGCTGCGGGCAGCCCCGCGGTTTTCATGATCGCTGCCAGCTTCGCCCCCAAGCGTGGATCCGCCCCTGACTGCGCCAGGGTTCTGACGATCCATTCGCAGCTTCGATCATACGCGGGCACGGGCGGATGCGAACGCGCGCCGTTCCAATCGAGTTCGTGAAACACGAGCACGCCGCCTGGCCGCAAGTGCGTGGCAAGACGGCGGAGCATGGCGGCAGGATCCGGCTGAAACATCAGGACATAGCGGCCGACGACCGCGTCGAAGGGGCGCTCGAACTTCAGTTCGACAGGATCGCCTTCGACAAAGGACACATTCGCGAACGTCAGGGACGCCATGCGGGCGGTAGCCTTCCGTATGGCGATGGGAGAGCGGTCAACACCAACCACTTCGCCGGTGGCGCCGATCATTTCGGCTACCAGAAAACTGACGTCACCGGCACCGCTTCCCACATCAAGTACCCGCATCCCGGGAACGACGCCGGCTTCCAGGAACGACCGGCGGGTAATCGGATCAACCAGGCGCGCCTGGGTGACAAGGCGCTCGAGCTCCTGATCCGCATGTCCTAGGACGTACGAGCGCATGTTTCGCGGCGAATGCAGAGGCTCGCCTGAGGGCGAGGCCCAGTGTCAGGGGGCGGCGGATTCCTTCTTGTTTCCGACGAACCAGAGTGCGGCGCCAACTACGATCAAGCCGATCCTGATCGCGGTTCCCACGGTCGGTCCCCAGTTATCGATCCACATGGTGAGCGTGAATTCGCGCTCCATCATATTGAGCACGAACGATCCTGCTCCAAGCAGTACGAGCAGGCCACCGATACCTTTCATAGGATTCTCTCCTCACAAGCTTGCCACGCGCGGCTGATTCTACGCCTGTCCGGCGGCGGTTCGAGCGCCACCGTGCTCCTTGACCACCCGCTCCGTCGAGGCGGCAGGTGACTACCTGAATGACTTGCCGTACACGAAGAAAGCCTCTTCGCGCACCCAGTCGAGCGATTCGTAGAGTGCCTGCGCAGCTACGTTTGTTCTAGCCGTTGAAAGCTCCATGCGCGCGACGCCTGTCTTTGCCGCGTGCACTTCGGCGGCGAGCATGAGCGACCGACCGGCGCCCGTGCCGCGAGCCTCCGGGCTCACGAACAAGTCGTACAGCACGTAGGTGTGTGCTGCCCTGACGGAGCAGAACGTCGGATACAGCTGGCAGAATCCGACAATCTTCCTGGTCTCAGTTTCAGCGACGAACACGACGGACTCACTCCGCTGCAGACGCTCCTGCATAAAATGCCGTGCGAGCGCCAGATCCGGAGCCTGCTTGTAAAACTGCCGGTATGCGTCGAAGAGCGGCGCGACGGCATCGAGGTCACCGATTGTTGCCTTTCTTGTCGAGATGGCGCTCATGGGAGGTTCTTCTCCAATATTTCGAACTCGATCGGCTGTGACTTCGGAAATCCATGCGTATCGTCGGCCACGAACGGTTTTTTCCGGCCGGTCCGTTGATAGCCGCGACGCTCGTAGAAGGCAATCAGCTCGTGCCGAACTGAAATCACCGACATTGTGATCGTTTTGACACTCCACGTTTCCGTGGCGACGACCTCTGCAGCTTGCATGAGTCGCTGCCCCATACCGCGGCTCTGCAACCCCGGCTTGACCACCAGCATGCCAAGCTGACACTCCGCGCCTAGCAGTTCGAGATGTGCGCAGCCTATGATCTCGGTGCCTTCGATGCACAGGAGGATCATGGATCCCTCTTGAGCGATCAGGCTGTCGATGTCCGCCTTGTCGGTTCGAGTGCCATCGAGCAGATCCGCCTCGGTCGTCCATCCCTGCCTGCTCGATTCGCCGCGATAGGCGGAATTCACCAACGCGACGATCAGCGCCGTCTCAGATCGCAATGCCTTGCGAAATGACAGTGAGGGATGCTCACCCATCAGTTTGAGTGGTCGTGGATGACTCTCCAGCCCGCTGGCGTGCGCGACCCGAGAGCACATATTTCCCGGTTGCCAATGCGGCATCGGAGCCAAGAGGGCGGGCGGCCAATTGTTCGAAGTGCAACTGCTGTTTCGGCAGACCATCGCGGAAATAAGCCTCTTTGAAGGACGCTTCAATTGGAGCGATTCCCGGACGAGGCCCATCGACGGTCATGAAAGTAATTGTCGCGTCATAGATTGCGAGATGACCGCGCAAGTCGCCACGGTTAAAAGACTCCATCGAGGCTTGCACCATGGCGCGGATTTCGGCTTCGTCGGCACCCCACGTCGATGAAGAACCCGATTGGCCATCAACGCGGCTGTCGCACGAAGCGAGAAGGGAAGCGGCAAGACACAGACATGAAAGGAAGCCGGCTGTACGCATTTCAGGTCCCATCATTGATTGCGAGATCAGCACTTGTGCTTGGTGGGCAGTCCATCAGCTCTACCGCCCCTCATACTCAGCTCAAAGTGATCATGGGCCGCTTGCGTCCAAAGCCGGTTGCCTGCTCGAACGCGTGCGCGATTTGCAGGACGCCGAGATCATCGCGGAAACGGCCAACGATCTGGATGCCGACGGGTAATCCCCCAAGGGTGAATCCTGCAGGAACCGAGATCGCGGGGCAAAATGTCACCGTGATCCAATACGCAGACTTCATCCATGCGACGTAGTGTTCCATCGCCGCGCCCTCGATTTCCTTCGGCCAGTCCATCGTGGCGTCGAACGGGGGGACCTGATTCACCGCGCACAGCGTGAATTCATATTTCTGCTGGAACTTTTGCATCCGCTGCATGAGTTCGCCATGCCGATTCATCGCTTTGGCGATGTCGGATCCGCTCAGTCTGGTCCCTGACTCGATCTCCGAGATGGCCTCCGGCTTCAACTCGGCCCGATGCGTATCAAGCAAGGGACCATACGCATTCCAGGATCGCCACGCGCGGATCGTGAGGAAGACTTCGTCCGCCCCACTCAGGTCCGGACAGACTTCCTCCACGATGCAGCCGAGATCCTCGAAGGTCGCGCGCTGCGCTTCCAGGACGGATCGCACTCGTCGGTCGAGCGGAAGCCCCCCGAGATCCGGACACCAGGCGACGCGCACGCCCTTGAACTGGCGATCGAGCCCTCTGGTGAACATCGACGGATCTGACGGATAGCTGCCCGGGTCGCGCGGATCCGATCCGGCCATCACGCTCAACAGGAAGGCGGTGTCGTCGACCGATCGTGCCATGGGGCCCTTGACCACGAAGCCGACGAACGGCAACGCACTTGGGGCGATGGGTACGAGTCCCACCGTGGGTCGAAAGCCAATAACGTTGTTGAAGTTCCCGGGGTTTCGCAGGGATCCGCCGAGATCGCTGCCATTGGCAAGAGGCAGCATGCCCGCCGCGAGCGCGGCGCCCGCGCCACCGCTGGATCCGCCCGCGCTCTTGGTCAGGTCGTACGGGTTTACGGTCGTTCCGTACACCTTGTTATACGTATGCGAGCCCATCCCGAACTCAGGGACGTTCGTTTTGCCGATCGGAATCACGCCCGCATTTCGCAAACGCTCGACGAGGACCGTATCTGCGGTCGGCATGTCGTTCCTGAAGATCGGAGAGCCCCGCGTGAAAGGGAAGCCGACGGCGGCTTCCGTGTCCTTGAAGGCAAAGGGAAGGCCGTGGAGAGGGCCGACTCTGTCCCCACTCGCGATGCGTCGATCGGCTTCATCCGCCAGGGCGAGGCATTGGGCGTCATCCAGCTTTGCCACAATGGCGTTGAGCTTTGGATTCACGCGCTCGATCTGTCGCAGATGAGCCGACATCACCTCACGTGCGGAGAGCTTGCCGGCTCGAATGAGGCGGGCCAGCTCTCGGCCACTCATGAAGCAGAGATCGCTGGAACCCCCGGGCTGCGGCGGTGTGACGCTGGGTGGAGCGAGTGAAGCATCTGCGCGGCCTGCGACCACGCTCGCTGCTGTCGCGGTGCCGAGCAACTCGAGGAACTCGCGTCGGCTGGGGCTCATGTCATCCTTCTTCTGCCGCATAGAGACAAAACTCTGTTAGACAACCTAGCGATAGACATCTTTGCGGTCGCCGATCTTGAAAATCGTTACCTCACGTGGCAGGTCGTTGACCAAGTAAACGACGCGGAAGTTGCCTTGGCGGATTCTGTAGCGATCCGCATGACCGGCTAGCTTTTCGCAGCCTTGAGGCCTTGGATCATCCACCAGCGCCCTGATACGCTCAATAATTCGCGCCCGATCGGACTTCGTCCCGAGCCTTTCCAATTCCCTGCCGGCAGAAGCTTTGATGAAGACCTTATATGCGGCCACGACGCTTCATGCCCCGCACGAAGCTTTCGAATGAGGTGCTTCTCTCCTGGCGCCGCTTGTCAAAGGCCTCAAGGTCCACCGCATCTTCCGCCAGGGCCGCCTTCACAGCGTCGTTCACCATGTCGGACATGGAACGCTCATTCGCTGCCGCCCGTAGCCGCAGCGCCCGGTGTACGTCGGGCTCGAAATAAACCGTGGCTCTCTTGGGGGTGCTCATGAGGATATTGTGACGTTATGACGTCAGAACGTCAATACCAGCCTTTCTGGTTGTCAAACGTCCGCGATCAGCGGCGGCGCGCAGTCGGCGCGCCGCCTGCTCGGGTTGCAAGCGGCGTGACGACTCGCGCCGAACGCCGCATCGATTGTTAGGCCGCTGATGGTCCTCATCACGGGACGTGAGCTTGCTTCGCCGCAGCAATCCTTCAGCCCGCATCACGTACAGAATGTAGACGCGATCGGAGTCCTCGCGATAGAAGATGCGACAAGGCGGCTCAACCAATTGGCGGTACCGCCAACCTCGAAGTTCTTGTGGCTTGGGGCCACTCTTCGGATGGTCAGCGAGCTGCGCGACATGGTGAAAGATGCGTTGCACAAGCTCACGGGCGGCATCCGGATTCTCTAGAGCAATGTAATCCGCAATGGCGTCGAGGTCACTGAGGGCGGGTTCGGTCCAGATTACTTTAGCCATCGAGCCATGCGCCGTTTGGCCTCGGCGTGGGGAATAGTTCGTCCCTCCTCAATAGCCTTCTCGCCACGAGCGATACCTTCAAGCAAGCCCATGCGCCGCTGTAGTGACTCGTAAGTCGCTACATCGACGAGATACGCGCTGGGGACGCCATGCTGCGTAATAAGAATCGGTTGGCGGTGACGCTCCAGCTCGGACAGCAATTCCGTCGCCTGGCGCTTTAAAGTGGTAACGAGTTCAGTACGCATAAAAGTGATACTAAAGTATCACTCCGGAGAATGCAAGTGGTAGACGAGAGCATCTAACGCCGACGCTCACCCCCGCGCGCACGGCGATGCTTTGCGAGCCGTAGCGCGTCGGGTGGAGCGGCTGGTTAGCTGTTACCTATCTCCCCGACCGCTCAGTCTTGTCAGGCAGCCACGCGGGAGACCCGCAAATCCTTGCGCCGCTTTTCTGCGTGCCACAGATCGTACTGCGTCTGCTGGTTCATCCAGCTCTCGGAACTGGTGCCAAAAGCGATCGACAGCCGTACCGCCATCTCCGGGCTGATACCGGCGTGGCCGTTCAGCAGCGCAGAGAGCGACTTGCGGCTAATGCCCAAGGCAGCAGCCGCATCCGTGACCGTCAGCCCCAACGGCTCAAGACAGAGCTTGCGGATGATCTCGCCAGGGTGGGGAGGGTTGTGCATCCTCATGGGCTACCTCAGTGATAATCCTCGTAATCGACGTCTACAGCAGAATCTCGCGCTCGTAGCTCACCGCTACCATCTTCATCTGCGCGTAGTTGTAGGTCTTGTAGCGCGCCATCGAATCCTCCCTCGCGTGCAATTTCGTCGACTCTTCATTAGAGCCAACACAATGCGCTCCGTTCCGGATTCGAGAGGGTTTTTCTACAGCCTCAACGTTCGCGATCAGCGGCGGCGCGCAGTCGGCGAGCCGCTTGCCCGGTGTGCAAGCGGCGTGACGACAAGCGCCGATCGCTGCATCGATTGTTAGACCGCACCTCGATTCGCATTTCTATGGGCGTAAGGATATTTCATCCTTCTGGTTTTGGCTCTGGCGCACTCAACTCAGCGATTTTCTTTTGATCCACGTTCTTTTCTAGCTCTCCCAGGCCAGCAGCGACTTTCGGATCAAGTCCAGATCGTCAAACCAGTCGCGTCGGTCTGCGATCTTGCGCCAGTTGGTCCACCGCGCCATCTGCGAGTACTCCTGCGCTCTAACGTCCGCGATCAGCGGCGGCGCGCAGTCGGCGCGCCGCTTGCCCTGGTTGCAAGCGGCGTGACGGCGAGCGCCGAACGCTGCATCGCATAGTTAGATCTTCCTGCTCATGTGCTTCAAGCGACCTCGAGCAACACGTGCGGATTGCGATCGGCAACCAACAGGAGCGTTCGGGCCGCACCCGACGGCGCGCGGCGTCCCTGCTCCCAATCCTGAAGCGTACGAACGGAGACACCGAGGAGGGTGGCAAACCGTGACTGCGACAGGCCGACACTCTCACGGATCTTCGCAACATCCGGGATGTTGACAACGCGGCCGTAGTCCCCGCGCTTGAGCTCCCGCAGCCCGTCCCGGATCTCAAGGCCGATATTGCGCTTGCGCTTAGTCATCGCCAAGTTCCTCGCGTATTTCCCTCAACACATGGGCAGGAATGGAATCCGCCACATTCTTCGGGTACATCGTCAACATCCAGATAATGGCCTTCGGGCGGCGAACGTAATAGATGACGCGGTAACCGCCACGCTTGCCGCGACCCGGAGCGGCCCAGCGCAGCTTCCGGACGCCACCGGTTCCAGCGATGACCGCTCCCAATTCGGGATTGGCCATCAGCGCAATCTGCAACTCGGCGTACTGCTCATCCGAAAGGTACTGCTTCACCAAGCGCGTAAATAGCTGAGTCTCGATGAAGCTGAACACCGAGCCATTATACGGCATTGCCGTATAGTGTCAATCCGGCACATTGTGGCTCAGGAAGATCTAACGTTTGCGATAACCGGAGCACAAACGGCAAGCGAAGCGCCGCTGTTTGTGCTCCGGTTCATCGCGGGGTTCGGCGTCATGATCCAGACGGCGGTATTCTCGGGAGACCGAACATGACTCGACCAGCGCGCGGCAAGGATCACTGCTTCCACCCCACCCCTCAGGCCGAATGATGCCAAACGCATGCTCTGGCAGGAGCGACGCCAGCGGGCGTTCCTATTGGCCGGAGATCACGTTATGCGCCGGACTGACCACGGGCTGCCCAGCGTCGATGCCAACGGACTTCAAGATCGGCATTAACGTCTGACCATGTCGCTCGAAGGACTGCTGGGAATCCCATACTTCAACTACCTTGAGAGCCCCGCCGGAGTCATAAAAGCAGTGATATAGACGTCCGGGTGGACTGCCTGCTCCAGCTTGCTCGAGGCGACGAATTGCATCGTCGTATTTCGA
>JANOSR010000126.1:0-3118 GCA_031415935.1 Steroidobacteraceae bacterium | reverse complement strand
CCGCCGTTTCGAATGGCTTCCAGCTTGAGCGGTGAGACCAGTGGGGAGACGTAGACATCCGCCCGGACCCCCAGGGTTCGCGCAGCAGTAGCGACCGCCAGGCCATGATTACCGGTCGACGAGGTCAGCACACCCGCTCGTGCCTGCTCGGCAGTCAACATGCTCAGCGAATTGGCAGCGCCGCGGAATTTGAAAGATCCTGTGCGTTGTTGATTCTCGAGCTTGAACTTGACGAGCGGCGAGAAGTGGCGAGAGAGCTGGCTCGAACTGACAACCGGTGTCTCCAGGACAATCGACCGGATTCGCTCATGGGCCGCCAGAATTCGATGTTTCCAGTCTAAAGAGATCCCACTCATTCTCTACTTTACCGCCTACTTCTAGTTGTTTTCATGGTCGCGCATGGCGCGCCCGCAGGGATTGCTCGCGGGCTTCGCCCGCTCGTCCCTCGCTGCGCTCGGGACCGCCGGCTGACGCCGGCGTCCTGCGCGGCAAGTCCCGGGCGCTGTGGGGTTTTTCGAGCTGCATCACGCCCGGCGCGCCGGAAACGCGACCTGTGTCTCCTTCGCCACGACGGATTGCGTCAAAGATTGCTGCTGCCTGTCAGTCACCGGCGCTTGTTCCCGTGACGAGGCGTTTTCGCGCGAGTTTCCGATTATCGTCACCCATGCACGGCCCGCCCCCAAAACACGTAATCATCGATTACACGAACCTCCGGCCAGGCGACAAAGCTCCGGATCCGCTGGAGGCGGAGAAGCTGCCGGAATTTCCGACGCCACAGGCATCGTTGACGCCACCGGCGCCATCATCTCCTGCTTCGCCACCGCCGCCATCGCAGGCATCGTCACCTGCGCAGTCACCGCAGGTATCCCGAAAACCTCCCGCTTCACAGAAGCCGCGGGCTTTGCGGACGCAGCCGGTGCCGCGGCTGCCGCAGGCTTCGTCACCCCCGCGGACTGCACAGGCGCCACCGACACCGCCGGCTGAACAGGCACCACAGTCATCGTCGGCACCGCGGACCTCGCCGCGGTCGCCGACGCCGCCGCCGCTGCCGCAGGCATCGTCACCTCCGCTGGCGGCACAGGCGCCATCGACACCGCCGGCCAACCAGGCACCACAGACACCGCCGACGCCGCGGGCCTCGCTGTGGTCGCGGGCCTCGCTGTGGTCGCGGGTGTTGCCGCCGCCACCGGAGCTGCCGGAGCCATCGTCATCTCCAGCAACCGCGCAGGCACCACAGACATCGCCGGCGCCGCAGGCCTCGCTCTCGCCGCCGATGCCACCGCCACTCCCTTCACCGCCGCGGCTGCCGGAAGCATTGTCATCTCCGCCGGCCGCGCAGGAACCGCCAGCGCCGCCGCCCGCACAGACGCTGCAGACATCGCCGGCGCCGCAGGCAGCGCCCGCTTCACGATCGCCACAGGCCATGCCTGCGGCGGCACCCTCGTGGCCCGCGAGCGCGCACGTCATCGTGCTGTCGGCGGATCGCACGCTGATTGATCTGCTGCGCGATTCGCTCGCCGGCATGCATCGCGTCTGGCGCGCCGACGACGTGGCGCATGCCGAGGAACTGATCGTCGCCGCCCGCAACCCAGTGTTCCTGGTCGACGCGTCGCTCGCCGACTGCGACACGCGCGCCCTCGTCAACCGGGTGCACCAGCGGTTCCCGGATCTCGCGATCATCGTGGCCGGGCGCCGCGACGACGAGGCGCTGCTCGCGCCAATCGTTTCCTCCGGCGTCATTTTCCGATGCCTGCCCAATCCGGCCTCCGCCGAATGCATCCGCAACTTTGTGGATGCCACACAACGCCGGGCCAGGCGGAAGACCGACCTGCCCGCCGCAGCCCCACGCAAGGCCCTTTCCGCCATCATCACCGGCTCCCATCTGGCGATTAAGCTCCTGAAATTCACGCTGCCGAAAATCAGCGTGGACCGCGCGTGGGTTCGGCGCTGGTCGGGCCGGTGCCTGCTGCTGGTCCCGCTGCTACTGACCGTCTGGGCACTCTCGCAATGGAAGCCCTGGAACTACGCCGCCGGGCTGTTCGCGAGGCAGGAACCCGCACCGGCAGCGCCCGTGGACATCGGCAGCGACTCGAAATTGCTGAAGCTGCTCGACGACGCCGGAATCGCCCTGACGCAGGACAGGCTGGTAGATCCGCCCGGGCAAAACGCTCTCGAACTGTATCGTGCGGCGCTCGCGCTCGATTCGGACAACGACCTGGCACAGCGCGGCATCGACAGCGTCGCGGACAAGCTGCTGGCCGAGGCCGAACGGGCACTGCAGGCGCGCAACATGCCGCGGCTCGCCAGTGCCGTCGACGCAGCCCGCTCCGCGCGGCCGGATCACCCGCGCCTGGAATACTATTCGCTGCAGCTTGAGCGCGCGCGGATTCGGTCACGCAGCTCATCCGGCAGCCAGGGCAATTGATTGGCGTCCATGCTATTTTTTGCGGCGCAGCAACGGGGCGGCGCGACCGCCCGAGACACACCAGTGGATCTTGGTGCCGGAACAGGCGAACCCGCAGGCACCGAATTCGTGGCAGGTGATCCGGCTCTCAGGCGCCGACGCGCTTGCAGTGCGCGAGCAAGATACTCCGGGCCGATAACCTATTGGTCACCACGCTTGGTTCGACCGTGTTGCGCAAGCATCTCGACGAAGTGATCGCGCATCTTGCGGGGCAGGTGGGAGCGGAAGTCACGGTCACCCTCGAGATCGAAGCGTCCCTCCCGGGTGGCACCTCGGATCAGATCGCGCGCACGGTGACCGAGAACAGCCGTACGCTGAAATTCACGAGCCACGGATTCGAGAGCGAGTAGTGCGACGAGGCCGCGTCGCAGCACGGAAACTGAAATGCGCGGGGATCGGGCTTACCCCCTGCGAGCCTCCGAAAAATCTCACACTTCAGTTGCGATGGTGACTTCGTGGTGACTTGCGATCGACCCAAAAAGTTAGATCGATCGCAAGTCACTGATCATAATGGCGCGCCCGGAGGGATTCGAACCCCCTACCCCTTGGTTCGTAGCCAAGTACTCTATCCAGATGAGCTACGGGCGCGTTGCGGGCGCGAATCCTATCAATATCCGGCCTAAGCGTCTAATTCGGCGGGGTTTCCTGCTGGAG
>JANOSR010000125.1:0-2960 GCA_031415935.1 Steroidobacteraceae bacterium | reverse complement strand
ACCAGCACGTGGACGCGGTTGCCGCGGGCCAGCAGCCGCTCGACGAGATAGCGGCCGATGAATCCGGTGGCGCCGGTTACGAAGTAAGCCATATCATCTACTCTAAACCGATGACAAACGAAACGGAACGCATGTCCGCCGTGGACGCCGCCTGGCTGCGGATGGACCGGCCGACCAATTTGATGATGATCGTCGGCGTCATCCTGTTCGACGGCCACGTCGATTTCGCCCGGTTCCGCAGGACGGTCGACGAGCGATTCCTGAGGTTTCCGCGATTCCGCTGGCGCGCCAACCAGGACGCGATGACCACGAGCTGGGAAATGGATCCGGATTTCGACCTCGACCAGCACGTCCGGAAAATCGCATTGCCCAGGCCCGCCGGCCAGGCGGAGCTCGAAGCACTCGTGTCGCAGCTGGCCGGCAGCGACCTGGACCGTCGGCGGCCGATGTGGCAGTTCCATTTTGTCGAGAATTTTGGCGCCGGCAGCGCCGTGATCCTGCGCATCCACCATTGCTATGCCGATGGCACGGCGATGGTCCGCGTGTTCCTGACACTGACCGACCTGCAGGCGGAACCGGGCCCGCAGGCGCCCGATCCGGAACCCGAGGCCAGCGCGCGGGCCGCTGGTGATGAGGAGACACTCGCGTGGCTCGGACGCCTGAATGTGCCGGGAGCCGCGCTCGTGCAGAAGGCCCTTTCCGAGGGCGCGCAATGGTTTGCGAAGGCCGCGGACCTCACGCGCAATCCCGAGCATGCCAGTGAGCTCGCAAAGCATGCGCTCGGCATCGCGGCGGAGCTCGCACGCGTCGCCACGCTCGCCGACGATCCCCCGACCCGCTTCAAGGGCGAGCTCGGCGCACGCAAGATTGCGGCATGGACGGAACCGCTGCCGCTAAACGAGGTGAAAGCCGTCGCGAAGGCGCTCGGCTGCACCGTCAACGATCTGCTGATGTCCACGGTGGCCGGCGCGCTCGGCGCCTACCTGCGCGATCACGGCGAGGACACGTCGGGCAAGACAATCCGCGCGACGGTGCCCGTGAATCTGCGCGACCCGAAGGCGGCGGCTTCGCTCGGCAATCATTTCGGACTCGTGTTCCTGGAGTTGCCGATCGGCATACGCGATCCGCTGGAGCGGCTATTCGCGGTTCACGCGGCGATGACTGCGCTCAAGAGTTCCTACCAGCCGGTCCTGACACTGGGCCTGATGGCCGCGCTCGGCATGTTGCCGAATTCCGCGCAGTCGGCGGCGATCGACCTGCTGTCGACCAAGGCGACCCTGGTCGCGACCAATGTGCCGGGACCGGCACATCCGATGTACCTTGCGGGCCGACGCATCTCGCGGATGATTTTCTGGGTGCCGCAGTCCGGTGACATCGGACTCGGCATCAGCATCCTGTCCTATGCGGGCCAGGTGCAGTTCGGACTGATCGCCGACCACAAGCGAATACCGGACCCGGCTGCCGTGACGGCGCACTTCCATGATGAATTCGAAAAGGTCGTACTGTCGCTGCTGCTGGGCCCTTACCTGAAGAACGGCCGCTAGGGCCGCGCCGGCTCACTCCAGTTCGGCCCTGGCCTGCTCGACGTCGAGGCGTTCCATTGCATCGGCAGGCTTGCAGGCCGCGGCCTTCTTGTACAACTCCACCGCTTTCGCCTTCTGCTTGTCGCCGTGCAGCATCAGGAGACCGTTCGCGAATTCCATGTGTGCGATTGCAGATCCCGGATTCAGCTTGATTGCCTGCTCGAAGTACTTGACCGCTTTTGCGGCATCGGCTCCGTAGGTCAGGCGGCCGGCGAATGCGCCGACCTTGTCGATGATTTCCGCGTGATAGAGCCCGAGCGCGATGTGCGCATCGGCATGTTTCGGTTCCAGTTCGAGGCAGCGCTCGAGGGCATCGTGCACCTTGCCGCCGATACCCTCGGCGAGCGCCTTGACGATCGATACACGCTGGGCGTAACGGCCGAGCACGAAAGCCTGCAGATACCAGGAATTCGCGTGATCAGGCAGCTTGCGCGTCGCTTCCTCCGCCCGCTTCGCTGCCTCCTGCAGCATGCGGATCGCGCGGCCGTCGTCCTCCTCGAGATAGGTCGCAGCGACTGCCGCCGCCTTGTTGGCGGGCGATGCGCCCTGCGCACCGAGTTTCGATCCTTGCGATATCGCGTCGCTGAAATCGCCGCGATGGAATGCGCGCCAAGCCTGCTGAAGTTGCGGCGTCTCCGGAAATGGCTCGCGATCCCCGGCATGCAATCGATCCCAGGCTTTCTTCAGGGCCTCGCCATCGTAGCTGCAGGGTTTCTGGTCGTACGGGAACCGAAGTGTCTTCGCGGCGGCCATCATGAACTCCTGATCGGAACGCGGTATTCTTGACGCTCGACTGGCAAATCAGCCAGCCCGCGGCAAGGAGAGGATCATGGCGGCGAAGAAAAAGGGCAAGCTCGGCGGCTCAAGTCAGCCCAAGGGCGACCTGAACCTGCTGTACTCGGCCCACCAGATATGGCTGGCGGGGCTCGGTGCGATGTCCCGCGCCCAGGCCGGCGCGCCCAAGATCTTCGACGAGCTGATGCGCGAGGGCTCAAAGCTGCAGGGAAGCGCGCTCGATGCGGCGCAGAAAGTCGTCATACAGGCTTTCCAGGGAGCGCAGAAAAGCGTCAACCAGCGCGTTGATACTGTAAAAGAACAGGCCAGCGAAACCTGGGACAACCTCGAGAAAATTTTCCAGACTCGGGTCCAGCGCGCCATGCATCAGCTCGGTATGCCGACTGCCGAGGAAATCACCACGCTCTCGCGCAGGGTTAACGAACTGGCTGCCAGCGTCGAGAAGCTCGCCGGCAAAGCATCGAAACGCAAGTCAGGCTGAGCACAGGCGAGCGCGGCGGCATTCAGCGTGTTGACACTGCAGACCGCGACCCGGCCGCGCCGCGCGGGCAGGATCGGCATCGCTCTGGCCGGTGGCGGGCC
>JANOSR010000124.1:0-5601 GCA_031415935.1 Steroidobacteraceae bacterium | reverse complement strand
AGCATTTCGGCGCTGGCACGGCCGCCGATCGCGAGCATGACCGCATCGACGATGATCGACTTGCCAGCGCCGGTTTCCCCGGTCAAGGCCGTCAGGCCCCCGGCCAGCTCGAGTTCGACGGAATCGATGATCGCGAAGTCGCGGATCTGCAGGTGGACCAGCAAGTTAGGAACCTCCGATTGACTCCCGCATGAGGCGCGTTGCGCGCGCGCGGCGGTGATACAAGGCGCGAGCCGAAGTCCCATAGCAAGGACTATGGACGAGGTGAGCAACGCCGTAGCGCCGCCGCCCGCGCGCAACCCGCAGGGACCGGACGATTTTCGCCCCTGGCGGCGTCGCTCGTCGCTCATGTATCGCGATACACATTGCTCCTCGCTTACGGTCGCGCCCATGCGGGAATCAATCAGAGGTTCCGTAGGGCTCCATGCGGCCATTGCGCGCACTGCGGCCCCAGTGCAGCTTCGAGCGCAGCAGCCGGAAATAATCGTGGCCCGGCGGGTGCAGCAGGGTGATACCGCTGGCCGCCGGTTCGATCACGAGACTCGAACTGGCATCCAGGTCTCCGAGCAGCATGCCGTCACAGGTGACCTGTGCGCGGGTCGCGGATCGTTCGACGAGACGCACTTCGACCCGATGGCTGCGGCCGATGACGATCGGGCGGTCGCTCAGCGTGTGCGGCGAAATCGGCGCAATGACGACCGCATCGAGCGACGGATGGATGATCGGACCACCGCAGGACAGTGCATAAGCAGTTGAGCCCGTGGAACTCGCGATCACGAGTCCGTCGCCGCCATGTGTGTTGACGAACTGGCCGCCGATCCAGATTTCCAGTTCGACCATGCGGCCGGACTCGTGGCGCTGCACGACGACGTCATTCAAGGCGCGACGGACCGCGACCGGGCCTTCGGCGCGCGTCAGCCGGGCTTCGAGGAGATTCCGGGCGTCCGTTTCGTAGCGTCCCTGAAGGACTGTGTCGACGCTCTCGAGCATGTCGTCGGGCGACACATCGGTCAGGAATCCAAGTCGGCCGCGATTGATTCCAAGCAGCGGGATATCGCGCCCGATTGCGAGTTGCGCCGCGAAAAGCATCGTTCCGTCACCGCCGATTGCGACGATCAGATCCGCATCCCTGGCAAGTTCATCGATCGGCCGGCGTTCGACATCCTTGGGCAGGTCGCCCACAGGGATGCTCGCGTCGACCAGCACCACGAGTCCGCGCGATCGCAGATGACGTGCGAGCACTGCCATCGAATCGGCCACGCGGGCGTCCTCGATCTTGCCAACCAGTGCGATCCGGGAGAAGCGCTTGTTCATGTGGTTTTGCGACCTTTTAGCACGCGCGAGCGCGCGCGGGCCAGACAACCGCCGCGCGGACGCATATGCTCCTTGACACTCGGCAAGGCCGATTGCTAGTTTCGGCGTCCCGGTTGGCCGGATTATTAATTTCCTTGATTAACAAATAGTTATGACAGAACAGACGCGTGGTGTCGAGGAACCGCCGAATGACCGGGCGCAGCTGCTGCTGCGCACGCTGATCGAATGCTATATCCGCGAAGGCGAGCCCGTCGGATCGCGGACGCTGTCCCGGGAGTCGGGGCTCTCGTTAAGCGCGGCGACGATCAGAAATGTCATGGCGGACCTCGAGGAACACGGCTTCGTCAGCTCGCCGCATACCTCCGCCGGCCGCATTCCGACCGACAAGGGCTATCGCTTCTTCGTCAACACCTTGCTGCGCTACCAGCCGCCCGGCCTGGCGGAAATCGCCGAGTTGCGGCGCAAGCTGGAGTCGCGGGCCGGCGATCCGAAGGCGCTCGTCACGGCCGCCTCGCAACTCGTCTCGGGCCTGACGCATCTGGCGGGGGTCGTTACGGTGCCGCGCGAGACACACGAGTCGCTTTCGCAGATCGAATTTGTCGGGCTTTCGGGTAACCGCGTGCTGGCGATCCTGGTCGTCAACGGGCGCGAGGTGCAGAACCGCGTCCTGCAACTCGACCGGCATTTCCCGGCCGATGAACTGCGTCGCGCCGGTGCCTACCTGAATGACCAGTTCCGCGGCCAGGAGCTTTCGGGCGTGCGCGCGCAACTGGTCACGCAGCTTCAAGAGACCCGCGAGCAGATGAATCGCCTGATGACGGACGCGATCACGCTGGCGCAGCGTGCCTTCGCGTTACACCCGGGTGAGCACGAAGCCGACATGGTGATCGCCGGCGAAACAAACCTGATGGATTTTGCGGAACTCTCGAACGTGGACCGGCTGCGCCGGCTGTTCGAGGCGTTCAACGAAAAGCGCGACATCCTGCATCTGCTGGACCAGAGCCTGCATGGCGAGGGCGTGCAGATCTTCATCGGCCACGAATCCGGCTATACGATTCTGGATGATTGCAGCGTGGTCGCGGCGCCCTACACGCAGGATGACCGCGTGGTCGGCGTCCTCGGCGTGATCGGGCCGACGCGCATGGCCTATGAGCGCGTGATCCCGCTGGTGGATATTGCGGCCCGGATGCTGAGTTCAGCCTTGAATCTGCGCGACTGAGCCCCAGACTGCCAGCCCTGATGACAGAGACCAATCAGCAGGCGGAAGCCGCGCCAGCCCAAGAATCAGGGCCTGAGCCGGTAGCCACGCCCGAGCAACAGCGTGCGGAAGCCGAGGCGCGTGCGGCAGAGCATTGGGCCGCCTACCTGCGGGTCGCCGCCGAGCTCGAGAATTTCCGCAAACGCATGTCGCGCGAGCTCGAGGCGGCTCGCCAATACGGCATCGAGCGCTTTGCCGCGGAGATTCTGCCCGTGGCCGACAGCCTGGGTCTCGGATTGGACGCGGCCGCAACGGCGGATCCTGCGACGCTGACCGAGGGCCATCGGGCGACATTGCGCCAGCTTCAGCAGGCCTTCGCAAGCGCCGGAATCACTGAACTCGACCCGGCCGGGCAGCCATTTGATCCGCAGCTGCACGAGGCGATGACGACCCGGCTGTCCGCGGACCAGTCGCCGAACACCGTCCTGCTGGTGGTCCAGAAGGGCTACCTGTTGAATGGCCGGCTGCTGCGCCCCGCCAGGGTCATCGTTTCGACGGCGCCGGATCAGGCGCCGGACGGTTGAAACAGTCCGGGCCCGGCCCCAGATCCGGAGCCAGTCCTAACCTCGCGGAGCCAGTCTTATGGCCAAGATCATCGGAATCGACCTGGGTACGACCAACTCCTGTGTCGCCGTCATGGAAGGCGGTTCGCCCAAGGTCATCGAGAACAGCGAAGGCGATCGCACGACGCCTTCAGTCGTCGCATTCACCAAGGATGCCGAGGTGCTGGTCGGCCAGTCGGCCAAGCGCCAGGCGGTCACCAATTCGCAGAACACATTTCACGCCATCAAGCGCCTGATCGGGCGTCGCTTCGACGATGGCGTGGTCCAGACGGACATTCCGCTCGAGACCTACAAGATCGTGCGCGCCGACAACGGCGACGCCTGGCTGGAGGCGCAGGGTAAAAAGATGGCACCGCCCGAAATTTCGGCGCGAGTGCTGACGAAAATGAAGAAGACCGCCGAGGACTATCTCGGTGAGGCAGTCACCGACGCCGTGATCACGGTGCCAGCCTATTTCAATGACGCGCAGCGCCAGGCCACCAAGGATGCGGGCCGCATCGCGGGTCTCAATGTCCGTCGCATCATCAATGAGCCGACCGCGGCCGCACTCGCCTATGGTATGGACAAGAAAGGCAAGGATCGCAAGATCGCGGTCTACGACCTCGGCGGCGGGACCTTCGACATTTCGATCATCGAGATCGCCGATGTGGACGGCGAGCGCCAGTTCGAGGTCATGTCGACGAATGGCGATACGTTCCTCGGCGGCGAGGACTTCGACCGCAGGATCATCGACCACGTGGCAGCCGAGTTCCAGAAGGAAAGCGGTGTGGACGTGCGCAAGGATCCGCTGGCCGTGCAGCGACTGAGGGAAGCCGCCGAGAAGGCGAAGATCGAGCTGTCGTCGGGCCAGCAGACCGAGATCAACCTGCCGTACATCACCGCCGACGCCTCCGGTCCGAAGCATCTGACGCTGAAGCTCACGCGCGCGAAGCTCGAGTCGCTGGTCGAGGATCTCGTGAGCCGCACGGTCGAGCCCTGCAGGGTCGCGCTGAAGGACGCCGGGCTGTCGATCGGCGAGGTCGACGAAGTCATCATGGTGGGCGGGCAGACGCGCATGCCGCTGGTACAAAAAGCGGTCAAGGATTTCTTCGGCAAGGAGCCGCGCAAGGACGTCAATCCTGACGAGGCCGTCGCGGTAGGCGCGGCGATCCAGGGCGGCGTTCTGGCCGGTGACGTCAAGGACGTCCTGCTGCTGGACGTAACGCCGCTGTCGCTCGGCATCGAGACGCTGGGCGGAGTCATGACGCGGCTGATCGACAAGAACACGACGATTCCGACCAAGGCGACACAGGTGTTCTCGACGGCGGACGACAACCAGACCGGCGTGACGATCCACGTGGTGCAGGGCGAGCGTGATCGGGCGACGAACAACAAGTCGCTCGGCAAGTTCGACCTCAGTGACATTCCGCCGGCTCCGCGCGGCATGCCGCAGATCGAGGTGACCTTCGACATCGACGCCAATGGCATCCTGAACGTGTCTGCCAAGGACAAGGCGACCGGCAAGGAACAGAAGATCGTCATCAAGGCGTCGAGCGGACTGTCCGAGGACGAGATCAAGCAGATGGTCAGGGATGCCGAAGTCCATGCCGAGGAAGACAAGCGCTTCCGCGAACTGGTGGATACGCGCAATCGCGCCGACGCTCTGCTGCATGCCACCGAGAAATCGCTCAAGGATCTCGGCGACAAGGTTTCCGGCGAGGAGCGCGTTGCCATCGAGGGTGCATTGAACGACCTGCGCGGGGTGCTGAAAGGCGACGACAAGGCGGCGATCGAGCGCAAGGCCGAGGCGCTTGCGAAGGCCAGCGCCCCGGTCGTGCAGCGCGCCTACCAGGGCGAAGCCCCGGAGCCCGGTGCTTCACCGGGGGCGGAAGCGGGCCCGGGCAAGGACAAGGACGATGTGCTCGACGCCGAGTTCGAGGAGATCAAGGACAAGGGGCCGAAGCCGCACTGAAAGCTTCGGAACCCGCACGAAATGGTCCGGCCGGACGCCGGGTGACATCGGGTTGCCCGGCGTTCGCGCCTGCGGAGCGCCATGTCAAAGCGTGACTACTACCAGGTGCTCGGCGTTCCGAGAAATGCCACGGAAGATGCCGTCACCAAGGCCTATCGCCGCCTGGCCATGAAGTATCACCCTGACCGCAATCCCGACGACAAGGAAGCCGAGGAGCGGTTCAAGGAGGCCAAGGAGGCCTACGAAATCCTGACGGAGTCGCAGAAGCGCGCGGCCTATGACCAGTACGGACATGCCGGACTCGATGCCGCACGCGGTGCCGGCCAGGGTTTCAGTCCGTCCGAAGCATTCGGCGACATTTTCGGGGACGTGTTCGGCGATATCTTCGGCGGTGGCCGCCGCGGTGGCCGCAGCACCGTGTTCCGCGGCGCAGACCTGCGCTATGAGCTGACACTCGATCTGGAGCAGGCGGTGTTCGGCAGGAGCACCGAGATCGACTTCCAGACCGTCGCCGA
>JANOSR010000123.1:0-2308 GCA_031415935.1 Steroidobacteraceae bacterium | reverse complement strand
ATAGACCAGCGAGCTGTCCATGTCCCAGTCGCCCCAAGCCCAGGTCATGCCGCCGGCCGCGCTGAAGTCCGTCACCTCGGGCGCGATGATGGGCAGGAATCCGTCGGGGTAGATCTGAATCACATTGCGGTCGTCGAGCGCGCGGCGAAAGAAACCAGCCGAACGCGCGTCACGGCTCTGGTAGCTCGCCCAGCCATAGATATTCGCACCGTTCGCAAGCTCGTTGCCGGCATTCGCGAACAGGCTGATCTGCTCGAGTTC
Organism: Steroidobacteraceae bacterium; assembly: GCA_031415935.1. GTDB lineage: Bacteria > Pseudomonadota > Gammaproteobacteria > Steroidobacterales > Steroidobacteraceae > SCUD01. The sequence continues at coordinate 2,047 of JANOSR010000123.1, read as the reverse complement.
CGGTTCGCCGTACCAGGCGTTGAAGCGGTCGAACGTGGCTTCGCGCGGGTCGAAGGCGCCGCTGACCAGCGGATATTGCCGGCGAAAGTCCCAGCCACCGCGCTCGGTGCGTTCCTGGTCCTTGTACTCCATCGCGACTGTCAGGAAGCCGTTGTCGCCGAGCGCAAAACCCTTCCAGCCCGACACGGTGACGGTATCGCCGTCTGATCCACTGTTCTTGAGTATCGAAGGTGCCGACCAGGTGGCGCCGACGGGAGGTGTACCCGTGGGTGTCGTGTAGTCGGATTCCCGAACGCCGAAAGACCCGGTGAGGTTGCCGCCGGAACGCTCTTCCCTGAGGCGGACATTGATCACACCGGCGATGGCGTCCGATCCGTACTGCGCCGATGCGCCGTCGCGCAGCACTTCGATTGAGCCGACGATCGCAGTCGGAATCGTATTGAGGTCAACAGCCGACGCGCCACGACCGATCGATTCGTTGACGTTGACCAACGACGCGGCGTGCCGGCGCTTGGAATTGAGCAGCACCAGCGTCTGGTCCGGAGCGAGACCGCGCAGCGTGGCCGGACGGACCGTATCTGTGCCGTCGTTAAGGCCCGGCCGCGGGAAATTGAATGACGGTAATGCGACAGACAGCGCCTGGTTCAGCTCGGTGATACCGCCGTTCTGCAGCGATTCTCCGGAAACCACGTCAACCGCGACCGCCGTTTCGAGTGACGAGCGATTCGCCACGCGGGTGCCGGTTACGACGACTTCACGCAGTTCGTCCGAAGCCTCCTGCGCGCCGGCTGAATGCGCGGCGAGGACCGCGGCGATGCCGCCCGCGAGCAGGCGCGATGTACGTTTCATGTTCATTGTCCTTCCCTCTTGAGCTGCCGGACCCTCGCTCAAGTTAGCACAGGTGCGTTCAAGTCGCCCGCCGCTCGCGATGCAACAGGTACAGGCCAGCCCCGACGACGATTGCGGAGCCTGCGAGCATCCGCGCGCCGGGCAACACCTGCCAGACGATCCAGTCGATGCCGATCGCCCAGACCAGTGCCGTGTATTCGTAGGGGGCCACGAGCGAGGCGGGCGCCAGGCGGAAGGCCTCGGTGATCAGGTACTGGCCGGCCCAGCCGGTCAGGCCGACCGCGACGATCCAGGGCCAGTCCTCAGCGCGTATGGAAACCCATCCCGGCGCCGCCAGCGCACCAGCGCCGATCGACAACAAGAGCAGGTACCAAAACACCATCGACGCCGTCGTGTCGGTGCGTGACAGGACCCGGACCAGGACGACTACCACCGCATAGGCGAGCGCCGACAGGAGCGTTGCGAGCCCTGCCAGGCTCGCAATGCCCGATACGGATGGCTTCAGCATCACGTAGACGCCCGCGAGTCCGGCGAGGATTACAAACCACAGGTGCCGGTCCACCTTCTCGCGGAGCATCACGGATGCTGCGAGTACGACCAGGAGCGGCGCACACATGAATACTGCGTAGGTATCGGCCATGCTGGCGCGTGACAGCGCCCAGAGGAATCCCCACATCATCACGATAGCCAGCGCCGCGCGCAGGACGTGCAGACCGAAGCGCACGGGTCGCAGCAGATGCGTCTTGCCGGTCAGCACGTATATCGCGGCTACGAATGGAAGTGAACTCGCGCCGCGCAGGCAGGCGACCTGCAGTATCGGATAGCTGCCGGTCAACTGCTTCATCAAGGCGTCCATGATCGCGAAGGCGCCCACGGCGGCCATCATCATCAACACGCCGCGCAGTCGCCTCGCGGCTTCAGTCATGGCATACCGAGTCTTTCGAGCAGCAGTGCCGCGAACCCTGCAAGCGCCGTGGGATCCTGCTCGTCGGATCCCTCGGGATCGCGCCCATTCGAATAGGCGGCGATGATGAGCCTGCGACCGTCCGGCAGCTCGGCGTGCACGATCTCCGCGAGTGTGTCGTAGGCAGAGCCGAACTTGCTCTCGAACACCGTGCCTTCCGGGAATCCTCCACCCATGGCGCTGTTTGGTGAGATCCTGGGGCGGCGCAGCCGCGCGCGCAGGTAATCCGTGGCG
>JANOSR010000122.1:0-8346 GCA_031415935.1 Steroidobacteraceae bacterium | reverse complement strand
AGCTCGCGATGCTGCAGCGGTCCGCGCTGCGGCGCGACCACCAGGAAATGCGCGCCTTCGCCGATCGCCTCGAGCGCGCCGGCCTCGTCCTCGCAGACCACGCCGACCAGGAATGCGCCCTCGCGGTCGACATGCAGATTCTGTCCGTGCCGGCGCAGCACGGCGCCGTCAGCACCGGCCTGGGCGGCGATGCGAATCGCCTCGACACCATCGCCCAGCGCGAAAACGCGGTGGCCTGCAGCGCGCGCGCTGCGCACGACCGCGGCGTCCAGCTGCGTGACCGGCGACTCCGCGACGTGCCAGAAGATCGTCTGCGCTTCGCTGCCGCCGAGTGCCGCAAGCTGGGCGGGGCCTGAAATGACCCGGGCGAGCTGCGGGAGGCGCAATGCAGTCACGATGGCGCGGTCGGCCTCCAGCAGGTCGTGACCCGGCAAATCGTCGGATTTCACCCAGGCAAGGGCCTGTGAATCGAGGCCTTTCGGGGTGCCCGCGTAGTCGATGACCCGCCAGAAGTCGAGCAGCACGCGGCGATCGGGGTAGCTGTGGTACAGCCGGATCAGCGGGCGGGCGGCACCAACGATGACACCGAGTTCCTCGGCCAGTTCGCGCTTCAGGCCCGCGAGCCGGTCCTCACCGAAACCCAGCTTGCCGCCCGGGAATTCCCAGCGTCCGGCCATGTGGCGGCCGCGCGGGCGCTGCGCGATCAGTACGCGGCCGGTGGCGTCAAAAAGCGCGCCGGCGATGACGTGAATTTCCGGAAGCTCCGCCATCCCTGGTTTTCCTGCTCCTGGAGAGAATGTGCTCAACCGCCGGTTCTCTGTATCGCCCCGTGACAGTGCTTGTATTTCCTGCCCGATCCACAGGGGCAGAGCTCATTGCGTCCGATCTTACGCTCGCCACGTACGAAGGGTGGCGCCGCTGCGGCAGGCGCGCGGCCGGCATCCGCCATGGGTGCCGGTCGTGCCTCGGGGGTGATCGCGGGCGGCTCGGCATGCTGCAGCTGCATCCGGCTCTGCAGGCGCCGCCGACGCTCGGCCTCCTCGCGCTCGATCTCTTCCTCGGTGCGCACCTGCAGGCGCTGCAGCAGCATCACCGTATCGCTGCGAATGCGGTCGAGCATCGCAGTGAACAGCGCGAAGGCCTCGCGCTTATACTCCTGCTTCGGATTTTTCTGCGCGTAAGCGCGCAAGTAGATTCCCTGGCGAAGGTAATCCATCCCCGCCAGGTGCTCGCGCCATTGGCCATCGAGTTGCTGCAGCATCACCGCGCGCTCCAGGTGGCGCATGACCGGCTCGCCGACCTGCTGGATCTTGGCGTCGTAGGCCGCCTCGATCGCATCGAGGAGCCGCGCGGCGGTTTCATCACCACGCCGGTCCGGGTTCTCGCCGAGCCAGGCTGCAAGACCTGTGCGCACCGCGAAGTCGCGCTCGACGGACTGCTCGAGCCCCGCGATATCCCACTGCTCTTCGACGCTCTCGGGCGGGATGTACTGGGCGACGATGCCGTGCACGACTTCGGCACGCACGTCGCGGATGACGCCCGCGATGTCGTCCGTGGACATGATCTCGGTGCGCTGGCGATAGATCACCTTGCGTTGGTCATTGGCGACGTCGTCGTATTCCAGCAGGTTCTTGCGCGCGTCGAAGTTGTGCGACTCCACTTTGCGCTGCGCATTCTCGATCTGGCGCGACAGCATCCGGCTCTCGATGGCCTCGCCCTCGCGCATGCCGACCGTGCGCAGCAACGACTTGGTGCGCGCCGGGTCGCCGAAGATGCGCATCAGGTTGTCTTCGAGCGACAGATAAAACCGGCTGGAGCCTGGATCGCCCTGGCGGCCCGACCGGCCGCGCAGCTGGTTGTCGATGCGCCGCGATTCATGGCGCTCGGTGCCGACGATGTGCAGCCCGCCCGCCGCGATGACCTGCCCGTGCAGTTGTTGCCACTCGTCCTCGAGCTCGCGCGAGCGCGCTTCGAGTTGCGCCGGCTCGAGCGTCGCGTCCTTGCGCAGCTGCTCGATCTGCTTCTGCACGTTGCCGCCCAGCACGATGTCGGTGCCGCGGCCGGCCATGTTGGTCGCGATCGTCACGTTGGCGGGCCGCCCGGCCTGCGCGATGATCACTGCCTCGCGCTCGTGCTGCTTGGCATTCAGGACCTGGTGCGCGATCCCGGCTTCTTGCAGCAAGCCGGAGAGAAGTTCCGATGTCTCGATCGAGGCCGTGCCGACGAGAGCCGGTTGCCCACGCGTTACGCAGTCGCGGATGTCCTCGATGATCGCCGCGAACTTGTCCTTCTGGTTCAGGTAGACGAGATCCGCCTGGTCCTTGCGGATCATTAGTTTGTGGGTCGGCACGACGACGACCTCGAGCCCGTAGATCTGCTGGAATTCGAAGGCCTCGGTGTCCGCCGTGCCGGTCATGCCGGCCAGCTTCCGGTAGAGGCGGAAGTAATTCTGGAAGGTGATCGACGCGATGGTCTGGTTTTCCTCGCGGATCCGCGCGCCTTCCTTGGCCTCGATGGCCTGGTGCAGGCCGTCCGACCAACGCCGGCCGGGCATCGTGCGGCCGGTGAACTCGTCGACGATGATGACCTCGCCGCCGCGCACGATGTACTCGACGTCCTTGTGATACAGCGCGTGCGCGCGCAGCGCCGCATTCAGGTGGTGCATCAGCCGGATACTGGCCGGGTCGTAGAGGCTGTCGCCCGGGCGCAGCAGTCCCGCCTGCTGCATGAGTTCCTCGGCCTTCTCGAATCCCGCCTCTGACAGGTGCACCTGGCGCGTCTTCTCGTCGGCGAAGTATTCCCCCTCGCCGTCCTCCAGCTCCTGACGCCTGAAGCGTGGCACCAGCTCGTTGATCTTGACGTAGAGTTCGGTGCTTTCCTCGGCCGGTCCGGAGATGATCAGCGGCGTGCGCGCCTCGTCGATCAGGATCGAGTCCACCTCGTCGACGATCGCGTAGTGCTGGCCACGCTGGACGCGGTCCTCGAGACGGAACGCCAGATTGTCGCGCAGGTAGTCGAAGCCGAATTCGTTGTTGGTGCCGTAGGTCACGTCGCAGGTGTAGGCAGCGCGCTTGTCGGCGGGCGGCTGGCCGCTCGTGATTACCCCGACCGTAAGGCCGAGAAAGCGGTAGATCGGGCCCATCCACTCGGCGTCACGCTGGGCGAGGTATTCGTTGACCGTGACGACGTGCACGCCCTGGCCTGCAAGCGCGTTCAGGTAGACGGGCAATGTCGCGACCAGCGTCTTGCCCTCGCCGGTGCGCATCTCGGAGATCTTGCCCTCGTGCAGCACCATGCCGCCGATCAGCTGCACGTCGAAGGGGCGCAATCCGACCGAGCGTGTCGCGGCCTCGCGCACGGTCGCGAATGTCTCCGGCAGTACGTCATCGATCGAGTCACCCGCGGCGAGACGCGCGCGCAACTTTCCGGTCTGCGCGAGCAGTTGCCCGTCAGTCATCGCGGCGAGCGCATCGGCATGGCCGTTCGCCTCGGCCACGCGGCGATCGTACTGACGCAGCAGCCGTTGGTTACGGCTGCCGAATATCCGCGTAAAGATTTTCCACACGCGCCTGGGACCTCGAACCGGGAGGGTCAGTCGGGACAGGTTCCCACTGGGGCCACCGGAAAAAACCGGTAGTTTACTACGACTCGCCCTGGGGGATTTCGTCCAGGCCGCGACGATCAGCGCCGGACGAAAGACAGCGGATTGACCGGGCGCCCGTCACGGAGCACTTCAAAGTGCAGATGCGTTCCGGTCGAGCGACCCGTGGAGCCCATCAGCGCAATCGGATCGCCGCGCTTCACGGTCTGGCCCGGCTCCACCAGCAGTTTTGCATTGTGTGCGTAACGGGTGACATAGCCATTGCCATGCGTGATTTCGATCAGGCGGCCGTAGCCGCCGTCGGGGCCCGCATGACTGACGATGCCGTCGGCGACCGCCAGCACGCGCGTGCCGGCGGTGCCCGCGAAATCAAGACCCGAATGGAAGGCATTGCGGCCGTCGAAGGGATCGGTGCGCTGTCCGTACAGCGAGGAGATGTACCCCGATTCGACCGGGCGACCGCCCGGAACGATCTGCCGCGCCAACTCGCGTGTCAGGATCAGGTTCTGCAGCGCGGTCAGCTGGCGGCCGCGATCGTCGATCGCCGCATCCACCGAATCGAGCATGTCCTCGAGCGCCGGCACGACGGGGCCCGCACCTGCCGCTTCCGTGCGCGGCCCGCCGACCGCGGGCGGCCGGTCGAAATCGAACTCGCCACGATCGAGCTTGGCGACCTCGGTGAGGTGACGGCCCAGCGCATCGAGGCGGATCAGCTGCGCCTGCATCTGGCCGACCCGGGTTGCGAGCGCGCCGACCTGGTCATCGACGGCGGCACGGGTCTTCTCGAGCATCGCGCGTTGTGTCGCGAGATCTTCGCTCCAGCGCGCCAGCGTAAACTCGCCGAGCGGGCCGCTGCTCCCGTAACGGCTGCCCGCGACGAAGGCAGAGGCCAACAGCGCCAGGAACGCGACACCGGCGGTGGATATCAATAGCGGGCGCCAGCGGAAACGCTTCGCGCTGCCGAGCCAGGCCGGACCACTGGGCGTCAAGCTTTGCAAGGACTCTGCGGCTCCCTTCGTACCGGCCGGCGGTTACTATGCAACTCGGCGTCACCCACCGGGCGCGCCATGATTGCCGTTCGTGGGGCCCCTGCGGGGACCCCCTAAGCGGCGCAAAGTGCCAAAAAAAGCCTTGAAACTCAAGTACTTTCGTAGCCTGGCCGGCCCCCGGCGCGGGCCCCCATGAAAAAACTGACGCCGGTCAGTGACTTGCTGGCGCATGGCAAGGGGATGCTGCAGCGGCTGCGCGAGGGCACGCAGGAGGCCGATCGCACCCTTGCGGGGCTCCGGCGGCAGCTGCCGCCCGAGCTCACCCAGGAGGTCTGGGGCGCCGTCGTGCGGGATGGGACCCTGACCATACTGGTCCGCTCAGCCGCCTGGGGAACGCGCCTGCGCTACCAGGCGCCGCGTTTCAAGGACCAGCTCGCCGCCGAGCTCGGCACTGCAATCGAACGCGTGGTTGTGAAGGTGCGCTCGGACCGCGCCTGATCAGGCGGTCGCGTTCGCGGTGCCGACGTAGGAGATGGGCGCCGTGCCGCCATCCCTGAAGGTGACTTCTTCCCAGCACGTGGCATCGGCAAGCAGCGTGTGCAACAACAGGTTGTTCAGCGCGTGACCGGACTTGTAGCCGCTGAACTCGCCGATCAGCGAGTGGCCCAGCAGGTACAGATCGCCGATCGCGTCGAGGATCTTGTGGCGCACGAACTCGTCTTCATAGCGCAGCCCGTCCTCATTGAGGATGCGGTAGTCGTCGAGGACGATGGCGTTGTCGAGGGTCCCGCCGAGCGCCAGATTGCGCGCCCGCAGGTACTCGAGATCGCGCATGAAGCCGAAGGTCCGCGCGCGGCTGACTTCCCGCAGGAATGTCGTGGTCGAGAAATCCATCGACGCGCGCTGCGCATGGCGGCGAAACACCGGGTGGTCGAATTCGATCTCGAAGTTGACGCGGAAGCCCTCGTACGGATCGAGGCGCGCCCACTTGTCGCCGTCCTCAACTTCGACGCGACGCCGCACGCGCACGAAGCGCTTTGGTGCGCTCTGCTCCTCGATGCCGGCCGACTGGATCAGGAATACGAAGGGACCCGCGCTGCCGTCCATGATCGGCACTTCGCCCGCGGTCAGTTCGATGAAGCAGTTGTCGATGCCGAGCCCGGCGAACGCCGACAGCAGGTGCTCGACGGTCGAGACGCTGGCTTCGCCGACCGCAAGCGTCGTGCCGAGATTGGTTTCCGTCACATTGGTCGCGCGCGCCGGAATGTCGGCGGGCGGATCGAGATCGACGCGCCGGAACACGATGCCGGTGTTGGGCGGCGCGGGCCTCAGCACCATCAGGACCTTGCGGCCTGTGTGCAGCCCGATGCCGCTCGCGCGTATCGAATTACGTAAAGTTCGTTGCAGAGCCATCGGTCGCCTTGGGGCCGGAATCTAGCACATCACCCGGTTCGACAGGCCGCCGGCCAGCGGAGAAAGGCCGGCGGCTGTCGTCCCGGATTCATGACGGAGGGTCGCGGCTGCTCGCAGCGCGCGCGCGCTCGGCGCGTCGGCCCGTCGCCGAGCGTCGCGTCCGCAGCCGCATGCGCGCGGCCCGCAGGCCTCGCCCTTCGTTCGCCCGGATCACCGCGGCGTCAGTCGGCCTGACGACGCAGGAATGCCGGGATGTCGAGCACGTCCTCCGAGGTGAAGTCGCTCCGGAGGCCGTCGCCGACCGCGCGCTGCATCTGGCGCTGGATCGCCGGCCGGTCCAGGTGGCTGTAGTCGGGCGGTGCTGCCCTGCCACGGCCACTGACCAGTTTGACGTCGCCAGGGCGCCGAACCAATCCCGCCGTCGCGCTCGGCGCTGCGACCGGTGCCGCACCCTTGACCTGGACGCGGCCGAGACCGGTCGCGACCACGGTGACGCGCAACTCGCCTTCCAGCTCCGGGTCGATCACGGTGCCGACCACGACGGTCGCATCGTCGGCCGCGAACTGCTTGACGGTATTGCCCACCTCCTCGAACTCGCCGATCGACAGGTCGAGACCCGCGGTGACATTGACGAGGATGCCGTGCGCACCGGCCAGATTGATGTCCTCGAGCAGCGGGCTCGACACAGCCAACTCGGCGGCCGCGCGCGCGCGATGTTCGCCGGTGCCGACACCGGTGCCCATCATCGCGAGCCCGGTCTCGGACATCACGGTACGCACGTCGGCGAAGTCGACATTGATCAGGCCCGGCCGCGTGATCAGTTCGGCGATGCCCTGCACGGCGCCCTGCAGCACTTCATTGGCGCGCTTGAACGCTTCGAGCAGCGTCGTCGAGCCACCCAGCACCGACAGCAGCTTCTGATTCGGAATCGTGATCAACGAGTCGACGTGCCGCGACAGCTCGGTAATGCCGTTGTCGGCAATCGCCTGGCGCTTGCTGCCTTCCATCGTGAATGGCTTGGTGACGACGGCCACCGTCAATATCCCGAGCTCGCGCGCGACCTGCGCGACAACCGGCCCCGCACCGGTGCCGGTACCACCACCCATGCCGGCCGTGATGAACAGCATGTCGCAGCCCTCGATCAGCTCGATGATGCGATCGCGGTCCTCCATCGCCGCCTGCCTGCCGACCTCCGGGTTGGACCCGGCGCCGAGGCCCTTGGTGATGTTGCAGCCGATCTGCAACGAGGACTTCACCTGCGTGTGTTTGAGCGCCTGCGCGTCAGTGTTCACGCAGATGAACTCGACGCCTTCGATGCCGCACTTGGCCATGTGCGACACGGCATTGCCGCCGCCGCCGCCCACGCCGATCACCTTGATGACAGCCGTCTGGCTGTATGTATCCATCAGTTCGAACATGTCCGCTCCTCCGCTAGAAATATCCCTGGAACCACGATTTCATTCGCTCGACTACCGACTTGACGCCGTCGCCGACGAGCTTCGGCGCCGGTTGGCCGAGATTCGCCCGGCCGTAAAGCAGGAGACCCACGCCGGTCGCGTGGATCGGATTGCGCACCACGTCGCCGAGGCCGGTCACGCCCTGCGGGAAGCCGAGCCGCACCGGCATGTGGAAGATCTCCTCGGCCAGTTCGACGGCCCCTTCCATTTTTGCGCTGCCACCGGTCAGCACGACACCGGCCGCAATTGCCTCCTCGAAACCGGAGCGCCGCAGCTCGTCGCGGATCAGCGTGAACAGCTCCTCGTAGCGAGGCTCGACGATTTCGGCGAGCGTCTGGCGCGCGAGCCGGCGCGGCGGCCGGTCGCCGACACTCGGGACCTCGATCGTTTCGTCCGGATTCGCGAGTTGCGACAGCGCGCAGGCGTAGCGGATCTTGATCTCCTCCGCATACGGCGTCGGCGTGCGCATCGAGACCGCGATGTCATTCGTGACCTGGTCGCCGGCCACCGGGATGACCGCGGTGTGACGGATCGCGCCGCTCGAGAACACGGCGATATCGGTGGTGCCGCCGCCGACATCCACCAGGCAGACACCGAGGTCCTTTTCGTCGTCGGTCAGCACCGCGAATGACGAGGCGAGCTGCTCGAGCACGATGTCCTCGACCTCGAGCCCGCAGCGCTGCACGCATTTGACGATGTTCTGCGCCGCGCTCTCGGCGCCGGTGACGATGTGCACGCGCGCCTCGAGCCGCACGCCCGACATGCCGATCGGCTCGCGGATGCCTTCCTGTCCGTCGATGATGAATTCCTGCGGCAGCACGTGCAGGATCTTCTGGTCGGCCGGGATCGGCACGGCCTGAGCGGCGTCCATGACCCGCGCGACATC
>JANOSR010000121.1:0-3303 GCA_031415935.1 Steroidobacteraceae bacterium | reverse complement strand
GCCGCACGGGATCCGGCGGGGTTTCTCGCTTGCTAACTCCGCCGTAACTTACGAGGTCGCTCGCGAGAACCCCGCCACCTCGTGCGGCGCGAAGGCAAGCGCGCCGGGACCCCGCGAGTGAGCGCGTAAGTTCCGGCGGCGCGAACGAGCGGAGTCTCGGCCGCGCACCGCCCGCGCGCCGCGGTTGACTCCGGATGGCATACGCCGAGCTGCACTGCCTCAGCAATTTCACATTCCTGCGCGGCGCCTCGCATCCGGCCGAACTGGTCGGGCGCGCGCGGCAACTGGGTTACGCCGCACTCGCTCTGACGGATGAATGCTCGCTGGCAGGCGTCGTGCGCGCCCATGCGGCGGCGCGCGACTGCGGTCTTGCGCTGATCGTCGGCAGCGAATTCACACTCGCAGACGGCCTTCGGCTGGTCTGTCTTGCGACCAGCAGGCGGGGTTATGGCGCGCTCGCCCGGCTGATCACGCGTGCCCGCCGGGCGGCGCCGAAAGGGCGCTACACGCTCGACCGCAGGGATCTCGGGGATGGGCTCGAGGATTGCCTCGTGCTGTGGCTGCCGGGGCCGCTGCCTGTGGTGGAAGACGGCAGCTGGCTGCGTGAGCGCTTCGCCGGGCGCCTGTGGGTCGCCGTCGAGCTGCCGATGGCGGGTGCCGATCGCGAGCGGCTCATCCGGCTCGAGACGCTGGCGCGCCAGCTCGGAATACCGGCCGTTGCAAGTGGTGACGTGCACATGCACCAGCGCAGGCGACGGGCCCTGCAGGACACGCTGACCGCGATCCGCCAGAAGACCAGCGTGGCGCGGGCGGGTCTTGCGCTCCATCCGAATGGCGAGCGCTTGCTGCGTCCGCTCGCGCGGCTCTCGGAGCTGTATCCGCGGGCACTCCTCGACGCAACGCTCGAGATCGCCGGGCGCTGCCATTTCTCGCTGGACGAAATCCGCTATGAGTACCCGGAGGAGGTCGTGCCGCAGGGTCAGCTGCCGTCTGTGTACCTGCGCGGACTGGTCGGGCAGGGCGCTGCGCGGCGCTGGCCGGGCGGCGTGCCACAGCCGGTGCGGGAACTCCTGGACCGGGAACTCGCGCTGATCTCGGAACTGGGCTACGAACGCTACTTCCTGACGGTTCACGACCTCGTCGAGTTCGCGCGCGGGCGCGACATCCTGTGCCAGGGCCGCGGCTCGGCCGCCAACTCGGCGGTTTGCTATGCGCTCGGCATCACCGAGGTGGATCCCGCGCGCATGACCGTGCTGTTCGAGCGCTTCATCTCGCGCGAGCGCAATGAGCCGCCCGATATCGACGTCGATTTCGAGCACGAGCGGCGCGAGGAAGTCATCCAGTACCTGTATCGCAAGTACGGGCGCGGGCGCGCCGCACTCACCGCGACGGTGATCTGCTACCACCCGAAAAGCGCGGTGCGCGACGTCGGCAAGGCACTCGGGCTCGATGCGCCACAGATCGACCGCCTGGCACGCGCGATGCAATGGTGGGACGGCAACGAAATCGCCGACCGGTGGATCCGCGACGCGGGCCTCAACCCTGCGAACCCGCTGCTCGCACGCGTGCTCGCGCTGACCCGCGAGCTGATCGGCTTCCCGCGGCACCTGTCACAGCACAGCGGCGGCTTCGTGATTTCGCGCGGCCCGCTCGAGGAGCTGGTGCCGATCGAGAACGCGGCGATGCCGGAGCGCACGGTCATCCAGTGGGACAAGGACGATCTCGACGAGCTGGGGCTCCTCAAGGTGGACGTGCTGGGACTCGGCATGCTGTCGGCGATCCGCAAGGCGCTCGCGCTGGTCTCCGCACGCCATGGCGGCGAGTTCCGCATGTCCGACATACCGCCCGAGGATCCCGCCGTCTACGAGATGATCTGCCGGGCCGACACGATCGGCGTGTTCCAGATCGAATCGCGCGCGCAGATGGCGATGCTGCCGCGGCTGCAGCCGCGCTGTTACTACGACCTCGTCATCGAGGTCGCGATCGTGCGGCCCGGCCCGATCCAGGGCCAGATGGTGCATCCCTATCTGCGCCGGCGGAGCCACCAGGAACCGGTCGAGTACCCGGGTCCGGAAGTGCGCGAGGTGCTTTCGCGCACGCTCGGCGTGCCGATCTTCCAGGAGCAGGTCATGCAGCTCGCGATCGTCGCGGCGGGCTTCACGCCGGGCGAAGCCGACCGGCTGCGGCGCGCGATGGCCGCCTGGAAGCGCAAGGGCTCGCTCGGGCCGTTCGAACAACGCCTGGTCGAGGGGATGCGCGCGCGCGGCTATGACGAGGGCTTCGCACGCCAGGTGTTCCAGCAGATCCTCGGCTTCGGCGAATACGGCTTCCCGGAATCACATGCCGCGAGTTTCGCGTTCCTGGTCTATGTCTCGGCCTGGCTCAAGCATCACGAGCCGGCGGCATTCTGCTGCGCGCTGCTGAACAGCCAGCCGATGGGTTTCTATGCGCCAGCGCAACTCGTTCGCGATGCGCGCGCGCACGGCGTGCCGGTACGCGCTGTCGATGTGAATTCAAGTGATCCGGACTCGACACTGGAGCCGGTGGCAGGTGCAGGTCCGGCGCTGCGCCTGGGTCTCGGCCGCGTGCGCGGCCTGTCACGGGATAGCGCGGAATCTGTGGTCGCGGCACGCGCAGATGGCGCATTCCGGGATATCGGTGAACTGGCCCGCCGGACGCGGCTGCCGCGGCGCGATCTGGAGGCGCTCGCGGCGGCCGGGGCGCTCGCCGGTCTCGCCGGTCATCGCCACCTTGCCGCCTGGCAGGTGCTCGGGATCGAGCCGTCATTGCCACTCGTGCCCGATGCGGAACGCGCGGAAGGAATCCCGCTGCTGCGCGCGCCATCGGAAGGCGAGGATATCGTGGCCGATTACCGGGCAGTTGGCCTGACGCTCGCCCGTCATCCGCTGGCCCTGCTGCGGCCGCAACTGGCCGCCTGCGGCTGGTTGCCGGCGGCGGAGGTCCTGCAGCTGGCGGATGGCGCAAGAGTCACGACCGGCGGCATCGTCCTGACACGGCAGCGACCGGGGAGCGCAAGCGGCGTGATCTTCGTGACGCTCGAGGACGAAACCGGCTATGTGAATCTGGTGGTCTGGAGCCGCATCGCGGATCGCCATCGCAAGACATTGCTGGAGGCGCGGCTGCTCGGTGTCAGGGGCAGGCTGCAGCGCGAGGGTGAGGTGCTGCATGTCGTCGTCGAACGACTGGAAGATCGCTCGGCGCTACTGGGCTCGCTCGCCGCGCCGGCACGCAACTTCCGCTGAAGAACAGGAAATCTGCGGCAGCGACCTGATGCCGGCTAGC
>JANOSR010000120.1:0-3185 GCA_031415935.1 Steroidobacteraceae bacterium | reverse complement strand
GGTGAAGGAGTTCAGCACCGGTTCGTCGAGCTCGTTGAGGTCCTCGTAGGAGCGGTTCTCGGCTCGCAGTTCAAGCCACGAGGCGCCCACGCGCCAGCTCGTGGATTCGCCGAGATCGCCGCCGACGTGTGCATAGGCCGTGGCGCCGTTGAAGCCATTGCGACCGCGGCGTGTCCCCGGAAACGCCTGGCCATTACCGGTCTCGGCTCCAAGCTCGACGAAGAGCTCGGTGGGTGCCAGCCATTTGAGCTGCACTCCGTCCTGCGCCAGCTGGCCGCCGTAGAACGCCTGGTAGACGAGGGGCTGATCGACGAAATCCCAGGCATGCGCATGCACTTCATTCAAGTACCCCATGCCGGAGAAGAAGCGCCCTCCCTTGGCAGTGAAGCCAGACGGCAGCGCAAGCGTCCGGAAGTACGCCTCCTCGACCTCGATCTCATCCTCACCCGTGATTGCGGCAATCATCGTCGCCGAAAAATACGGGTCGACATTGGCGCTGAGCACGAGCTCGGACTCTCCGAGGTTGAAACTTCGCTCGCCCGGACCCACCTCGCTGCCGCTCGGCATGAATCCGGCAATGCGCCAGTTCTCCGGATCTTGCGACACGTCTGTGTAGTTGCCAGCGAAAATCAGCGAAATCGCCGGATTGAAGGCCGATGGCGCGGAACGCGAACCGGCAGCCGGGGGCAGCTGTTGTTGGGCGACCTGCGCTGCGATGGGCTCGGGGGCGGATTCGAGCTGTTCGATTCGCGCCTCGAGCAAGCCAACGCGCGACGCGTATTCACTCTTCAGGGCCTGCAGTTCAGCGCGCAATTCCGCGACGTCGTCTGCTGCTTCCGCAATTGACGGCAACGCCGCACAGGCAATCGCCATAAGCGCCGCGACGGGCTTGAACCTCGTCATGGAATGGTCCTCCTCTCAAGTCAAAGGGCACGGCCGCGCAAGCGCGCGCCGTGTGTGCATTGGCCTAGAGAAGGTGGGGCGGTGCGCGGGGCTGAAATGCGGGGAATGGAGAGGAGTCGGGGATCGATACTGTGGCGACTGGAAGGGCGGGTTCTGATTCACACTGAGCAGTCAGCAGCACGTACGGCATGCCGCCTACTGCCATGGTCACAGGCGCGAAAGACAGGCATTTCACACAGTATTGCATCGAACTCGGGACGCCGTACGGGTCCGTTGCCAGATGCGAATAGGCGTGGACCTCGGCGCCGAACTGCGCGACGAGCAGTGCGAGCGCCAGCACGCGAGCAAACAGCCGATGACGTTGCCTGGACAGAATTCAAGTCTCCGGTCGATGGACAAGTATCCGCTAACCCAATCTGGCCGACAACGGCCCGGGCCGTCGGCCCGGGTCGGCGACCTCCGATCAGCCTTACGAACTGGCCCAGCGCGTCACACCTAAGACCCGCTCGGCACCACATTCGCATTCAACCGGAACAGGTTTCCCGGGTCGTACTTCTTCTTGAGCGTGCGCAGGCGGCCGATGTTGCCCTGGTAGTTCGTGTCGACGATGTTCTGCGCCTCGTCGCCGACCTCGTTTGTGTAATAGCCATCGGTGAATGGCTCCAGCGTCGCCCAATAGTTCTTGACGTAGCCTACATGCGGGGCCGCGTCGCTGTCGAGATTCCACGCGACGACGGAGAACATGTTGTGCTTCGAGTGCCGGTGCGGAAATGCCGTGGCGTCGGGCGCAACACGGCCGATTGCGCCGCCGGAATGCTGGAAGAACACGATCGTGTTGCGCCCCGGATCCGGCTGGAAGCCATTGACCATGGCCTCGATCATGCTGCCCTTGAAGTCACTGATGAAGCCCGACTTCAGGTACGTGCCCTCGTTGCGTGGATCGCTCCGGTCCGAACTGCGCTGGATCGCCACGTATTCCTGCGCCTTGATCGTGTCGGCGATCGGTGTGCCGAGCTTGCGCGCGGGTGCCAGCAGTCTTTCGGCGTTCTCAGCCGGCCCGGAATAGCAGAAATGAATGCCGCACGAGCCAGGCTTGCCGCCGGGCGGCAGCGACATGAAGAAATCAACGTACATTTCGTCCGGCACGTTGTTGCTGTAGTCAGCGTAGAACTCGAGGATCTCGCGTGCCCTCGCGAAGGGGAATACGAGATCGCCACCGATGATATGCCGCTGCATTGGATGCAGTTCGAATTCGAAGCCGGTGACGATGCCGAAATTGCCACCGCCACCGCGCACGCCCCAATGAAGATCGGGGTTCTCATCGGCGCTTGCGTGCAGCAGGCGGCCATCGGCCGTCACAAGGTCCACGGCCCGCACATTGTCGAGCGCGAGCCCGAATCGCCGCGCCAGCCGTCCGAAGCCGCCACCCAGCGTCAATCCGGCGATCCCGGTGTGGGATACGGTGCCCGCCGTCGTGACGAGGCCGAATGCCATTGCCTCATGGTCCATTTCGCCGAGCAGGCTGCCGCCGGCCACATAGGCACGGCGAAGTATCGGGTCCACGCCAGCGCTGCGGAAGCGCGACAGGTCGATCTGCATGCCGCCGTCGCAGGTCGACTTGCCGGAGAAGCTGTGGCCGCCGCATTTCACGGCGAGCAACAACTCGCGTTCACGCGCAAATGTCACGGCATTGCGGATATCCGCCACACCTGTGGGCTGAATGATGAGCGCCGGATGCTTGTTGAAGGACTCGTTGAGCACGCGGCGTGCTTCGTCATAGCCGGTGTCGCCGGCCAGCAACAATGCGCCGCGCAGACTGTCCCGGAGTTCCTGCAGGGCGGCGCGCTCGAGCATGGTTGCCGCGCCGCTGCCGGTCACGGCAGCCACATCGCCCGCAACCGGCGCGCCGCGACCCGCCGCAAGCAGGCGACCGAGCGGCAGCGATGCCGCGACGGCGGCCGCCACCGATGAAGCAAGGAAATGCCTTCTGTCCATTTGACTCCCTCCGAATCAGATTATTGTTGCGGCGATGGCTTCATCGCCGAGCGCAGCAGCAGTACAGCTGCGTACAGGACGACGACCACGACACCCCAGCGCAGTGCCACGAGCGACAGCGATTTCACCAGGAAAGCGGCGACCAGCACGAGTGGTATGCCGCCGAGCGCGAGCCCGATCACGACACGCAGGTTGATGCGCTCGGCGCGAATGAAGCGCATGCCGCAGACCGGCATCAGGAATGCGCAGGCGCCCATCATGATCGGGAATGCCGCGATCGGGTTCAG
>JANOSR010000119.1:0-3207 GCA_031415935.1 Steroidobacteraceae bacterium | reverse complement strand
ATTCAGACCGCCCATCCAGTCCGCGGCCTCGCGGATCGCGGTCTCCACGGCGGATTCGCTGGTCACATCGCAGCCCCGATAGCGCGCGGCCTTGCCGAGCGCGCCCGCCGCCGCATTGCCGGCCTCTTCCTGCACGTCGAGTAGCGTCACCCTGCCACCCGCGGCTACGAGATGATTTGCGGTTGCGAGACCGAGGCCAGAGGCCCCGCCGCTGATGACCGCCTTGACCTGGTCGAGTTTCATCCTGCGTCCCCCGGCTGACAGTTTACATTCGCTAGAGCCTGAGGCCCCCGTCGACTTCGATGACGCGGCCGTTCACAAAGTCGTTCTCGGCAATGTAGACCGCGGTCGTGGCGATCTCCGCGGGATCGCCGAGCCGCTGCAATGGCACAGCTTCTGTGACCTTGGCGACGAGCTCGGGTTTCATGGCCGCGAGGATGTCGGTCGCGCAGAAGCCGGGCGCAATGGCGGCGCTGCGGATGCCGTGACGCACCAGTTCCTTGGCCCAGACGACCGTCTTCGCGGCAACGCCCGCCTTGGCGGCCGAGTAGTTGGTCTGCCCGGCATTGCCGGATCATGCGTTCCGCGGCTTCGCGGGCGCACAGAAAAACGCCTGTCAGATTGACATTCAGCACGGCATTCCATTGCGCGAGTGACATCGACCTGCGATTCATCGACAACGTCGGTCTGGTAGGGCACTTCGCGCACACCGAGAGCCGTGCATTGCGCGCAGGTCTCCTTGAGATCCGCCGCATGGATGTCGAGCGCCGCGACCCGGGCGCCCTCGGCGGCAAAAGCGAGCGCCATGGCCCGGCCGAGTCCGCGGCCGCCGCCGGTGATGGCGACCACTTTTTTGGAAAGCTGCATGAATCCCTTTACTGCACCTGCGAACAAAAGTGCAGACAACTCAATGGGGGCAGCACGTTAGCGGGTCTTGCGCCGCAAAACAACCGATCGGTCAGGCCGACTCTATGTCAAACAGGACAGTGTCGGCATCGACCAGTTCACCGGCCCGCGCCAGCACCCTGGCGATCCGGCCTGCGCGACCCGCCTTGATCGCGTGCTGCATCTTCATGCCTTCGACGACTGCCAGCACGTCACCGCGCGCGACGCTGTCGCCGGCCTTGACGCGAAGCTCCACGACGCGGCCCGGCAATGGCGATGCGGGATGCGCGTCCGAATCTTCGACACTTCGATCGAATGGCCAGGCGGCGGCAAGCGTGATCTCGTCCGTTTGCGCGCCGATGATCTGCAACTGCGGGCCGTGACGGATCAATTCGATTTCCCGCGGGCCAGCGCCGGCATCGACGCGGTAGCGATCTTCGCCGTCTGGCAGCACGCTCCCGGTCAGGGATGTATCGGCCAGCGTTATCTCGACTCGCCCGGCTTGCCGCGACGCGTGCAATTGCAGAAATGCCGGTGTTCGCAGGCCGAGCGTCTGCCGGCCGGATCCCGTCATGCGCCAGGCGTCGCCGTGCGCCCAGGGCGAATCAGGTCCGTTGCGATCAGCGGTTTCGGCGGCTGCGTCCAGCGCAAGATTCGCCGCGAGTATCAGCGACTCAGGCGCAGGCGGGGTGGGGCGCGTCAGCGTTTCGAGTTCGCGATCGACGAATCCCGTGTCCACGTCACCCGCGGCAAATTGCGGATGCCTTGCGATATTGCGCAGCAGCGGCAGGTTGGTCGCGACCCCGAATATCGCCGTGCGAGCCAGGCGATCCTTGAGCGTTGCCAGCGCGGCGGCGCGGTCGGGACCGCTCGCGATGACTTTCGCGATCATCGGGTCGTAGTAGACCGTGATGGCGTCGCCATCCTCGACACCGCGGTCGATGCGCCAATGCCCATCCTGCGGCGGGCAAGCGAAGCGTTCGATTTTCCCGGTGGACGGCAGGAAACCGCGGCGCGGGTCCTCGCTGTAGATGCGTGCCTCGATCGCATGGCCTTGCTGGCGCAGTTGATCCTGCGCAAGCGGCAGGCGCCCGCCCGCTGCGACGAGCAGCTGCCATTCGACGAGATCGAGACCGGTCACCGCTTCGGTCACCGGATGCTCGACCTGCAGGCGCGTGTTCATTTCCATGAAAAAGAACTCGCCGTCGGCGCTGACGATGAATTCGACGGTGCCCGCATTGACGTAACCGGCCGCTTTCGCCGCGCGCACGGCGGCCTCGGTGATTGCGGCGCGCGCCCTGGCGTCGACAAATGGCGAGGGCGATTCCTCGATGATCTTCTGGTAGCGGCGCTGGACCGAGCATTCGCGCTCGAAGAGATGCAGGCAATTGCCATGGCCGTCGCCGAAGACCTGCACCTCGATGTGCCGCGGCCGCTCGAGGAAGCGTTCGAGCATCAGCCGTCCGTCGCCGAAGGCGCTTTCGGCTTCGCCGCGAGCGCCGCGGATCGCTTCCGGCAACTCGGCGGCATTCCGCACCACCCGCATCCCCTTGCCGCCGCCGCCTGCGACCGCTTTGACGAGCAGCGGAAAGCCGACCCGCTCCGCCTCGCGTTTCAGGACCCTATCGGTCTGGTCATCGCCCATGTAGCCCGGCACCACGGCCACGCCGGCCGCGGAAACAAGCGCCTTGGCTTCGTGCTTCAGGCCCATCGCGCGGATCGCGGAGGCGGGCGGTCCGACAAAGCGGATGCCTGCCGATTCGCAGGCCTCGGCGAATGCGGCGTTTTCCGAGAGAAAACCGTAGCCAGGGTGGATCGCATCCGCGCGGCTCGCGCGCGCGGCGCGGATCACGGCATCGGCATCGAGATAGGACTCACGCGCCGGCGCCGGGCCGATGCAGATTGCCTCGTCGGCGCTTCGCACGTGCAGTGCGTCGCGATCCGCCTCTGAATACACGGCAATCGAATGAATGCCGAGCCTGCGGCAGGTCCGCATGATGCGCCACGCGATCTCGCCGCGATTCGCGATCAGGAGCCGGCGCAGCATCAGCCGGGATCGCGCCACTTCGCCGGGCGCTTCTCAAGGAAGGCCGAAAGTCCTTCACGGCCTTCATCACTGCCGCGAATCCGCGAAATCCAGTGCGCCAGTTCATTCTGCAGGGTCACATCGCTGGCATCGGTTCGGCCGGTCACGCGGCGCAGCAGTGCCTTGATCTCGACCTGCGCACAGGGTCCGCCTGCCAGCAATGCTTCGACCAGCTTTCCCGCGGCTTCTGGCAGGGCCGCATCGCCGACGACCTCGTGCACGAGCCCGATGCGCTC
>JANOSR010000118.1:0-3301 GCA_031415935.1 Steroidobacteraceae bacterium | reverse complement strand
TGATGAGCGCGAGCGCCGCGCATCCCAACTGCGCCTATGAATGGCTCGAGTGGTCGATCAACCCGAAGGTGCAGGGCGATCTCGCGGCCTGGTTCGGTTCGGTTCCCGCGGTTCCGGCGGCCTGCACCGACAATGCCCTGCTGGGCGTCGGGGGCTGCGCGACGAACGGATTCGAGAATTTCTCGAAGATCTGGTTCTGGCGCACACCGGAAGCGGCTTGCGCGAGTGGTGAATGCGTGCCCTACAGCCGCTGGAGCACCGACTACGTCGCGATCATGGGCGGCCGCTGAGCGGCGCCCTTCGTCTTCCATGACGCCGGCCATCGAACTGGCCGGCGTCAGCCGGCTGTTCGGCGCCGTGCGCGCGCTGGACGAGGTGTCGCTCTCCATCGCACCAGGAGAATTCTTCGCGCTGCTGGGGCCGTCCGGCTCCGGCAAGACCACTTGCCTTCGGCTGATCGCCGGATTCGACCGCCCGACACTGGGCAAGGTGCTGCTGGACGGCGAGGATGTCACGGACATCCCGCCCTTCGACCGCAGCGTCAATACCGTTTTCCAGGATTACGCGCTGTTTCCCCACATGAGCGTGGCTGAGAACGTGGCCTACGGCCCGAAGGTGCGCGGCGTATCTGAGCCGGAGCGCCACCGCCTCGCGCTCGAGGTGCTGGACCTGGTGCGGCTCGCGGCACTCGCGGACCGCGCGCCCGCGCAGCTGTCTGGCGGGCAGAAACAACGCGTCGCGCTCGCCCGTGCGTTGATCAACAAGCCCAAGGTCCTGCTGCTCGATGAGCCGCTCGGCGCGCTCGACCTGCGACTGCGCGAAGAAATGCAGATCGAACTCAAGGCCATCCAGCAGCAGGTCGGCATCACGTTCGTCTATGTAACGCACGACCAGGGAGAGGCCCTCAGTATGGCGGACCGGGTCGCGGTGTTCCGCGACGGGCGCATGGAACAGCTGGATTCGCCGCGCGATCTGTACGAGCACCCGCGCACCGCTTTCGTCGCGCGCTTCGTCGGCAGCGCCAATGTGGTGGAAGGCGAGCTGGCGCGGCGCATCACGGGCGCCGCTCGTGCCTTTGCGATTCGCGCGGAAGCGATCGAGGTATTCGCCGCCGGTGCGCCGGTGCCAGACGGTGCATTGAGCTGCGAGGGCGTGCTGGAGGATCTCCACTACCACGGCGCCACGAGCCGCTGGCACGTGCGCACGGATGCGGGACCGATACTCGCCGCCGTGCGCCCGGAAGGCGCGGCGGAAGTCGCAACTGCGCGCGGCAGCCGCGTGCAGCTCGCCTGGTCGCGAGAAAGTCTCGTGCCACTCGCGGACGCCTGAAGCAGCGGTTGCCGATGCGCGCGATCGCCACATTCCTGTACGGCCGCCGTGGTTTTTACCTGGCGTTATTGTTGCTGCCACCCTTACTTTGGCTCGGCACGGTTTATCTCGGCTCGCTGCTCGCGCTTTTGATGCAGAGCTTCTACGCGATCGACGAGTTCACCGCCCGCATCGTTCCGGAATTGACGTTCGCGACCTACCGGCAACTCGTCAGTCATCCGGCCAATGTGGACATCATCCTGCGGACGCTCGGGATGGCGGCCGCGGTCACCTTGACCGCGGCGGTCGTGGCCTTCCCGATTGCCAATTACATGGCGCGCTATGCCTCGCCGCGCATGAAGGCCTTCTTCTATGTCGGTGTGATGCTGCCGATGTGGACCAGCTATCTGGTCAAGGTCTACGCCTGGCGCCTGGTGCTCGCCAAACAAGGCGTGCTGTCGTGGTTCGTGGACCAGCTGGGCCTCACGCCCGCGCTTGAATACGCGCTCACCACACCGGTGATTGGCGGGCCGTCGCTGGCGTCGTCCTATCTCGGCATGTTCATCGTATTCGTCTACATGTGGCTGCCATTCATGATCCTGCCGCTCACCGCAGCACTCGAACGCGTGCCGCAGTCGCTGCTGCAGGCCTCGGCCGATCTGGGCGCACGCCCAGGCCAGACATTCCGCAACGTCGTGCTGCCGCTCGCGCTTCCCGGTCTCGCCGCCGGATCGGTCTTCACGTTCTCGCTGACGCTCGGCGACTACATCATCCCGAGCGTGGTCGGCGCCCCGGGTTATTTCATCGGCATGATGGTCTACCAGCAGCAGGGCACCGCGGGAAATCTGCCGCTCGCGGCGGCATTTTCGGTCGTGCCGATCCTCCTGATCGCGATCTATCTTTCGCTCGCCAAGCGTTTGGGGGCCTTCGATGCGCTCTAGGCGCGACTGGAATGGGGCATCTTTCGGCCAGAAGCTGGCGGCATTTGCCGGCCTCGCCTTCCTGCACCTGCCGGTCTGGGTGATCGTGCTCTATGCATTCACGACCGAGGATCGCACCTACCAGTTTCCGCCGCCGGGCCTGACGTTTCACTGGTTTGCCGTTGCCTTCGCACGCGACGACATCTGGGCGGCGCTTCGGATGTCGCTCTCGGTTGCAGCAGTCGCGACCGGCATGGCGCTTGTACTCGGAACGCTCGCCGCCTTCGCGCTCGCGCAAACACGGTTCCGCGGCCGCGAAGCCATCACGCTCCTGTTCGTGCTGCCGATTGCGCTGCCCGGTATCATCACGGGCATCGCCCTGCTGTCGGCCTTCCGGCTCGGCGGCATACAGCCTGGCTTCTGGACCATCGTCATCGGCCACGCAACCTTCTGCATCGTGATCGTGCACAATAACGTCATCGCGCGCCTGCGCCGCCTGCCGCAGAGTTGGATCGAGGCCTCGATGGATCTGGGCGCCGACGGATTCCAGACCTTCCGTTATGTGCTGCTGCCGCAGATCGCTACTGCGCTGCTGGCCGGCGGCATGCTGGCGTTTGCGCTCTCGTTCGATGAGATCATCGTGACGCTGTTCACGGCGGGACACGAGAAGACGCTGCCGATCTGGTTCTTCAACGAGCTGTTCCGCCCGCGCGAACGGCCGATCACGAATGTCGTCGCAGTCACCGTGGTGTTGATCACGATGGTCCCGATCCTGCTCGCCTACTGGTTGACGCGACCCCGGGAATTCGAATCAAAGTGAGGCGGTCATGCAAAAAAGGCTCTTGATTAATGGCAGGCTGGTCTCCGGCCAGGGCGATGTCGAAGACATTCTCAACCCCGCGACCGGCAAGGTCATCGCTCGCATTGCCGAAGCCTCGACCGAACAGGTGAATGCCGCGGTCAAGGCGGCGGAGGCCGCATTCGAAGGCTGGTCGCGCACACCGCCCAAGGATCGCGCGGCGTTGCTGCTGAAGCTCGCGGATCGCATAGAGGCTGGGGGCGCGGAATTCGCA
>JANOSR010000117.1:0-6848 GCA_031415935.1 Steroidobacteraceae bacterium | reverse complement strand
CTGCACCGGCGACCGCCGATCTGAGGCGCATCGAAGAGCGTCGAAGCCGTAGCCCGCACGATCCGGGATCTCGACACAGGCGCCGTGGTCGCGATGGTGAGCACGAGATTCCGGTCGAGATCGAGCCGCTTGAGGTGGTATTCGCGGCCCGCATGATGCCCCACGGCACCCTCGATCTCCACCTCCCGGGCAGCGACGATGCCGGCATCCGCCGCCTTGAGCACTGCTTCCTTGCAGGTCCAAAGGGCGGTTGCGCTCAGGCTGCCCGCGTTGATGCGTGCACGTTCGGCAGCGGAGGTCACCAGCCGCAGGGATTCCGGATTCACGGCATCGGCGGATTCCAGATCCACGCCGATCGCGACACCCGGCGGAGCGATTGCGCAGACCGCGTGGCCACCCGCATGCGCAATGCTGAAATCAGGACCATCGGGCCAGCGCGGCTTCCCGCCCGGACTTTCGTACAGCAATGACAGCGGAGGGAGCGGTAAGTACTGCGCGCAGGCGGCAAGCAATGCAAGACCGGTCAGGCTTTCGAGGCTACGGCCCGCGTCGAGTTCGCGTGCAAGCGCAGCGCTTCGTTGCGCCGGCAGGCGGGCGAGCCAGGCTGCGGTCACCTGTGCCGGCAGCGTGGCAGGGACCTGCGCCCAATGTAGTAGGATCATCGCCAACGAGTCTACGCGACCGCCCGCAGTAGCGACGAGCCCACCGGATGACCGAAGCCGAAACAATGGTGGAGCTCCTGATTGCCAGCCGCAAGGCGGACCGGTACATCGCCTACCTCGAGACCGAGACCGTCGAGCGTCGTGTCTCGTACGCGGAGCTGCACGAGCGTGCGCTCGGCATCCTTTGGCGCTTGCAGCGCTTCGGCCTGTCACGCGGCGATCACCTGATCGTCTTTCTGAACAACAATGAGGCGTTCATCGACGGTTACTGGGCGGCGCTGGCCGGCGGTATTGTCCCGGTTCCACTCGCTGTCGGCATCAGCGACGAGCACCGCTTCAAGCTGCTGCGCGTCGCGAAGCAGCTGGGTCAACCGTGGCTCTATACGGATCGCAAGGCGATCGGGCGCCTCGCCGAATTTGCCGGGGAACAGGGCGAGCAGGCCGCATTCGAGCGGTTGCGCGCGCGCGCCTTCCTGATCGACGACCTCGAGGACGTCGGCCGTGCGGCCGACCCGGTCACCGCGCGGCCCGGCGACACCGCCTTCATCCAGTATTCCTCCGGCTCGACCAGCCACCCGAAGGGCGTGGTGCTGACCCACCGCAATGTCCTCGCGAATGTACGCGGTGTCACTGAAGCGGCCGGCTACAACGACCGCGACGTGTCCGTGTCGTGGATGCCGCTGACTCACGACATGGGGCTGATCGGCTTCTTCATCATGATGTTCGCGAACCGCATCCAGATTAACCTGATGCCGACGGAACTGTTCGTCCGACGCCCGCTGCTCTGGACGACGTTCATGTCGCGTAAAAAGGCGACCCTCAGCTCCTCGCCTAATTTCGGCTATCGCCACTACCTGAAGGTGCTCGGTGATCGCCAGGTCGAAGGCGTCGACCTGTCATCCGTACGACTGATCTTCAATGGGGCTGAGCCGATCAGCGTCGAATTGTGCGACGAGTTCATGAATCGCCTGGCGCCAGCCGGACTGGCGCGAAATGCGATGTACCCGGTCTACGGGCTCGCGGAGGCCACGGTCGGCATGACGGTCCCGGTGCCCGGCAGCCCGTACCGCAGCATCCGCGTCGAGCGTCACCACCTTCGCATCGGCGACCGGATCAACGTGAGGCCCGCAGGCGATGCGGACGCGCTCGCGCTGATGCAGGTGGGCCGTGCCATCCCCTACGCCGAATTGCGGCTCGTGGACGACGCCGATCAGCCTGTCGCCGCTGATTGCATCGGTCACATCCAGGTCCGCGGTGACAATGTCACCTCCGGCTACTACCGCGCCCCGGAAGCGAATGCGGCTCTCTTTACCGCCGACGGCTGGCTGCGGACCGGCGATCTTGGCTTCTCGCACGAAGGCGAACTGGTCGTTGCCGGGCGCGCCAAGGAGATCATTTTCGTCAACGGCCAGAATTACTTCCCGCACGACATCGAGGCGATCGCGCAACGCGCCAACGGGCTCGAACTCGGCAAGGTGGCCGCAGCCGGCTGCCGCCCGCCAGGCGCCGACACGGAGCAACTGGTGCTGTTCGTGCTGCATCGTGGATCGCTTGCGGATTTCCTGCCAGTCGCGCGCGAAGTCGCGCGGCTCGTCAATGAGCACGCGGGGCTCGAAGTCGCCAATGTCGTGCCGATACGCAGGATGCCAAAGACGACCAGCGGCAAGATCCAGCGGGTCGCACTCGAGAAATCCTGGCTGGCCGGCGAATTTGCCGCCGAGACTGCCGAGCTCGAACGCCTGCGCGTGGCCGCGCAGCTACCGGGTGAACGGTCGGGCGGCGAGATCGAGAATCGCATCCAGGCGATCATCGATGAGTTGCTGCCGGGCAAGCGCGTGGAACCGGATGACGACCTGTTCGAGGTCGGTGCAAGTTCGCTGACACTCGTGCAGATTCACGAGCGTATCGATCGCGAGTTTCCGGGGCGGCTCGAACTGTCCGATTTGTTCGATCACCCGACCGTCCGCGACCTGGCCGGACATCTTGCGAGCAAGCTCGCAGCTGGCTCAGTCTGATCCCGAGGTCACTTCCACCCTCGCCGCTTCATCATCGGGCGCGCGCTGGCGGCGAACCTTCCAGCGTCGATAACTCCAAAGCCAGTCGGCGGGACGTTCGCGCGTCAGTGCCTCGACGCGCCGCGCATAGCGATCGATGATCGCTCCTTCGGGCAATTCCTCGCCGGCGGCGGCCAGCGGCTCGAAGGTCACGCTGTAGTGACCGCGTGACTCGCGTCGAACGGCGAGGTAATAAACCGCCATCTTGCCGACCCGGGCGATCGCTTCCGGGCCCATGAAGAAAGCGGTGTCCTGGCCGAAGAAATTCGTGAAATGGCGGACCAGCGCTGCTACCGGGTCCTGGTCGGCGACCATCGCGACGATCCTGGCCCGCCCGCGATGGCGCAGTACGCGCATCAACAGGCGCCTGGCCGGAATCATGCGGGCCCCAAAACGCGAGCGGATGGTCAGGAACAGCCGGTCGCCCCAGCGGCCGCGCAGCGGCTTGTAGGCCGCATCGACCGGATGCCCCATGCCAACCGACAGCGCGAGGAGCGTCCATTCCCAATTGCAGTTGTGCGAGGTCACGACGATGATCGACTGCCCCGCATCGAGCGCCGCCCTGGCCGGCCCTGCATCGACCAGCCTCACGCGCCCCCTGATTTCATCCTCGGTGATCGAGACAGCCTTGAGGATCTCGACGGTGACGTCGGCGAAGTTCCGATAGAAGCGACGTCGCGTCGCCAACAACCAGGCCTCGTCCCGATCCGGGAAGCAGCGCCGTAGTTGCATGTCGACGATTTTGCGACGGTGGTGGATCACGTGTTCCGCCAGCCAGGCGAAGAAATCGGCAATCCGGTACCAGACCGGAAGCGGCAGCGCTGAGATCGCGCGCAACCACAGCGGCATGCGCTCGAACAGCTTGCGGTGATCGAGGTCGGCGGGTCGCTTGCGTTTGCGGGTCTTGCGCGGCCGCTGCATCGGCGCTGGAGCTTACCGGAACCGCCGGCGTTTATCTGCCCGGCCACTGCCAGTAAGATGTGCCGATGGCGACCGAAGCCTTCATCTACGACCATGTGCGCACTCCGCGCGGACGCGGACGCGCCGACGGCGCCCTGCACACAGTGACGCCGGTCAATCTGGCCGCGCAGGCGCTGGCTGCGCTGGCAACCCGCAACAGTCTCGACACGACGCTGCTCGACGACGTCGTGCTTGGTTGCGTGACGCCGATCGGCGAACAGGGTGCCGACATCGCGCGCACGGCCGTGCTGCACGCAGGATTCGCCGAAAACGTGCCGGGCAAGCAATTGAATCGCTTCTGCGCCTCGGGTCTCGAGGCCGTCAATACGGCCGCGGCGCAGGTCATGTCGGGGCAATCGGATCTGGTCGTCGGCGGAGGCGTCGAGTCCATGTCGCGTGTGCCGATGGGCGCCGACGGCGGCGCCTGGCCGATCGACCCGGCGGTCGCCTGGCCCCTGTATTTCGTGCCGCAGGGCATCAGCGCCGACCTGATCGCGACGATCGACGGCTACAGTCGCGAGCAGGTCGATGCCTATGCGCTCGAGAGCCAGCGCCGCGCCGCCCACGCCTGGCAGCAGGGATGGTTCGCGGGATCGATCGTGCCGGTGCGTGACCTGCTGGGCCAGGTATTGCTCGATCGCGACGAGTACATGCGTCCGCAGACGACCGCCGCGGATCTTGCGGGCCTGAAGCCGGCCTTCGTGGTGCCCGGCGAGCAGGGCGGCTTCGATGCCGTCGCCTTGCAGCGCTACCCCGCGGTCGAAGCGATCCGGCATGTGCATACGGCCGGCAATTCCAGCGGCATCGTCGACGGCGCCGCTGCGGTGCTGGTCGGGTCGAAGGGTATGGCCCGCAAGCTCGGCCTGAAGCCGCGCGCGAGGATCCGCGCGTTCGCGTCGATCGGCAGCGAACCCACGATCATGCTGACCGGTCCCGCGGCGGCGAGTCGCAAGGCGCTGAAGCGCGCGCGCATGGCAGCCGGCGACATCGATCTCTGGGAAATCAATGAAGCGTTTTCGGCCGTCGTGCTGCGATTCATGCGCGACATGCAACTCGACCCCGCAAGGGTCAATGTCGCGGGCGGTGCGATCGCCATGGGCCACCCGCTCGGCGCGACCGGCGCCATCGTGCTCGGCATCGTTCTCGACGAGCTCGAGCGTCGCGGCCTCTCGACTGCGCTCGTGACGCTTTGCATCGGCGCCGGCATGGGCACGGCCACGATCATCGAGAGGGTCTGATGGCTGACACGCTTCGCATCGAGATCGACGGCGACGGCATCGCGACGATCACGATCGACTGCCCCGGCAAGCCGGTCAATGTCGTGACGCCGGAATTCATCGCAGAGTTCGCCGCAGCGGTCGAACGCATTGCGACCGACGCGAGTATCGGCTGCGCGATCCTGACCTCGGCCAAGGCCGATTTCATGGCCGGCGCCGATCTCAAGCACTTCGTCACCGCCTACGACCGTGGCGTCACCGCCGTCGAGGCCGCAAGGCAAAGCCACGCCTTCAGCCGGACCTTGCGGCGTCTCGAGACCGGCGGGAAACCCGTGGTTGCAGCGATCAATGGCCTGGCACTCGGCGCCGGCTTCGAACTGGCGCTCGCCTGCCACTACCGCGTGCTCGCCGACGACCCGAAGGCCGTCGTGGGCCTTCCGGAAGTCCAGGTCGGCCTGCTGCCCGGCGCTGGCGGCACGCAGCGCCTGCCGCGACTGATCGGCATTGCGAACGCGCTGCCCCTGATCGGCGAAGGCCGCCACGTCCGGCCTGCGGAGGCTCTGAAACTCGGCATGGTGCACGAGCTTGCCCCGCGCGCCGAAGTCGTCGCGCGCGCCCGCGCCTGGCTCGCGGGCAAGCCGGAGGCGACTCAACCCTGGGACCGCAAGGGCTGGCGGATGCCGGGCGGCGCGGGCATGCAGAATCCCGCGGTCGCGCAGACTTTCATGGTCGGCAACGCGCTGGTTGCGAAGGCGACGATGCGAAATTATCCGGCGCCGGTCGCGATCATGTCATCCGTCTACGAGGGCACGCAGTTGCCGATCGATGCCGGGCTCGCGATCGAGTCCAGACATTTCGGCAAGCTGCTGGCGGGACCTGTGGCGCGCAACCTGATGCGCACGATGTTCGTCAACAAGGGCCTCGCCGACAACCTCGCGCGCCGTCCGGACGGCGTGCCGAAAAGCCGCGTCTCGAAGCTCGGCATCCTTGGGGCCGGCATGATGGGCGCCGGCATCGCCCATGTCTCGGCGCAGGCCGGCATCGATGTCGTGCTGCTGGACACGACAGCGGATCGCGCCAGTCAGGGCAAGGAGCATTCGCGCCAGTTGCTGGCCAGGGATCTGGAGCGCGGCCGGATCGATCAGGCTCGCATGGAGGCGACGCTCGCCCGTATCCGGCCCACCACGGACTACGGCGACCTCGCCGGCTGCGATCTGGTGATCGAAGCCGTATTCGAGGATCGCGAAATCAAGGCGGGGGTCACGGCAAAGGCCGAGGCCGTGCTCGGCGCCGACAGCGTATTCGCGAGCAACACTTCGACGCTTCCGATCACGGGGCTGGCGAAAGCCTCGAAGCGGCCGGCGCGATTCATCGGCCTGCATTTTTTCTCGCCGGTCGAGAAGATGCCGCTCGTCGAGATCATTGTCGGCAGGAAAACCGACGCGATGACGATTGCCCGCGCTTTCGATTTCGTCGGACAGATCCGCAAGACGCCGATTCTCGTGAATGACAGCCGGGGCTTCTTCACGAGCCGCGTGTTCAGCACCTTTGTCAATGAAGGCCAGGCGATGCTGGCCGAGGGCATCCTGCCCGCGCTGATCGAGAATGCCGCGAAGCTCGCCGGCATGCCCGTCGGGCCACTGGCGGTCTCCGATGAAGTCACGCTCGAACTGCAGTGGAAGGTCACCCGGCAGACGGAACAGGATCTCGGCGCGAAGTACCGCCGCCCGGTCAGCTACGAGGTCTTGCAGCGCATGGTCCTCGAGTTCGCGCGGCTGGGCCGGCGCCAGGGTGGCGGCTTCTATGATTATCCGGCGGGCCAGGCGAAGCTGCTGTGGCCCGGGCTGGCGCAGCACTGGCCCCCCGCCGCAACCCAGCCGTCGGTTGGGGATGTCCGGGAGCGCCTGCTGCACATCCAGGCCCTGGAGACCGCACGTTGCGTCGAGGAAGGCGTG
>JANOSR010000116.1:0-2213 GCA_031415935.1 Steroidobacteraceae bacterium | reverse complement strand
CTCCAAGTAGCTGATCCGAATGTCGATACCGCGACAACTCGCTAGAATCACCCGTCACCTGGAACAGGGGCAAAATCCCGTGGCAAAGATTGATCCCCGCCTGGCCCCCGCATACACCATTGCGGAAGCGGCCCGCTATCTCTGGATCCCGGCTCCGACCGTGCGTTCGTGGGTGGTCGGCCGCGATTACCCGCGGCGGTCCGGGCAGGCGCGCTTTGAGCCTGTGGTCAGCCTGCCCAAGGATCCAAGCCACCGGCTGTCATTCCGGAATCTGATCGAACTGGCGGCTCTTCGTGCCCTGCGCAAAGAGCACGAGTTCAAGCTGTCTGCCGTCCGGGAGGCGCTACAGTTTGCGCAGCAGAAGCTTGGGGTATCTGCGCTGCTCGCCAGCCGCGATCTCTATGCGTGCGCACGCCCTGGAGAGCTGTTCCTGGAACGCTACGGGCAGTTGATCAACCTCAATCGTGCGGGGCAGCTAGGCATCCGCGCGGTGCTACAGGGGCTACTCGCCAGGATCCAGTGGGATAACAAGCTGGCAGTCCGGTTCTTTCCGCCATTGCCGAATCGGCCCGAGGCCAAGTCGGTGATGCTGGATCCGACGGTGTCATTCGGACGCCCGGTCCTGACGCGCCTGGGCGTAACCACCGCCGTGATCGTGGATCGCATCAACGCCGGTGAGGGGCCGGCCGAAGTCGCCCAGGACTACGGCGCAACCGACGAGGAGATCATGGACGCGCTCGCCTATGAACGAGCCGCGTGAACCGGTCTTCTTCACGGATCGCGATTTAGGCCATTGATTTCCGGAACGCCTCAGGGAATCCGGCATCCGAGTCGAGCGACACGACGATCACTTCGGTCCACAGACGCCGGATGCGGAGTGGATCGGGGAAATCGGTCGGCGTGGCTGGGTGGCGGTAACACGAGACGGGCGAATTCGGTATTCACCCCTCGCCCTGAGCACCTTGATGAAATCGGGTGCCAGACTGTTTGTGCTGGTCGGCAAGTTGACGGCCAGCGAAGCGGCGGAATTGTTTCTCCGATCGCGCAAACAGATCACGCAGCTCCTGCGGAAAGAGAATCAGCCTTTCATTGCCAAGATTCGCCGGGATGGGGTCCACATGTCGCTACGAAAGAAGGAGTGGCAGAAACGGACAGTCAGTAGTCGCGCCGATTCCTAGTTTTACCGCGTCGTTGCAAGCTGCATCACACGGCGTTTGACGCCTTCTTCCTGTCGATCCGGCCGGACTATGTGATCGAGATTCGTCGCGACGTGCTGGAGGAGGTCGACGGCCCGGTGCTGAAGCACGCGCTACAGGGGCTGCATGGCGCGTCGATCCAGCTGCCCAGGCGCGCGGCGCATCGGCCGGACCGGGAGCGGTTGGAGGTCAGGCATCAGAGGTTTTTGGAGGCGGGGAGGTAGGGCGAACACGCGATTTGGACGAATGGCGCCAGAATTTCGTCAATCGAAACGCGAATCCTCCATAGATGATGGCGTCGAATGCCTTCGTCGCCTGCAAAGATTGATCCGGCGGATATCTCGGCGCGCATCCTAGTGCTGCGGGGACAGCGTGTCTTGCTCGATACGGATCTAGCGAAGCTGTATGGCGTCAAACCAAAGCGACTAAACGAGCAGGTCCGACGGAATCGAGCGAAGTTCCCAGGGGATTTTGCATTTCAGTTGGAATTCAATGAGTTAAGGCAGAACTGGTCGCAAATTGCGACCAGTTCCAAGAAGTACCGAGGCCCGAAACGGCCACCCTTGGCCTTCACCGAACACGGCGCCATCATGGCCGCTATGGTGCTGAATAGCCCCCGGGCGGTGGAGATGTCCGTCTACGTCGTGCGGGCGTTCGTCAAGCTGCGAGAAGTCTTGGCGTCCAACGTCGACCTGGCCCGCAAGCTGGAAGCACTTGAAAAATCCGTGACCGCACTCGATGCCGACACGAGGAAACAGTTCGAGGAGGTGTACGGCGCAATCCGCGCGCTGATGATGCCGGCGGTGCAGAAGTCGCGGCCGATCGGGTTTACTGCGGATCTCACCAAGGATCGGTGAGCCACAACTGCATGACGCATCGTCCGGACCGGGAGCGGTTGGAGGTCAGGCATCAGAGGTTTTTGGAGGCGGGGAAGTGGGGTGCAGGGAATGCCTGCGAATACTGAAGATATTCAGTGACATCGCTCGGGCAGGCTTCGTCACGCTGGCCGCTCTAAGT
>JANOSR010000115.1:0-6597 GCA_031415935.1 Steroidobacteraceae bacterium | reverse complement strand
TGATCAGGTGAGCGCCACCGACCGTGAAGAGCGGCGCATCGTCGATCTGCACGAAGACCCGAAGCCTCGGCCGTTTGCGGTATTCGGCCCTGAGCCTCGCGATTTCGGCTCGAAATGCAGCCGCAGCCGCTGCGGCAACTTTTTCCGTGCCGGCGAGCGCGCCCAGCGTCTCCAGTCCAACGGCGATGTCATCGAGCCGCAGCGTCGGAATGCCGACCACGCGGATGCCGAGTCCTTCCAGCCGCGTCCGCACTTCGGGCGGCGTGCCGGATTCCCATATCACGGCGACCGTCGGTGCGAGTGCCACGATGCGCTCGTAGTCGAGTCGAAAGGCGTCCCCGATCCGCGGCAAGGACTTCGCAGCCTCGGGAAAGTCGCTGTATTCACTGACCGCGACGATTTGCTCCGCGGCGCCCGCGGCGAACAGGAGTTCCGTGAGATTCGGCGCGACGCTGATGATGCGTTCGCCTTTTTGTGGCGGCACCTCCGCCGCGCAGGCCGCGAGACATGCCGCCAGCAGCCCAAGGATCGATACGCGCCAGTGCAGCACGGCTATTTCGGATTGAATCGCTTGACCCCGGCCTTGCGCGCCGCCTTGTTCAGATTGTCGTCAAGGGTCGCAAGCGGCAGGCCATTGCGTAACGCAAGCTCCAGATACGAAGCGTCATAGGACGACAGGCGATAGCGTCGCGCGAGACTCAGGGTTTCCGTCAGCGCCTGCGGATACGTCGCCGTATCCACTTCAATCGGTGCGCCGGACAGCATTTCGAGGAATGCCTCGCTCAGAGCTTCCGAAAGGACGCCCCTGGCCTCCCCGCGTGCCAGGACATTGGCGATTTCGAGCGCCCATGTCACTGGCACCGCCGCGACGGTCCCACGCTTGAGAGCTTCGAGCAGTCCGGCAGCGTAGTCACGTTGGTTCGCTTTGGCATCGGACAGCAGCCACGTCAGTGCCACCGAAGCGTCAAGTACGAAAGTCACTCCCGGCCTTCTTCGATCAGCTCACGCAGATTGACGCGGCCCCGAATCGGATTTCTCGCCAGAAAGGCCTGGAATTTCTCGATCACGGCCTTGTGATCCCGTGTCCGTCCGGCTTCGCTAGGCACCAGGTCGGCGACGGCCTCCCCCCGGTTCGTAATCGTGTAGCGCCGACCCGCCTTTACCTGGCGCAGCAGTTCCGGCAGCCGCGTCTTGGCCTCATAGGCACCAATTTCAGTCTTTTCCGCTATTTTCATGCGACTAGTCTACAGACTAGTCTGATTGGATGCAAACCGTCAGGCGACCCATGCGCCGAGAGACAGGAGCGCGATGACGGTGAGCCAGATCAGCAGCGAACGCCGGATCAGGCGGAGCGCAGCCTGCGCCGGAGCAGCTGCCGCAGCGTCGGTTGTATCGATTTTTGCAAGCGCCCCGCGGCCCGCCAGCACCAGCAGCAGGTCGTTGCGCTCCATCATACGCCCGACCGCTTCGACGCCCCGCCCCATCTCGCGACGCGCTTCCTCGAAGCTGCCGGCCAGCGCATAGCTCAATGCCACAAGTCGGGCCGGCAACCACGCAAGCCCGAAGTGAATGCGCTCAAAACAGCCGGCGACCGCCGGCAGCGCTGCGGGATCGGCGATGGAAGCGCGCCGCAAAAGGTCGCTTGCGCGGAACAACCAGGCTGCCACGGGGCCGAGCGCCGTGGGTCCCAGCACCACGAACCAGAACAATACGCCAAATACGCGGTTGTTGGCCTGAACGAATGCGGCCTCTTCGACACTCTCCGCGCGCGCCTCGTGACGCTGCGCGGCATCGTGTTCGATGATCACGGCCGCAGCCGCCTTCGCCCGTTCGGTGTCGCCGGCCGTCTCGGCCGCGATGTAGTCCTCGAGTTCCTCGTCGAGATCGCGCGGGCCCAGCGAAAACATCAGCGCGAGTGCTGCGAATACAACCCAGGTCAGGGGCGGCAGCCATCGATCCAGTGAGATTGCGGCGAGCGCGACCGGCAGCACGAGCAGCAGCAGACCGGCGATGCAGCCGATGGTCTGGGCCGTGGCGCTTGATCCTTCGACGGAGCTTCGCAGCCATCGGTAATAACCGCCCACCCAGCCTGACTCGCGCAAATGCAGCGCATGCCAGAGCGCGCGTTCGAGCAAGAGGCCCAGCACCACCGCGATCACGGTCATGACATGGCCTCACGCATCAGGCGACCGCCAGCGGCGCTGACCCAGCGCTCCAGGCGCTTCCAGTCGAAAGCGGGGCCGGGATCCGTCTTGCGTCCCGGCGCGATATCGCTGTGCCCTGCGATCGCTCCCGACGCCAATGCCGGGTAAGCCTGCTGCAGGGAAGCAATCAGCGCCGCCAGCACCGGATACTGCCGCTCGTCATAAGGCTCGTCATCCGTGCCTTCGAGCTCGATGCCGATCGAATAGTCATTGCAGGCCTCCCGCCCGCACCAGGTCGAGGCGCCCGCATGCCAGGCGCGCATGCTGAACGGAACGTACTGCGTCAGGGTGCCGTCGCGCGCGATCAGGACGTGGGACGAAACCCGCAGGTCCTGGATGGTCGCGAAATAGGGGTCGGCCTGGGCAGGCAGCGTATTCGTGAACAGGCGGTCGATCCACGGGCCGCCGTAGCGGCCCGGTGGCAGGCTGATGCCGTGGAGGACGATCAGTTCGGGCTCCAAACCCGATGGTCGGGGATCGCAATTCGGCGACGGCAGCCGCCGGACGTCCGACAGCCAGCCGACCGGATAGTTGATGCTCATTGAATCGGCAGGTACCGATTCGGGGGTGCGCATCCCGACAGCTTACAGCCATCCGATATTCCTGCGCATGGCGCTGATACCATTTGCGGGTACGCCCGATGAGCACTCCCTCGCACAACGCCGCCATTGCCGCCCGCGACCTCGCGGTCGTCTGGCACCCCTGCACGCAGATGAAGGATCACGAGCGCTTGCCGATGATCCCGATCGCGCGCGGCTCGGGCGTGTGGCTTTACGACTTCGACGGGCATCGCTATCTCGACGGCATCAGTTCCTGGTGGGTCAACCTGTTCGGCCATGCGAATCTGCGGATCAACAGCGCCGTTCGCGAACAACTGGATCGGCTCGAGCACGTGATGCTCGCTGGCTTCACGCACGAACCGGTGCTGGAGCTTTCCGAATGCCTGGTGCGACTCCTGCCTGCGGGGCTAACACGCTGCTTCTACGCGGACAATGGCTCGGCGGCTGTCGAAGTTGCGATCAAGATGAGTTTTCACTATTGGCAGAACCGCGGCCGGGGGCGCAAGCAGCGTTTCATCACGCTGTCCAACAGTTATCACGGCGAGACACTGGGCGCGCTCGCGGTCGGCGACGTCGAGCTCTACAAGAAGGTGTACCAGCCGCTCCTGATGGATGTCATCACCGTGCCCTCGCCGGACTGCCACCAGCGCGAACCCGGCACGGACTGGGAGGCGCACAGCCGGCGCATGTTCGCCGCGATGGAGCAAGCGCTCGCCGAGCACGCGGATGAAGTCGCGGCCGTCATCGTGGAACCCCTGGTGCAGTGCGCGGGCTCGATGCGCATGTATCACCCGGTCTATCTTTCGCTGCTTCGCGAGGCCTGCGACCGTCACGACGTCCTGCTGATCGCGGACGAGATTGCAGTGGGCTTTGGGCGAAGCGGCACGATGTTCGCCTGCGAGCAGGCGGGTATCCGGCCGGATCTCATCTGCCTGTCCAAGGGATTGACCGGTGGTTATCTGCCGCTGTCGGTGGTCGTGACCACCGAGGAAGTGTACCAGGCCTTCTATGACGACTACCTGCGCCTCAATGCCTTCCTGCATTCGCACAGCTACACCGGCAATCCGCTCGCCTGCGCGGCGGCGCTTGCGACGCTTGCGATCTTCGCCGAGGACGACGTGATCGCGCGCAATCGGGGGCTCGCAGATCGCATGACGCAGGCGACCGCGGAGCTTGGCAATCACCCGCATGTTGCCGAAGTCCGCCAGACCGGCATGATCCTCGCGATCGAGACGGTGAAGGACAAGTCGAGCGGCGAGCGCCATGACTGGCGCGAGCGCCGCGGCCTGAGAGCCTACGAATACGCGCTGTCGCAGGGTGCGCTGCTGCGCCCGATCGGCAATGTGATCTACCTGATGCCGCCCTATGTCATCGAGCCGGAACAGATCGACTGGCTGGCGGGCGTTGCACTGGGCGCGGTGGATGCGGCATGCGCCTGATCCGCGTGTTCGTCGAATCGGCGCTTGCACCCGGTGCACGCATTGAAGCCGGTGGCACGGCGGCTACCCACATGACGCGCGTGCTGCGCCTGGTCGCCGGCGATCCGGTGACCGTCTTCAATGGCGACGGCAGTGACTATCCTGCTCGGATCGCGGCACTCCAAGGTTCGCGGGTCGAAATCGAGGTGCTGGAGCGCCTGCCGGCGCGGCCGGAGTCGCCACTCGCGCTGACACTGGTGCAGGGCATCGCGCGCGCCGAGCGCATGGACCTGATCGTGCAGAAGGCGACCGAACTGGGTGTGGCCGCGATCCAGCCGGTCGTGACGGCGCGCAGCGTGGTCCGGCTCGACGCGAAGACCACGGAACGCAAGCTGGCGCATTGGCATGGCATCGTGATCGCCGCCTGCGAGCAATGCGGCCGCGCGCGGTTACCGATCATCGCCGCGCCGCTGCCGCTGTCGGAATGGCTTGCGCGGCCCGCACCGCAATTCGTTCGCAGGCTGCAGCTCGCGGTCGCTGCGCCGGAATCGCTCGGATCCGCCGCCGCGGGTGCCAGCGTAATCGAATTGCTGATCGGCCCGGAAGGCGGTCTTGATGAAAGCGAGCGCAACTCGGCCGCGAGCGCCGGTTATCGCGGCTGTTCCATCGGCCCGCGGGTGCTACGCACCGAAACCGCGGCGCTCGCGGCGCTCGCCGTGCTGCAGGCTGCCGCCGGTGATCTCGGTTGAGCAGGACACACCAGCGCACCGCGCCCGCGGACCGCGGCCTGCGCCTGTTGCTGGATCCCTATCTTTGCTTCGGACCGGGCACGGAACCCATTGCGCCCACAATCACCGCGATTGCGGCGCGCTCCGCCGCGCTCGGGCTCGCGCTCTGCGTCGAGGAGCAGAGCTGGACCGAGGCAGCATCCGATCCGGACGTCGTGAGACGCGGCGTGGACCTCGCGCGCTTCGAACCGCTCACGCGCATCGCCAATCTGCCGTTGCCGAGCGCGCGTGACCTCAAGGCGCGCTTCATGCCGGCCCGCAGCGAACTCGACAAGGCCGACCTGCGGCTGCTGGGCGCCTTGCATGCGCGCCGCGCGGAACTCCTGGTCGCGGATGACGGGCGATTGCATCGGCTGGCGCAGCGCGCTGGCCTCGGCGCAAGGGTCGTCACGCCCTGGGACACGCTCGCCTGGCTCGATTCGCTCGCGGGACGGCCACGCGAGCTCGTTGTCACCGAGGCCGAGTTGCCCGCAGCGCTCGCTGAGCCGGCGCTCGCACGCATGCTCGCGGAGGATTGCGAACCATTCGATCCCTATCTCGCATCGCGTCTCGAGACCGCCGGCAGCCGCATGCTGGTTGCGGGCGAAGGCGACGCCACGGTTGCGCTCGGCTTGCTGGTGCCCGAGGCTGGCGGCCTGATACTGGCCGCGCTCGCAAGCGCCGACACGGCGCGTGGCCACCGCGCCCTGGAACCAGTCGTCGCCGCGGCACTCACGACGGCCAGGCGGCTGCGCATCGCCCTGACGGCGCTGCTGCCGCCACACCAGGATCACGCATTGCTGTTGCTGGATCAGCTTGGATTCGAGCGTCGCGGTCGCGATCGGCACGGGCGCGAGATTTTTTGCCACGCGCTCGACGATGCCGCGGCGCGTCCGGCGGCGCAGGAGCAGGCCTGGCTGCTGCCGATCGACGCAGCGAGCCACGACAACCTGGCGCCGGAGCTCGCTGGAGCCACACAGACCGAGCTGTTCCACGCAGACCTGGCCGCGCAGACGCTCGGCAGCCCGATCCGCAAGCAGCTGCTACGCACCAGCTCGGTGCGCGAGCCCTCCGACGGCGACCTGCTGCTGTTCTTCCACCAGCGCGCGGCCGACCGGATCCGCTCGGCCTCGATCACGGCAGCGGCGCGGGTCACGCGCGTGCAGCAGGCACGGGATCTTCCGGAACTGCTGGCCTTGACCGCCGGACGTGACGGCGCGTCGATGACCCGCCAGCGCGAGATGCTGGATGCGGGGCCCGTGTCGGTCATGGACCTGCACTGGCTCGGGCGGCTGGCGCGGCCACTCGCCCTGTCGGCGCTCATTGAGCGGGGAATCATCGCCTCGACACCGACAGGCGCTCTGCGTCTCGAGCCCGATGCCCTGCGCCGGCTCGCGCCGGAGCTTGTGCTCGCTTAGGGAACCTCTGATTGACTCCCGCATGGGCGCGACCGTGTGCGATTTTTGTCCCTGGCAAGAAGCGAGGAACGATGTGTATCGCGATACATGAGCGACGAGCGACGCCGCCAGCGACGAAAATCGCCCGGTCCCGAAGGGTTACGCGCGGGCAATGGCGCGACGGCGTTGCTCGCCTCGTCCATAGTCCGGGCTATGGGACTTCGGCTCGCGCCTTGTCGCGCCATTGCGCG
>JANOSR010000114.1:0-16328 GCA_031415935.1 Steroidobacteraceae bacterium | reverse complement strand
TGTAACGGCCCTTGCCCTCGCATTCGCCGTCGACGACGACGGACCAGGGCCTCGGGCGGAGACTGCCTGCATTGCGAGCCGGGTCGTCTTTCCCGGTGCCGAATTCGTAGAAGTTGTTGTAACCCGTGATGTCCGCCAGCGAGTTGGCCGACTCGGTGGTCGAGTAGAGCGCATTGCGCTTGTATTGCAGACGCTCGATGAGCGTAACGTTCATGACTTGCTCGCCGAAGGAGGGTTGCGCGAGCGTCGCGGCCACGCCGATACCGGCGACGCCGGCGAGGAATTCGCGGCGGGCGCGGTAGATAGGTTCCGGCGTGATGTCCGACGGTCGAATTCGCATGATTGGCCTCCTGCTCATCAGACCGGAGCAGCAGTAGCTTTGTTACCCCAGTCCGCGACCGGGATCCCGAAGCGACTCGCCGCACGCCGCGCGCCCTGGCTGCCATTGACGAGCAGCGGACGCTCGACGGCCCGGAGGTGCGCGAGGTCAGAGCCGGAATTTCCATAGGCCGCGATCGCGGTGCCCGGGAATCGGGTCCGCAAGGATTCGACGCAGCGCAGCTTTTCGCCGGCGCGCCGGTTTGGCGTGGTCAGCGCACCGTCGAGGCGTCCATTGCGCCAGGCGATACCGGTGCAGATCGTTTCATCAAAGCCGAAGCGCGCGCCGATCCGCGGAACGTACAGGTCCACGCTCGCGGACAGCAGCACGAGCCAGTCGCCGGCGCGCCGATGGCGCTCGATGGCCTCGAGTGCGCCAGGGCAGAGCATTTCGTCATCCAGGCCGTCCACGAATTCGCGCGACCAGGCGGCGACTTCCGTCTGCGTTGCGCCGGACATCAGTCGGTGTATCAATTCGGACTTGAGCCTGCCCCGGTCACGACCACCGAAGGCATAGCGCCAGAATGCCGTCAGCATGGCCCACAGCGAGCCGCGCCGCGGATGGCGCCGCAACCAACCGCGAAGGTAGGGCAGGAAGGTATCGCGTCGGGTGATGGTGCCGTCGAGGTCGAACACCGCGATGGATCGATTCATGGCGCTTCAACCCGCGCGCCGGGCTGGCACGTGATCAGGCCGCCAGCTGGCGCAACACGAAATGCAGGATGCCGCCGTGGTCCATGTACTCCCATTCCTT
Organism: Steroidobacteraceae bacterium; assembly: GCA_031415935.1. Lineage (GTDB taxonomy): Bacteria > Pseudomonadota > Gammaproteobacteria > Steroidobacterales > Steroidobacteraceae > SCUD01. Next base: position 15,196 of record JANOSR010000114.1, on the reverse strand, counting down.
GGGTGTATCGACGCGGACGTTGACCGGGAAGCTCACGAGCTTTCCATCGGTCTTTACCGCGCGCACGGTTGCTTTCCTGCTGCCCGGCGTCAGCCCATCGAAATCGTAGGTCTCCGTGCCATCGAGTCCAAGCGTCTGCGCGTTCTGGCCACTCTCGAATGTCAGCGGGAAGACTCCCATGCCGACCAGGTTCGCGCGGTGGATACGCTCGAAGGTCTCCGCGATGACTGCCTTGACACCCAGCAGGTTGGTGCCCTTGGCAGCCCAGTCGCGCGAGGAGCCCGTACCGTATTCCTTGCCGGCGATCACGACCAGCGGCACGCCGGCTGCGATGTATTTCATCGCGGCGTCGTAGATCGGCAACTGCTCGCCACCAGGCTGCATGCGTGTAACTCCGCCTTCTACACCTGGCACCATCAGATTCTTGATGCGAGAATTCGCGAATGTGCCGCGCATCATGATCTCGTGATTGCCGCGCCGCGACCCGTAGCTGTTGAAATCCGCGGGCGCCACACCGTTCCGCTGCAGGTACAGGCCGGCGGGAGATTCCTTGCGAATCGCGCCAGCGGGAGAGATGTGGTCGGTCGTGATCGAGTCGCCGAACAGCGCCAGGCAGCGCGCCCGGCTGATCGTTGGCAGTCCCGGCCGCTTGCGATCCATGCCGGTGAAGTAGGGCGGATTCTGGATATAGGTGCTGGCGCCTTCCCAGCGATAGGTCTGCGACTCCGGGACGTCGATGCCGCGCCAACGCTCGTCACCCTTGAAGACGTCACCATAGTTCTTGACGAACATGTCCGCAGAAACCGAACGGCCGACCGCCTGTTGAATCTCTTTTGCGCTCGGCCAGATGTCGCGCAGATAGACCGGCTTTCCGTCGCGGCCCATGCCTACGGAATCGCGCGTGAGGTCGAGATCCACGGTGCCGGCCAGCGCATAGGCCACGACCAGCGGCGGGGAGGCCAGGAAGTTCATGCGTACTTCCTGGTGCACGCGACCCTCGAAATTGCGGTTGCCGGACAGCACCGAGGCGACCGACAGCTTGTTGTCGCTGATCGCCTTCGAAATCGGCGCATTGAGCGGGCCGGAATTGCCGATGCAGGTCGTGCAGCCATAGCCGACGATGTGGAATCCGAGCGCCTCGAGATCCACCAGCAGCCCGGCACGCGTCAGGTAATCCGTGACGACCTTGGATCCGGGCGCCATCGAGGTCTTGACCCAGGGTTGCACGGCGAGCCCGCGTTCCTTCGCCTTGCGTGCGAGCAGGCCGGCGCCGACCATGACCGCCGGGTTTGACGTGTTGGTGCAGGAGGTGATCGCGGCGATGACGACCGCGCCGTCCTTCAGTTCGAAATCCCGGCCCGCGTCGCTGACCTGCGCGGGACCGCGCGAAGTCCACTTGTCCTGGTCCTTGTCGAAGGCGGAGCGGAATGCCTTCTGCATGTCGCTCAACAGCACACGGTCCTGTGGCCGTTTCGGACCGGCCAGGGATGGTTGCACCGTCGACAGGTCGAGGTGCAATACATCGGTGTAAAGGGCGTCGGGCGCGCCATCCTTGCGCCACATGCCCTGCGCCATCGCATACTCGCGCACCAGCGCGATCTGGCTCTCGGCACGTCCGGTCAGGCGCAGGTAGGTGAGCGTCTCCTCGTCGATCGGGAAGATCCCACAGGTCGCTCCATACTCCGGGGCCATGTTCGCAATCGTCGCGCGATCGGCCAGCGGCAGCTGGGCGAGCCCGTCGCCAAAGAACTCGACGAATTTCTCGACGACACCACGCTTGCGCAGCTGCTCGGTCACCGTCAGCACCAGATCGGTCGCCGTCGAGCCCTCCGGCAGCCGCCCGGTCAGCTTCATGCCGATGACTTCGGGGATCAGCATCGTCGAGGGCTGCCCGAGCATCGCCGCCTCGGCCTCGATGCCACCAACGCCCCAGCCCAGGACGCCGACACCATTGATCATCGTCGTGTGCGAGTCGGTGCCGACGACGGTATCCGGGTAGGCGAGTCCGCGCTCGTTGACGAACACGACTCGCGCCAGGAATTCGAGATTGACCTGATGCACGATGCCGGTGTCAGGTGGCACCACGGAAAAATTGTCGAACGCAGACTGGCCCCAGCGCAGGAAGGTGTAGCGTTCCTTGTTGCGCTGGAACTCCAGCAGGGCATTGAGATTGAGCGCATTGGCGGTGCCGTAATGGTCGACCATGACGGAATGATCGATGACGAGCTCAGCGGGAATCAGCGGATTGATCCTGCCCGGATCGCCGCCGAGCGCCGCCATCGCGTCGCGCATCGCGGCGAGATCGACGACCGCGGGCACACCGGTGAAGTCCTGCATGATCACCCGGGCGGGTGTGAATGCGATCTCGCGGGCCGGCAGCTTTCGGGGGTCAGCACTCGCGAGGGCGATGATGTCCTCGCGCGTGACCGTCGTGCCGTCTTCGTGACGCAGCAGGTTTTCGAGCAGGATCTTCAGCGAATAGGGCAGCCGCCCGACGGGGTATTCCGCGAGCGAGTCCAGGCTGAAGTACTCGAAACTGCGGTCACCGACGGTGAGCTTGCGGTGCGCCTTGAAGCTGTCCTGCATGATTCCTCCGGGCTGATTATAAGCGAGTCGATCACCCCGCCACCCAGGCATTCCTGATCGCGGTAGAACACGGCGTACTGGCCCGGGACTGCCCCTGCCTGCGGATCCGCAAATCGAACGTCGGCGCCAGCCGCGGACAAGTTGACCGCGCAGCGCAGATCCGGCTGGCGATATCGAAGTTTGGCCGTGCACTCGAATGCCGGCGCAGGTGGCTGGCCGCTGATCCAGTGCAAGCTGCCGGCGCGCAGGCCCAGGCAATGGAGCGCCGGATGGTCCCGGCCCTGCACGACGATGAGCGCGTTGCGCGCAAGGTCCTTGCCCGCGACGAACCATGGGGCCGCCATGCGGTCCTTCAGTCCGCCGATACCCAGGCCGCTGCGCTGCCCGAGCGTATAGCGCGCAAGGCCCTGATGCTCGCCGATGACCAGGCCGTCGGGCGTCTCGATCGGACCCGGCTTGCCCGGCAGCCAGGACTCCAGGAACTCGCCGAAGGGACGCTCACCGATGAAGCAGATGCCGGTGGAGTCGCGCTTGTCGAATACCGGCAAGCCGCGCTCGCGGGCGATCGCGCGCACTTCCCGCTTGCAGAGCGCGCCTACGGGGAAGTCGCAGCCGGCAAGTTCCGTGCAGGAAAGCATGTGCAGGAAGTAGCTCTGGTCTTTCTCGGCATCGACGCCGCGCAGCAGGCGCCCACCGCTGCCGATGCGCGCGTAATGGCCGGTCGCGAATCGCTCCGCGCCCAGGCGCCGCGCATAGGCCAGGCAGAGGCCGAACTTGATCTCGCGGTTGCAGAGCACGTCGGGATTCGGGGTTCGGCCCGCGCGCAACTCAGCCAGGAAATGCGCGAAGACGCGCTCCCGATACTCCGCGGCGAAACTGACGCGATGCAGCGGGATGCCGAGCTCCGCACAACTGTGGCGCGCGTCCTGGAAATCGGCGGCGGTCGTGCAATAGCCGTCACCGTCGTCCTCCCAGTTCGCCATGAACAGGCCCTGGACGTCGTGGCCGGCATCCTGCAGCAGCGATGCCGCGACCGCGGAATCGACGCCGCCTGACATCGCGACGATGTAGCGGGTCATGGGCGTCAGTTGCCCGCCGCCGGCGGCGATGCCGGCAGAACGTGATTGAGGAGTTCGAGCGGGTATCGCGTGCCGCGCAGATAGTCGTCGATGCACAGGAGCACCAGCGGGCTTCGCAATTCCGCCTCGCGCTCACGAAGCTGCTCGCGGCTGATCCAGGCCGTGCGGATGATTGCGCGATCGAGCGGCGCGCCATTGACGCGATCGCCGACACTGCCGGAAAACGCGACCCGCAGAAATGTGCGTTCACCGGAGCCGCGCCACAGGTACAGGCCCGTCACCGCCTGCGGCACGAACGGATAGCCGGTTTCCTCGAAGGTCTCGCGGACCACCGCTTGCAGCAGCGATTCCCCGTCCTCGAGATGTCCAGCAGGCTGATTCAGCACGATGCGGCGCGCGGCGCGTTCCTGGACGACCAGGAATCGCCCGTCGCGTTCGACGATGGCGGCTACGGTGACATCGGGTTTCAGCGCCATGCGGCGATTATAAGGGCTGACCAGACGGGTCAGCATCCGCCGCTCTAGAGATGTTGCTGGCGCGTCTCGGCTTCCGGTTCGCTGGCGATCCAGATCTCGTCGAAATAGTTGAGATAGCGCCGGGCAACGGCGGCATCGTTCATCTCGACGATGCCTTCCCAACGCGAAGCCTGCAGGCGGTAGACCAGCGCGCGGTCGTCGGCGATCAGGAATGCAGCCTGGTTGTCGCGATGATCGGACTTGACGTGCCGGATCTCGATGTGACTCGTGATGCGGCGCGCGAGGTGCACGAACTTGCTGCCTTCATAGACGACGCGTGCGGGGTCTGCGAGCAGCACCCGGACCTTCGCATAGCTCCTCGAAAGCACCAGCTTCTTGACGGTCTCGAGGAACTGCGGCTGGTCATAGACCGACGGCTCGAGATCCTGCGTGTACATGGTCAGCAGCCGGCGCGCGACCAGGGCGACCTGCTGCGTGGCCCCGCGCACCTCGTCGAGCGTCGCGATGATCGAGCGCGTGCCGGTCACGCTCTGCCGCTGGGTTTGCACCGCTGTCACTCCAGGGCGTTCGTCATCCTCACGTGGGAGACGCCCGCCTCGTCGAACACATCGCCCTGGATACGGAAGCCAAGCTTCTCGTAGAAGGGCACGGCCTGCACTTGCGCGTGCAGGTATGGCTCGCGAATGCCGCGGCGGTAGGCCTCGTGGAGCAGTTGGCGCAGTATCAAGGTGCCGATGCCCCGGCCTCGCAGTCCGGCTTTTACCGCGATCCGGCCGATCTTACCGCCCGGATTAAGTCGCCCGGTGCCAACTGGTTCACGGTTCAGGGTGACCAGAGCGTGAATGCTGACGGCATCGTCGTCGTCCCATTCGTCGGATTCGGCGAACATTTGCTCGCCGATGAAGACTTCACGACGGATTTTCTGCAGTGCCGAACGGTCCGCGCTCCAGGTCGTCAGCACGCATTCGATGGGGTCGGCAGGCATTTCCAGCCGTCCTCAGACCGCCCTGGCGAGCGCTTCCGCAAGGCCAATGTAGGCAGCCGGCGTCAGCGATTCGAGCCTTCGCCGCGCGTCGTCCGGCAACCCGAGCTTCGCCACAAAGGCGCGAAGCTCGACCGCCCCGATCTCGCGCCCGCGCGTGAACTCCTTGAGCCTTTCATAGGCACCGGCGACGCCATGGGCGCGCATGACCGTCTGGATCGCCTCTGCGAGCACTTCCCAGTGCGCATCGAGATCCGCCGTCATGCGCGCGCTATCCGGCTCGATGCGATCGAGGCCGCGCAACACCGAGCGCCATGCCAGGGCGCTGTGCCCGAGCGCAACGCCGAGATTGCGAAGCACCGTCGAGTCGCTGAGATCGCGCTGCCAACGCGACACCGGCAACTTCTCCGCGAAGTGCCTCAGCATCGCATTCGCAAGACCGGCATTGCCCTCGGCGTTTTCGAAATCGATCGGATTGACTTTGTGCGGCATCGTCGACGATCCAATCTCGCCGGCGACTGGCCGCTGCCGGAGGTAACCGAGCGAGACGTAACCCCACAAGTCCCGGCACAGGTCGATCAGCACGGTGTCGGCGCGCGCGAGCGCGTCGCAATACTCCGCGATCCAGTCATGCGGCTCGATCTGCGTCGTGTACTCGTTCGGCACGAGCCCGAGATCCAGAATGAAGCGACGCGACTCCGCGCGCCAGTCGATCTGCGGGCCCGCGGCCTGGTGCGCATTGAAGTTGCCGACCGCACCGTTGAACTTGCCCATGAGCTCCACGCGACCGAGTGAAGCGGCCGCGCGGCGAAAACGCGCGACGAAGTTCGCCGCTTCCTTGCCGAGTGTCGTCGGCGATGCCGGTTGGCCATGCGTACGCGACAGCATCGCCGTCGCGGCGTAGTTGTGCGCAAGCCCGGCCAGCCTGTCCGCGACCTCTCCGATCAGCGGCAGCAGCACGCCAATGCGCGCGTCGGCGAGCATCATCGCGTAGCTCAGGTTATTGATGTCCTCGGACGTGCACGCGAAATGCACGAATTCGAGTTGCGCGGGCAGGGCACCCGACGCCGTGAGCTGTTCGCGGACGAAGTACTCGACAGCTTTGACGTCGTGATTCGTCTCACGCTCGAGCTCCTTGACCCGCCGGACGGCGGATTCCTCCACGCCTTCGGTGAGCGCATCGAGTCTGGATGCAAGTGGCGCCGGCAACGGGCCAAGTGCCGGGAAGTGGCCCGATGACGCAAGCTGCCGGAACCAGCAGGCCTCGACGCGCACGCGATAACCGATCAACGCGGCTTCGCTGAACAGGGAGGCCAGGTCGGCGCACTTGTCGGCATAGCGCCCGTCGAGCGGCGACAATGCGGTCAGGCGATGATCGGTCATGGCGCCAGGCCCAGATGATAGAATGCATATGTTACCCGTGAGCGATAACGACCGCATCGAAAAGGACAGCTTCGGCGAGGTCCGCGTGGCCGCGTCGGCGCTATGGGGCGCCCAGACCCAGCGCGCAGTCGAGAATTTCCAGATCGGCCGCCTGCCCATGCCGGCTCCGTTGATCCGCGCCCTCGGCCTGATCAAGTGGGCTGCGGCCGAGACCAATGGCGAACTCGGCGAACTCGAGCCGAAGCTCGCCGCGGCGATCGCGGCGGCCGCGCTCGAGATCGCGACCGGAAAGCATGCCGACCAGTTCCCGGGCGGCATCATGCAGTCCGGCTCCGGCACCAGCACGAACATGAATGCCAATGAGGTGATCGCCCGCCTGGCGGCCGCCCGGCTCGGCAGCGCCGTGCACCCGAATGACCATGTCAATCGTTGCCAGAGCAGCAACGACGTCATCCCGACCGCGATCCACCTCGCGGCAGCGCTCGAGCTGCGCGATACGCTGTTGCCGGCGCTCGCCGAGCTCGCACGCGCGATCGCCGACAAGTCTGCCCAGGTCGGCGATCACGTAAAGCCGGGGCGCACGCACCTGATGGATGCCTTGCCCATCACGATCGGCCAGGAGATGCACGCCTGGCAGACGCAGATAGAGGACGCGGCGCTCCGCCTCGCGGCGGTTGCGCCACGCCTGCAGCGGCTCGCATTGGGCGCGACAGCGGTCGGCACCGGTGTCAACGCCCATCCGCAGTTCGCGGCGCAGGCGATCTCGCGCCTTGCGGCGCGAAGCAAGCTCGAACTTGCCGGCGCGCCGGACCGTTTTGCGAGTCTGGCGTCGCAGGACACGGCCGTGGAGCTTTCCGGCCAGCTGCGTGGCGCGGCCGTTGCGCTCCTGAAAATCGCCAATGACCTGCGCTGGATGAATTCCGGCCCGCTGGCCGGGCTCGGCGAGATTTCTCTGCCAGCCCTGCAGCCGGGCTCCAGCATCATGCCCGGCAAGGTCAATCCCGTGATCCCCGAGGCGGTCGCGATGGCCGCAACCCAGGTCATGGCCAATGACGCCGCGGTCGCGATGGCCGGCGCCTCCGGCAACTTCCAGCTCAATGTGATGCTGCCGTTGATCGCACACGGCTTGTTGCAGAGCATCGAGCTGCTCGCTGATTCGTCGCGCGCGCTCGCGCGCCGCGCAATCTCCGGCCTCACCGTACAGGCCGGCGCGCTTGCCGAGACGCTGGCGCGCAATCCGATGCTCTTGACCGCACTGACGCCGGAAATCGGCTACGACCGCGCCGCGGCGATCGCGCGCCGCGCAACCGCCGAGCGCCGCGCAATCCTCGATGTCGCGATCGAGGAGACCGGGCTGCCGCGCGAAAAGCTCGCGCGCCTTCTTGATCCGACGCGACTGGCGCGCGGCGGAGCTGCCAAGGGCGACCCGTGATCCATGAACCGACACCCGACTTGCACCGGCTGCCGGTGGAGGCCCTGAGGCGGGAGTTGCGCAGCCGCCTGACGGGCTGTCAATACGCAGATTCTGACTTGCGCGTCGGCGCGGTTTCGCGCTCGGCGATGGAACGCCTGCGCGCGCTTTTCCCGCTGCAGCCGGCACGCGCCGCCGTGCTGATACCGTTGGTCGATCGCGGCGAAGAACTGACCGTGCTCCTGACCCACAGGGCCAGCGACCTCAAGCATCACGCGGGCCAGATTTCATTTCCCGGTGGCCGACTGGAGCCCGGTGACCACAATGCAGTCGCGGCGGCGCTGCGCGAGACCGAGGAAGAAATCGGTCTGCGCCGCGAGTTCGTCGAGGTGATCGGCTGCCTGCCGGATCATGTCGTGATCAGCGGCTATCGCGTGACACCTGTCGTCGGTCTCGTCAGCCCGGGCTTCGAGCTGGTGCTCGATCCCACCGAAGTGTCCGGCACCTTCGAGGCACCGCTGCGCCATCTGCTGGATCCGGCGACTCATGCGCGCCGCATGCACCGGATCGGCGGCGAGGACCTCGAAGTGCTGGACCTTCCCTGGGGTGGACACACGATCTGGGGCGCGACGGCCGGCATGCTGCTGACGCTCAGGGAATTGCTCGGCGGGTCGCCGCTCCATGGCGATTGACCGATTGCTTGAAATCATGGTGCGCCTGCGCGACCCCGTCGCAGGCTGTCCCTGGGACCTGCAACAGGACTTTCGGTCGATCGCGCCACACACGCTCGAGGAAGCCTACGAGGTCGCCGATGCGATCGAGCGCGGGGACCTCCAGGCGCTGCGCGACGAACTCGGCGATCTGCTGTTCCAGGTCGCATTCCACGCGCAACTCGCGAGCGAGCGTGGCGCATTTGCATTCGACGATGTCGTCGATGCGATCTGCGACAAGCTCACGCGGCGCCACCCGCATGTATTCGGAGGCGTTCCCGTCGCGGATGCCGCCGAACAGTCTCGGGTCTGGGAAACACTCAAGGCCGAGGAGCGCAAGGCTCTGGGGCAGGGGAATGGAGCGCTGGCCGGCATTCCGATGGCGTTGCCTGCCCTGTCCCGCGCCCGCAAGCTCGGCCGGCGGGCCGCCGATGCGGGTTTCGACTGGCCGGACGCGAACGGGCCACGCGCCAAGATCGACGAAGAACTGGCCGAACTCGACCGGGTCATCGACGAAGGCAGCAATGCCGGCCGCCTGGAGGCGGAACTCGGTGACCTGTTGTTCTCCGTCGTGAATCTCGCGCGGCATCTCGACATCGATCCGGAAGCGGCATTGCGTCGCGCCAATGTGCGTTTCGAGCGCCGTTACGCCCATCTGGAACAGGCACTCGCTGCCCGCGGCATCGATCCGGGCACTGCCGGCCATGAGGTGCTAGATCAGCTCTGGGTCGCCGCAAAGGCCGAGATTCCCTAGCAATACCGCCTGTCCAGGTGCCCGTCGGGCGTTCAGGACGCGTTCATGGTCTCCGGCCTAGATTGGCAGCGTGCCAATGCAAGGAGTCGCACCATGTTACGCAAGCTCTGGATTTCTGGCCTAGCCGTCGGTCTCGCTGCCGCGTCCGCCGGAGCCCTGGCTGATAATGATCGCGGCAGATACCGTCACGACGAAGATAGCCGTTACGACCGCAACGACCGTGATGACCGTTACGGCGGTGGCGACTACGATTACGCGCGTGTCGTCAACGTGGAGGCGGTCCGTCGCCGCGTACGCATCAGCGAACCGGTGCGCGAGTGCTGGGACGAAGTAGCTTACGAGTCGGATGGTCCACTTTCGTCTCGTCACGTCGGCAGCACCTTGCTGGGCGGCCTGATCGGCGGCGTCATCGGCAACCAGATTGGCCGTGGCGATGGCCGTCAGGTGGCGCGCGCCGCTGGCGCGATCATCGGTGGTGCGATTGGCAACAACGCGTCGCGCAACCGCCAGGGCGACTATTACGGCCGCGAACGCCTCGTCGAGCGCTGTGAAGTCCGTTACCGCGACAGCTGGGACGAGCGCGTTGACGGCTACCGGGTGACCTATAAGTACGCCGGTCGCGAATACACGACGCGGTTGCCGTATGACCCGGGTGACCGGGTGCGGATCCGGGTCGACGTGACCCCGACCCGCGGCTGAGCTCCCGACCCGGGCCGCGCAAGCGGTCCGGGTTTTTCAACTTCTACTACAATGGCGCGATGCAGATGTTAAGGATGAAACTGCTGGCGATCCTGTGCCTGGCCCTGATGGCCGGCGCCGCGGCGTCCGGGCAGGCCTTGGCTTCGGGTCGCGACCGTGACGATGGCCGCGACCGGGGCGGGGAGCGGGCCATGGCGGATCGCGCCATCTCCCTCGACGAGGCCGTGGCCCGCGCCGAGCGTCGTTACGACGCGCGCGTCGTGCGCGCCGAGGAAAAGCGGCATGGCGACCGCATCGAATACCGGATCCGGTTGCTCGCTGCCGATGGCCGCGTCTTCGAAGTAAGGATTGACGCGGAAACGGGCCAGGAACGCTGAGGCCCGGATGCGCCTCCTGATCGTCGAGGACGAACCGGCGCTGCGCGAAACGCTTGCACAGCAGTTTCGCAAGGCGGGCTTTGCCGTGGATCTTGCCGCTGACGGCGTCGATGGGGAATTCTCGGGCAAGGAGTATCCGGTCGATATTGCCGTCGTGGATCTCGGACTGCCCGGCAAGTCCGGTCTTGACGCGATCCGCGCCTGGCGCAAGGCGGACAAGTCATTCCCGGTGCTGATCCTGACTGCGCGCGACAGCTGGCAGGAGAAGGTTGCCGGGCTCGACGCCGGCGCCGACGACTACGTCACCAAGCCATTCCGATTCGAAGAGGTGCTTGCCCGGGTGCAGGCATTGCTTCGCCGTTCCGGCGGCTGGTCGCAGCCCCTCCTGAAAAGCGGCGTGGTCGAGCTCGATAACCGCAGCCAGGAAGTGCGGGTCGCCGGTGCCCCTGTCGAACTGACCGCATTCGAGTACCGATTGCTGGAATACCTGATGCTGCGTGCCGGCCAGGTCGTTTCCAAGACCGAACTGACGGAAAAGCTCTATGAGCAGGACTTCGAGCGCGACAGCAACACGATCGAAGTCTTTATCGGACGGCTGCGCCGCAAACTCGACCCTGATGGAGACCGCCAGCCGATCGAGACCCTGAGGGGCCGCGGCTACCGTATCGCCCGCGTCTGATCGTGGCGCGATCATCCCCATCGCTGCAGACCCGGCTCCTGGTCACGCTGGCCCTGCTGCTGCTGGCCGCGGCCGGCGTCGCCGCCTGGGCTCTCGATTCGATGTACCGCGATCTCGGCCTACGCGCGCGCCAGGATGTGCTCGACGCGCAGGTCATTGCACTGATCTCGTCGGCCGACATCGACAGCGAAGGCCGTCTGGCTCCGGAAAATCTCGCTGAACCGAGGCTTGCTGCTCCCGGCTCGGGCCTCTATGCGGAAATCGTGAGTTCCCGCGGCAGCTGGCGCTCGCCGTCCGCGCTCGGCAGCGGCCTCAATCTCGCGGCAGCACCGGCAACCGGCGCGCGCCATTTCGAGTACGCAAACCTCGCCGATGGCACACGCGTGCTGGGCCTCTCGCTTGGCATCCGCTGGGAGCTCGAGGACGGCAGCAGCAGGGACTTCATCATTCGCGCCGCCGAAAGTCTCGAGCCCTGGTACAAGGAGGTCGCTCGCGTGCGCGCCTGGCTCCTGTCGGGCTCCATCGTGCTCGGCTTGCTGCTGCTCGCAGGCCTCGCGGTCGCATTGCGAATCGCGCTGAAGCCCCTGCACCAGCTCGAAACAGAAATCGCTGACATCGAGGCCGGGAGGCGTGAACTGCTGGGCTCCGGCTGGCCGCGCGAACTTGCCGGAGTCACGGGCAATCTGAACGCGCTGCTGGCCGGCGAGCGCAAGCGGCTGGAACGCTATCGCACGACACTCGGCAATCTCGCCCACAGCCTCAAGACGCCGCTCGCCGCCTTGCGCGGGCTCATTGAAAGCGGTCAGTCCGACCGGCAGTCAAATTTGCGCCAGCTGGACCGCATGCAGGACATCGTCCAGCACCAGCTCAAGCGCGCCGTCTTTGGCGGCACCGGCGCGACGATGACCGATCTGGCGGTGCAGGAGCCGCTCGCGCAACTGCGCGGCGCGCTTGCGAAGGTCTATACCGACAAGTCACCGCGCATGACCCTTGCGGTTGCGCAGGGAACCGCGTATCCGATCGATGCCGGCGATTTTCTCGAGCTGGCCGGCAATCTGATGGACAACGCCTGCAAGTACAGCAAAACCGAGGTCGCCGTGCGCGCGATGCCCTGGACTTCGGCCGACTGGCGCCGTCCCGGTCTGGTGCTCGACATCGAGGACGACGGCCGTGGCATCCCGCCCTCCGAGCGATCACGCGTGCTGGAACGTGGCGCGCGTGCCGACGAAAGCGTCGCGGGTCAGGGCATCGGTCTGTCGGTGGCGCGCGAGATCGCTGCGGCCTATTCCGGGACCCTGGAGGTCGGCGAGAGCCGCCTGGGCGGCGCCCGCGTCAGCATCCGCCTTCCGGGACGCTGACGCCAGGCCGCGCTGATCAGTCGGGCGCGCCGAGCTTCTTCAGGAATGGCGTGAACAGGTCGATCGGCATCGGGAACACGATCGTATTGCTCCGTTCATTGCCGAGTTCCGTCAGCGTCTGCATGTAGCGCAACTGGATCGCGCGCGGGTCGGCGCCGAGGAGCTTCGCGGCCTCGACCAGCATCGCCGCCGCCTGTTTCTCGCCCTCGGCGTGAATCACCTTGGCGCGCCGCGTCCGCTCGGCCTCCGCCTGCTTGGCAATCGCGCGAATCATGGTCTCGTCGAGGTCCACGTGCTTGATCTCGACATGCGACACTTTAATGCCCCAGGCATCGGTCGAAGAGTCCAGGATCTTCTGCACGTCGGCATTCAGGCGGTCGCGCTCTGTCAGCATGTCGTCGAGTTCGTGCTGGCCCAGCACCGAGCGCAGCGTGGTCTGCGCGAGCTGGCTGGTCGCCTCGAACGGATTCGCGACCTGGATGATGGCCTTGCCCGGGTCCACGATCCGGAAGTAAACGACCGCATTGACCTTGACCGACACGTTGTCGCGCGAGATGACGTCCTGCTTCGGCACGTCCAGCACGATCGTTCGCAGGTCGACACGGACCATCTGCTGGATGATCGGGATGACGATGATCAGGCCGGGTCCTTTGGTGCCAGTGAAGCGGCCGAGCGTGAACATGACGCCGCGCTCGTACTCGCGCAGGATTTTGATCGCGTTGATCAGTAGCACCAGCACGAAAACGGCGACGACGCTATAGGCAATCATAGTCATTGCTTGTCTCCTGTCATCCCTCGGGCGAAACGTGGAGTGTCAGCCCGTCCACGCGGTCGATGCGCATGCGTTGCCCCCTGGCGACGGGTTTCGCGCTGACGGCATTCCACAACTCGCCGTAAATCAACACCTGGCCGTGGTCGGTGAAGTCGCCCGTCGCCTCGGCGACATCTCCGACCAGCTGTTCCGCGCCGGTCGAGACGGGCCGCCGCCGCGCGCGGGTCGCCATCCAGATGGTGCCGAGCATCGCGGCGCCTGCGACCGCGGCGACACCGCCGACCAGGCCGCGGTTCAGCGCAAGGCCCGGCGTGTCGGTGTCCATCAGCACAATCGAACCGATCACGAAGGCAACCAGGCCGCCGAGGCCCAGCGCACCGAAACTCGGCGCGAAAACCTCCGCGACCATCATGCCGACACCCAGGATCACCAGCGCGAGGCCGGCGAAGTTGACCGACAGCACCTGCAATGCATAGAGGCCCAGCAACAGGCAGATGGCGCCGACCACCCCCGGTACGATCGCGCCCGGGTTGTAGCCTTCGAACATCAGCCCGTAGAGCCCGATGATCAGCAGCCCATAGGCAACCAGCGGGTTGGTCAGCACCGCGAGCAACGACGTGCGCCAGTCCATCTCGAAGCGCTCGAGCACGAGCCCAGCGGTCTTCAGCGTCCGGGTTTCATGCGGCAACTTCACTTCACGGCCGTCGAGCGCCGCGAGCAGTTCCGTGACGTCCCCGGCGATGAGATCGATGACACCCCGCTCCAGGGCCTGCTGCGCGGGCAGGCTCGCCGCCTCGCGCACCGCGGCCTCGGCGAACTCGACGTCGCGGCCGCGCAAATCCGCCAGGCTCCTGATATAGGCGACTGCGTCGTTGACGGCCTTGCGGTCTGGGGCGCTGCCGGACGCCGGCGTGGACTCGGCATCCTTGTTGCCGGCCTTGTCCTTATCCTTGGCCTTGTCCTTGTCGTCGGCGGGCGGCGAGCCGCCGATCGGCACCGGGGTCGCCGCGCCGAGATTGGTGCCGGGCGCCATCGCCGCAATGTGGCTGGCGTACATAATGAAAGTTCCGGCGCTGGCGGCGCGCGCGCCCGATGGCGCCACGAAGGTGACGACCGGCACTTTGGCGGCGAGGATGCCCTGGATCATGTCGCGCATCGAGGCGTCCAGCCCGCCGGGCGTGTCGAGCAGCAGCACCAGGAGCCGCGCGTCGGTTTCCTCGGCATGCGCGAGCGCACGCAGGAAATGATCCTTGGTGGCCGGGCCGATGGCGTCCTTGATTTCGACCAGAACTGCAGTGCCTGCTACGGGCTGAGCCTCCGCAGGCTGAGTTTCGGCAGGCTGGGCGTACGCCGTGCCGATGCCGGTGCCGGTCAGCAGGATCGCCAGGAAGCCAGGTATGAAGTGGCGCAAAGTCATTCGCGGGTCTCCACCGTACGAGATTGATGATAGCAGGCTGGTCTGCTACAAGCGGAAAGCGAATGACCCGAGCGGGAGGGGACCATGATTCGGCGACTGACGGCGATCGGGCTTGCGATGCTGGCAGCTGCGGCTGGTGCGCAGTTGCCGCCACCGGACACGACGATCCGCACCGAGCAGGTCGTGCCCGGGATCTACGTGCTGATCGGCCTAGGGGGCAATATCGGCGTCTCGGCGGGCGCCGACGGTGTGTTCCTGATCGACGACCAGTACGCGCCCATGACGCCCTCGGTCATCGCTGCACTGCGCGAGCTGAATGTCGGCTCCCCGCGCTTCGTGCTGAACACGCACTGGCACGGCGATCACACAGGCGGCAATGAGAACCTGGCGAAGGAGGGCGCCTTGCTGGTCGCCCACGACCAGGTCCGTGCGCGCATGAGCAGCGACCAGTTCGTGACATTCGTGCAGAGCGCGGTGCCGGCCGCGCCGCAGGCGGCACTACCGGTCGTCACC
>JANOSR010000113.1:0-3110 GCA_031415935.1 Steroidobacteraceae bacterium | reverse complement strand
GCGAACAGGGTGGCGCACCGCTGATGATGCAGGAGGGCCTGTTCGAGATCGCGAAACCGGACGCCATCTTCGGGCTGCACGTGTTTTCCACGCTGCATGCGGGCACGGTCGGCGTGCGGCCCGGGCCATTCATGGCAGGATCGGACTTCTTTCGCATCGTCGTCACCGGCCGTCAGAGCCATGGCGCACGGCCGTGGGCCGGTATCGACCCGATCGTGACCGCCGCGCAGATCGTCAACTCGCTGCAGACCATCGTCAGCCGGCAGACTGACATCACCGCGCTTCCCGCTGTTGTGAGTATCGGCGCGATCAATGGTGGCGTGCGCCATAACATCATTCCGGACAGCGTCGAAATGCTCGGCACGATGCGGACCTTCAGTCCTGCCTCCCGCCAGGAGGTCATCGATCGCATCCAGCGCGTGGTCACCCATGTGGCCAGGGCCAACGGAGCAACGGCTACCCTCGAAATGATGCCTGCGCCGAACCCGGTGGTGGACAACGACGCGGCACTGACACAGAAGGTTGTCGCGTCGCTGCGCGCTGCGCTCGGTGAAGACGCGGTCAAGACGATCGGCCTGCAAACGATAGCCGAGGACTTCTCCTACTACGCGCGTCAGGCGCCGAGCGTGTACTTCTGGGTCGGCATCACGCCTCCCGGGCAGGACCTGCGCACGGCGCCGGACAATCACTCCGATCGCTTCTTCGTGGACGAAAGCGGCCTGGCGGTAGGACTCAAATCCACGCTGCACGTCGCTGTCGACTATCTGCAGAGCGTCGCACCCAGCCATGGTCCATAATTGCGCTGCGATCAATAAATCAGGTGTTACACCCATCAATGAGGGGAGACTGACGATGAAGAGAATTTCCATTGCAGCGGCCGCTGCGGCATTGGCGCTGGCCGGTTCGGCGCAGGCCTTCGAGGAATACACCGACTACACGCCGAGCAAGGAGGTCTGGAACGTTACGATGGTGCGCGTGAATCCAAACCGCATTGACGATTATCTTGAGGGACTCAAGCAGACCTGGGCGCCCGGCTGCGAGATCGGCAAGAAGCACGGCGCGGTGGTGGATTGCTTCATTTACCGGAGCGAAACAACCGCAACCCGCGACTTCAACATGATGCTCGTGATGAAGCTCCCGAGTGGCGCGGCGTCGGACCCGAATGCCGACCTGTTCAAGAAGATCCAGGCCGAGACGCGTGCTCAACTGGCGCAGGACAAACAGGACAAGCTGGTTGAGGGCTACGAAGAAATGCGCTCGTTCTGGGGCGAAATGAACTTCCGCCGCATCGAATTCAAGTAAACGGCTATTGTGTGGCGGCTCCGGTGTTTCGGCCGGAGCCGCCCAGCAGGTACACCGCGAAACTGCCGAGCCAGTGACCGCCCTCGTAATGCTCACCGGTCACGGCGGGCAATGCGGTAGCCGCATGGATGTCGGCGGCCGCTTTCAGGGACGGACGACGCGCATCAGCCGCGGGCAGCCCCGACGCAATTCCCAGGAGCATCCAGGCACGGCTGAGATTCAGGCCGTCCAGATGCGCAAGCTTCGGATCGGCACGATCCGTCACGATGCCCGGCGGCAGCCAGTCGCCGCGCGCACCCTTCGGAATCTGCGGCAGGAATCTGCTTAGCCAGTTGGAGAATTCCGTCGGCGACATCACGCGACGCATCAGGTCCGCCTCTGCGAGGCACGGAGACAGGAAATCCTCGCCGGATGGCTCGTAGCGCAGCGGGCAATCCGTGTCGCCCAGGTAATAGGCGCGGCTCCGTTCATCGATCAGCGACTTCATGGCCACATCGCCGGCCGTCACGGACCAGTCGCGAATCAGCCCGAAGGCGAAGGCAGTCTGCGAATGTTCGCCGACCCGGATCGGGTAATGGAGTTTTGGCAGCCAGGACCGGACTCGATCTGCCGCCTCGCCTTCCAACGGGTGCAGCAAGGCCGCCCAGCGTTGCGCGTCCGGTTCCGGCCAGTTCCTCAACTCCGCCACCAGCTGCAACAGCCAGGCGAGCCCATAGGGCCGCTCGAAAGAGATGCGTCCGGCGCCACGCAGGTAGGCGACTTCAGCCGCGATGTTCGCTTCTGTAAAGCTCGCATCGAGGGCAGCGCGCGCGGCCGTCGCTAATTCGGAATCCGGATAAAGGCGTGCAAGCCTTGTCAGCAGCCAGTGGCCATGCACCGCCGAATGCCAGTCGAAGCAGCCGAAGAATGCCGGTGTCAGTTCTCTGGGCGGGCGCACATCCGCGTCGCTCCCGAGCACGTGCCCGATCTTGTTGGGATACTCGAGGTGCACGCAGGCGAGCGCCAATCGGGCAAATCTTGCGGCTGCAGCATCGTCCAGCGACACCACGGCCTGCGCCCGGGCATTTCCCCAGGCGAAGATCGCGAGCAGGAATACCAGAACTGTTGTGGCGCGCATCGGCAGTCACTCTATCGCAGCTGGCCTGCTAGGATCGAGTCGTGGCAAGTCAAAGGGCTGCACGCATATTGGGGTCGTTGGAACGGATCACACGCCGTTACGGCCCAGGGCTGCCCGCGCGCAAGCTTGCCCTGCTGGAGGTTCTCGCTGACGCCCGGCTCGAGTCAGCCGGTCAGTTGCGACGGCTGCACGAGCTGCTGTGCTTCCAGGACGCCTATCCAGACAATCGCCGGGTCCGCGGGCGCGTACGCCGGATGCTGCGGGAATTCAGCCAGAGGCCGGAGCTACGGCGCCATCGCAACGACTTGGCAGGCACCGGCATTGCCGGCACCGATACGCCCTATCGCTTTTTCTGGCCGACTGCGCACTGGATCACCCAACACTGGCCCGGCGCCCTGGTGCTGGACCGCGACGATGAGGAAGCGATCCGTGAGATCCTCGCGGCGCTGCCGCCACTGCTCGAGCCTGCACAATCAGAGTGGCTGCTTGGCCGGCATCCAACGGACCTTGCGCCGGTCGATCGCCTGGTGCCACGCGGCCTGACCGACGCCGATTTCCTGATCGGCTTGATCGCCGCGATGCCCGGCAATGATTTCAGCCGCGAGGCATTCGGCGATCGTCTCGACCTTTCGTACGTGCTCCGCGCCGGACGAGACACGCCCGAACGCACGACCGCGCGATTCGACCGGGT
>JANOSR010000112.1:0-14258 GCA_031415935.1 Steroidobacteraceae bacterium | reverse complement strand
ACCTCATCCATCAGCACGACCCGGCTCTTGTGGTCCAGCCCGAACTCGAATTTCGTGTCGGCGATGATGATGCCGTGGGCCAGCGCGTGCTCGACCGCATGCGCGTACAGCGCGAGCGCGAGCTCGCGGATCCTGGCGGTTGCCGAGGCGCCGACGATCGCGACCATCTGGTCATAGCCGATATTCTCGTCGTGCGCGCCGGCCGCCGCCTTGGTCGCCGGCGTGAATATCGGCTCCGGCAGTCTTGCGGCCTGCACGAGTCCTTCGGGCAGCCGGATGCCGCAGATCATTCCGTTCTGTTGATAATCCTTCCAGCCTGAGCCGGCGAGATAGCCGCGCACGACGGCCTCGACGGGCAATGGCGTCAGGCGCTCGACGACGACCGCCCGGCCCTCGAGCATCGCAAGTTCCCCGGGATTGCCGACATAGCGCGAAAGCGATTCGCCGGTCAGGTGATTGGAGACGACGCGCCGGGTGCGTGCGAACCAGAAATTGGAGATCGCCGTGAGCACGCGCCCCTTGCCGGGGATCGGATCGGGCATGACGACGTCGAAGGCGGACAGGCGATCGGTTGCGACGATCAGGAGGCGCTTATCGTCGATCGCATAGTTGTCCCGCACCTTGCCGCGATGGACCAATGTCAGGCCGGTGAGCTTCGATTCGAAAAGGGGGCTTGCGTCCATGCTCAGCGGGCTCTTGATACCATGGCGCTCGCACGCGCCCGGTTTGGGAGCGCGGATTCTTGCAGCCGGGTGACGAGGCGGTCAAGGAAAGCACGATGAACTGGACCGGCAAGCTGGTCGGCGCATTGCTGGGGTACATGCTGAGCCGCCGGCCCCTGGGCGTACTGATCGGGCTGATCCTCGGCCATTTCTATGACCTTCAAATGGCACGCGGTTTGGCAGGTCCACGCGTGGATTCCGCGATCGTGCGGACCACCTTCTTCCGGACGGCCTTCAACGTCATGGGACATGTCGCGAAATCCGACGGCCGGGTGTCGGAACAGGACATTGCTGCGGCGCGCAGAGTCTTCCGCCAGTTCAATCTGGGCGAGGCCGACACCCGCGCTGCGATGGCGTGTTTCACGCAGGGCAAGGACAGCGCGTTTGACGCTGCGGCCTCACTCGCGGAACTGCTGCGCGTCTGCCGCGGCCGCGGCGACCTGTTGCGCATGTTCCTCGAGATCCAGATGCGCACCGCGCTGATGGGTGACGGGATGCAGGGCGCCACGCGCGCCACGCTCGTGCGCGTGGCTCAGGCCCTCGAGATCGGTGCCATCGAATTCGCGCACCTGGAAACCGTGCTGCGCCTTCAGGGTTACGGTGCGGCACATGGTTATGGGCCATCCGGTCGCGACGCGCTCGCTGAGGCCTACGAAGTCCTCGACGTGCCGCGGACCGCCAGCGATGCCGAGGTCAAGCGAAGCTACCGTCGCCTGATGAGCCAGAACCATCCCGACAAGCTGGTGGCGCGCGGTCTGCCCGAGTCCATGCACGAAGTCGCCAAGCAGAAGACCCAGGCGATTCAGGCGGCCTATGAGCGCATCCGTGAATCGCGCGGCATGCGATAGGCTAAAGTAAGAACATGCTGGCGCCGGTCATCGCACCCTCGATCCTGTCCGCGGATTTCGCGCGCCTTGGCGCCGAAGTGGATGCCGTGCTTGCCGCGGGCGCCGATTGGATCCACTTGGACGTGATGGACAACCACTACGTGCCGAACCTGACGATCGGCCCGCTGGTCTGCAAGGCCTTGCGCAAGCACGGCGTGACGGCCCCGATCGACGTGCACCTGATGGTGGATCCAGTGGACCGGCTGGTGCCTGAGTTCGCCGAGGCCGGCGCGACCTGGATCAGCTTTCACCCCGAGGCGAGCCGGCATGTCGATCGCACGATCCGGCTGATCCGCGAATCGGGCTGCCGGCCGGGTCTGGTGCTGAATCCGGCCACGCCGCTGACCTGGCTCGACCACACACTGGAACAGATCGACCTGCTGTTGCTGATGTCGGTCAATCCCGGATTCGCGGGGCAGCAATTCATCGCGCCGGTGCTGGGCAAGCTCCGTGAAGCGCGGCAGCGGATCGACGCCGGCGGCCGCGAATTGCGGCTCGAGATCGACGGCGGGGTCAAGCTCGACAACATCGGCGCGATCGCAGGGGCGGGGGCCGACGCATTCGTGGCCGGCAGCGCGATTTTCGGCGCTAGGGACTACACGGCGACGATCCGCGCGATGCGCGCGGCCATCGCCCGGAAGGCCTGAATCCGGCTACTTGGCGGCCGCGACGGCAGCCTTCGCGAATTCCGGCGCGGGCCGCGCCTTGACCTTGGGCCGTGCGCCGAACACCACGATCGTCTTGCCGCGCGCGGTCAGAATGCCCTGTTCCTCGAGCACCTTGAGCACCCGGCCCGCCATTTCGCGCGAGCATCCGACCAGGCGCGACAGTTCCTGGCGGCTGACCTTGATCTGCATTCCTTGCGGATGGGTCATCGCATCCGGTTCGCCGCACAGATCCATGATCGCGTGCGCGATGCGCCCGGTGACGTCGACGAAGGCAAGGTCGCCGAGCTTGCGATTGGTGCGGTCGAGGCGCGTCGCGAGCTGGGTCGAGAGCTCGAATACGAGACCGGGGCTCTCCGCGGCAACCTGGCGGAAGCGCGGATAGGTCATCTCCGCGAGTTCGCACTGGGAGCGCGTGCGCACCCAGGCGCTGCGCTGCTGGCTGTCCGAGAACAGGCCCATCTCGCCGAAGAACTGGCCCTTGTTGAGGTAAGCGAGAACCATCTCGTTGCCGTCCTCGTCCTCGATCATCACCTCGACCGATCCGCGGATGATGTAGTAGAGGACATCCGGCAGATCGCCGGCATGGATCAGCACGGTCTTTGACGGCACCGTGCGGACCCGGCAATAGCTCAGGAAACGGTTGATCGCCGGAATGTCAGTCAGCTGCTTGACGCCGTCTTCCATGATTCTCCCCTGAGGCGGTTGCCGTGGCTCTGTGCCTGTAGCAGGCTTGGCCGCCGTTGTATTACAGGCCCGCCCGGGCCGCAAGACATAATCGGTGCCTGACTCAGATCCAGTATGCCGTGCCGGTCATAATCCGGGCGGTCAGCCGCATCAACTGCGGCACCGGCGCAGGTAATTCTTCGCCGCCCGCCTCTTGCGCCGAAAGGCCGTGTCCGATCTCGTCGGACTTCATCTGCTCGATGATCGCACGGCTGCGCAGGTCGTCATCCGGCAGCTTGGCAAGATGTCCTTCGAGATGGCCCTCGACCTGCCTTTCGGTCTCGGCCATGAATCCCAGACTGACGCGATCCCCGAGAAGTCCTGCCACGGCGCCGAATGCGACCGAGCCCGCGTACCAGACCGGATTCAGCAGACTCGTGCGCGAGCCCAGTTCGTCGAGTCGGTCGCGGCACCAGGCCAGATGATCGCCTTCTTCATCAGCCGCCCGGCGCAGAATCGCACGGACTGTTTCCGAACGCGCGGTCAGAGCCTGGCCGTGATAAAGGCCCTGTGCCGCGACTTCTCCGGCGTGATTGACCCGCATCAGCCCGGCAATATGGCGTCGGCGGCCCTCGTCCGCGGGCCCGGCAGCGGCCGGAGTTCCCGGTGTGGGGCGGGTGGCCGGAGGGCGGCCGAAACTGGCTCGCAGTCCCAAATCGGCCAGTTCCAGCAGGCGGTCGAGCGGCGACAGGCGGGGGCCGGTCATGCGACGCATATTATATAGC
The DNA here is from genome assembly GCA_031415935.1 of Steroidobacteraceae bacterium. Lineage (GTDB taxonomy): Bacteria > Pseudomonadota > Gammaproteobacteria > Steroidobacterales > Steroidobacteraceae > SCUD01. The sequence goes on along the minus strand of JANOSR010000112.1, from coordinate 10,533 downwards.
GCCGTTGCCATTACTTCCCTAATCGCGCCAAGGACTTGCGCCCGGGGCCTCCCGGCTTTGCAACACCTGCGCATCTGTGTAAACTTGCCGGCCTTTCTCGAACCAGACCCTTTCAGGGGCCCAAGATGAAGACGGTTTTCGCAAAGCCAGAGCGCGTGAGTCGCGACTGGTACCTGGTGGATGCGTCCGGCAAGACCCTGGGTCGCCTGGCGTCGGCGATCGCATTCCGGCTGCGCGGCAAGCACAAGCCCATTTACACGCCGCACGTCGACTGCGGCGATTACATCATCGTGATCAACGCGGAGAAGGTTGCGGTCACCGGCAACAAGTTGCGCGACAAGGTCTACCAGCAGCACACGGGTTATCTCGGCAACCTGAAGACGATTGCTCTCGGCAAGCTGCTCGCCGAGCACCCGGAACGGGCGCTTGAGTACGCGGTCAAGGGCATGCTGCCGAAGACGATACTGGGCCGCCAGATGTACAGGAAGCTGCATGTATTCGCGGGCGCGAAGCACCCGCACGCGGCGCAACAGCCGAAATCGCTCGAGCTCAAGTGAGCCCGGGCCCGCAACAGACCAGGATCAGACAATGGCTTTGAATGACAACTACGGAACCGGCCGGCGCAAGACTTCGGCGGCGCGCGTTTTTATGAAGCCGGGCAAGGGCGCGATCACCGTGAACGGCCGCCCGCTCGACGAGTTCTTCGGGCGCAAGACCGGCCGGATGATCGTCCGCCAGCCGCTGGAGCTCGTGCAGATGGTCGACCGGTTCGACGTCAATGTGCTGGTCGGCGGTGGCGGTGTCACCGGCCAGGCCGGCGCGATCCGTCACGGCATCACACGCGCGCTGATTGAATACGACGAGACGCTGCGCAAGCCGTTGCGCGCGGCAGGATTCGTGACTCGCGACGCGCGCGAAGTCGAGCGCAAAAAGGTCGGCAGGAAAAAGGCCCGCCGCGGGAAACAGTTCAGCAAGCGCTGAGTCAGTATCCTGCGGACGAACCGCATTTGGGGGATCGTCTAGCGGTAGGACTGCGGACTCTGACTCCGCCAACCTAGGTTCGAATCCTAGTCCCCCAGCCAACAAACAAAGAGGGCTGGCCTGTAGGGCCAGCCCTCTTTGTTTGCGGGGACCGGGACGAGGACCGATGGTTCGACGGCAGCACTGCGGGCTTCAGCGCCTGAGCGTCTTCACGCCGTCTGCGCCCGCGACCAGCAGAAGATCCGCGCCCCGCCTGGCGAACAGGCCTACCGAAACGACACCGGCCAGCAGGCTTATTTCCGTCTCTAATGCGACCGGGTCCTTGATCTTCAGATTGTGCACGTCGAGGATCGCATTGCCGTTGTCGGTCGTGTATCCCTCGCGATACACCGGCTGGCCACCCAGTCCGACGAGCTTGCGGGCGACCAGCGAGCGCGCCATCGGGATCACCTCGACCGGCAGGGGGAACCGCCCGAGCACGGATACCAGCTTCGAGTCGTCGATGATGCAGACGAAGCGACGGCTGGCAGCCGCGACGATCTTCTCGCGCGTCAGCGCTCCGCCACCGCCCTTGATCAGGTGCAGATGCCGGGTCGCCTCGTCGGCGCCGTCGACATACAGGGGCAGGTCGCCGGCGTCATTGAGTTCGACGACTTCGATGCCGGCGGCACGCAGGAGGCGGGTGCTGGCATCGGATGAGGAAACTGCGCCGGAAATGCGGTGACGGCGCTCGGCCAGCGCGTCGATGAAGTGATTGACGGTCGAACCGGTACCGACCCCGACCAGCATGCCGTCCTCTACGAATTCGAGCGCCGCAAGTGCGGCGGCTTTCTTCCTGGCGTCGGCGTCCATCAGCGTCCTCCGCAAAAAACTGTGCCCGCTTTCGCGGGCACAGTTTTTGCATTCAGTGAACCGGCGGCAAGCAATCTATCGATCAACAAACCGCCGATCCAACTGCAGAAAGCCTTACTTCTTTTTCGCAGCCTTCTTCTTGCCCTTCTTCTTCGTCGCCATGATGGATCTCCATGTCGGGTTAATCCGAGGTCGGAGTATATACATGGTTGACGGGATTGCAAGCAAGGGGTATGGGCTTCGCGCGCGTCCACACCACATGTGATCGCTCTGTCGCATCGCAATCGTGTGCGATCGCTTCGCGATCGACGAATCAAGACCGCAACTCGATCGCGACGGTGAAAATTTTCTGCATCACGCGAAACAGCTTGTTTTCCCGCGCGGCGTGAATGTCATGCCGGCGGCGTCGCGGCGAGTCGATGAATGAAATTCCATTCGTCGACGGTGACCGGAGCGATCGACAGGCGGTTGCCACGACGCAACACGAGCAGGTCCCTCAATGGGCCCTCGGCATGCTTGCGCAATGCCTCCAATGTGACGGGCTGCGCGAACCGGGAGAGCAGCTGAACCTTCACCTGGTACCAGCGTGGATCGGCGCGATCACTGCCCGCATCGTATTGACGATGCCGAGGATCAAACGCGGTCGGATCCGGATGACCGCCACGCACGACCCGCATCGTTCCATAGATACCGGTCAGCTCGCAGCTCGAGTGATAGAAGAACGCGCGGTCACCGCGGCGGAAATCGTCACGCAGCATGTTGCGGGACTGGTAGTTGCGGACACCGTCCCAGGCAGCGCTGCGCTGTGGCGCCACCGCCAGGTGATCGATGCCGAATGTGGCGGGCTCGGACTTCATCAGCCAGTAGTTCACGAGCCGTTTTCCGCAGGTTTTCCGCGATTCCGGGCAGCGGCACGACCGTGGACACCGCACTCGGTCACGATGCCCCACAGCGGGACGTCGCGTGGCTTGGCGGGGAGCCTTGCCACGCGCTGAAGCTCGAATCCGAGCCCCAGCAACAACGGTCGATGCCATGCCATGCGATGACGCAGGAATGCAAAATGCCGGTCGTAGAAACCGGCGCCCATGCCAAGGCGGTTGCCGTCGTCATCGAAGCCGACCAGCGGCACCAGCACGAGATCAAACCAGCGGGCCGCGTCGTGCTCCGACGGAGCCCCGAAACGCATGCGCCGGCGGCGCCAGCTGGTGATGACGGGCAGGTGCACTTCGCAGCCGAGCGCGAGTGCGCGGCGCACGACGACGGCAGGATCCAGTTCGCCATCCATCGCCTGGTAAACCGCGATCCGCGACCGCGGTCGCGGCAGCCCCATGCCTCTGAGCGTCGCGTCGACGGCGGCCGCGGCGGCGAGCCGCTCCGCGGCGCCGACCGCGCGCCGCGCGGCGCGCAGACGCCGGCGCACGCCGGCTTGATCGCTTTCAGGCATCGGTGGAATCAGGAGGCGCCACCCGCATGTGCCGTTGCAGACCGCTGCTCTCGAACCGGAGCAACAAGTGGAGCAAGCCGCGGCATTTAAGGCTTTCCGCTACGAGGCGGACTTGCACAATGCTGCCGCTGAGCCACGCTCCTGGGTTTTTCACATTAGGGTCGAGAGTACCCAGGCCCACATCGAACACCGCAGGCGGCGCCAAATCGTGGCGGATCGCGCGCTGCGCGCGATCCGCCGGCAATTCAAATATCCAGCTGCTGCCCACGCGTCAGCGCCGATTCGACGCGCTCGCGCAGGGTCTTCAGCCGCGCAGCCAGATCCGTTTCAGCGCCCTCGTCGCGGCCGCGCGACAGGAGCAGGTCGTTGGTGATGTTGAGCGCCGCCATGACGGCGATACGGTCCAGACCGACCACCTTGCCGCTGTCGCGGATCTCGCGCATCTTGCGATTCAGGTACTCGGCCGAATCGAGCAGCGCGGCCCGTTCCTCGGCGGGGCAGGCAACGTGATATTCCTTTTCCAGGATCCGCACGCTGACCCGGCTGGCGTCCGAGGTCATGCGCCGCTCTCCATCGCCTTGAGGCGTCCAATCATCGCCTCGACGCGGGCGCGAACCTGCTCATTCTTCTGCATCAGCGTCGCCCGTTCGGCGCTCAAGGAATCCTGGCGCTGGCGCAGGGCACGATTCTCCTCCTTCAGCTGGGCGACCACTCCGACCAGCTCGTCGAGGCGTCGCTCGAGCCGCTTCAGTTCGCGCTCGAGTCCGGGTTTGGTGGTCGCGTCTTCCATGCGGCCATTATGAAACCGCGTCACGAGGCGGGTCAACGTGGCTTGTTCTGGGGTCGCCGGCTGCCGCGGAGTACCATTGGCTGCTACCTTGAGCGAAGTGACCTATGCGCAATTGCAGGCTGTCCTCGACGGCCTTGGCTCCGCGGTCGGCGCGGCCGAGGCGCACGGCTGCCTGTGCGGCGCGCTGTGCGCGCGCGAAGGCTACACGACGCCCGAATGGATCGCCGAGCTGATCGAAGCCGGCACGAGTGGCCGGATTGATGACCCGTCGCAGCGCATGCTTCAGGAGTTCCACCAGGCGACGCTCGAGGCGCTGCGGTCGCAGGACTTCGAATTTGCGCCGCTCGTTCCGGATGATGACGTAGCGCTGGACGAACGGGTGGAGGCACTGGCGGCCTGGAGCGGCGGGTTCCTGTACGGCATCGGCGCCGGTGGCGCGGACCGCCGGATCGCGGAACTGGACGATGTCGGCGAGGTGCTGCAGGATTTCAGCGAGATCGCCCGGGCGCGGCTGGATCCGCTGGAGACCGCCGACGCCGGCGAGGCGGCATTCACGGAGTTGTTCGAGTATTTGCGGGCGGGTGCGCAACTCGCATTCGACGAACTCGCTGTGCTGCGAGCGGGGCAAGCGCGGCCTGAAGCTGTTGTCCATTGAGCAAGGCATGAAAAAAGACGAGTTTGCAAAGCGCAGGCGCCAGCTGATGCGGATGATGGGCAAGGACGCGATCGCCATCCTGCCCGCGGCCCCGGTCCGGCACCGCAATGGCGATGTCGAGTACTTCTACCGGCCTGACAGCGATTTCTACTACCTGACCGGATTCCCGGAGCCGGAGGCGGTCGCCGTGCTGCTGCCGGGACGGCCACAGGGCGAGTACGTGCTGTTCGTGCGCGAGCGCGATCCCGAGCGCGAAGTCTGGGACGGCGCACGTGCCGGTCCGGAGGGTGTGGTCAGGAGCCACGGCGCCGACGACGCGTTCCCGATCCAGGACATCGACGAAATCCTGCCGGGCCTGCTGGAGCGCTGCTCGCGGGTCTTCTACACGATGGGCACGCATCCGGAATTCGACCAGCGCGTGATCGGCTGGGTCAATCGCCTGCGCTCGCAAGCCAGGCAGGGATCGCACACGCCGCAGGAATTCGTCGCGCTCGATCACCCGTTGCATGAGCTGCGGTTGTTCAAGAGCCGTGACGAGCTGGCTGCGATGCGCCGCGCCGCGCGCATCGCCTGTGCGGCCCATCGGCGCGCGCTAACGGCGACCGCACCGGGGCGCATGGAATACGAGGTGATGGCGGAGATCCTGTACGAGTTCCATCGCAACCGCGCCGACATTTCCTACCATCCGATCGTCGGCAGCGGACCGAACTCCTGCGTGCTGCATTACCGCGACAATGACCGCCAGATGAAGGATGGCGAATTGCTGCTGATCGACGCGGGTTGCGAGTACCAGTACTACGCCTCGGACGTCACCCGGACATTGCCGGTCGGCGGCCGCTACAAGGCCCGGCAGCGCGATGTCTACGAGATCGTGCTGGAGGCACAGAAGGCCGCCATAGCGAAAGTCCGGCCGGGCTGTCACTGGAACGATCCGCATGACGCCGCGGTGCGCGCGATCACCCGCGGGCTGGTCCGGATCGGTCTACTGAAGGGCCAGACGGCGAAACTGATCAAGGAAGGCGCCTATCGCCGCTTTTTCATGCATCGGACCGGGCACTGGCTTGGCATGGACGTGCATGACGTCGGCGAATACAAGGTCGGCGGGCAGTGGCGTCTGCTCGAGCCGGGCATGGTCACGACCGTCGAGCCCGGTATCTACATCGCGCCGGGCTCGAAGGGCGTGGCCCGCGAGTGGTGGGGCATCGGCGTGCGCATCGAGGACGATGTCGTCGTGACGAATGGCGATCCCGAGGTGCTGACCGCGGCGATGCCGACCGACCCAGATGAGATCGAGCGCCTGATGGCGGCGGCCTGAGCCAGCAGGCCTGCGGGTAATCGTGAGCGGATCAGCATCGACGCGTTGCGACGTCGCCATCGCCGGCGGTGGGATGGTCGGGCTGTCACTCGCGGCCGCGCTTGCGGATCTGCCGCTCGATGTCGTGGTCATCGAGCCGGTCGCACCCGACGCCGGGGATCAGCCCAGTTTTGATGCACGCACGACCGCGCTGTCCGGCGGCAGTCGGCGCGTGCTCGAGGGCGTCGGCGTGTGGCCGGCCGTCGCCAGGCAGGCCACGCCGATCCGCAGAATCCATGTGTCGGAACGCGGTGCCTTCGGATTCGCGCGCCTTTCCGCCGAGGAGCAGGGCGTCGCCGCGCTCGGCTACACGATCGAGAACCGGTTGTTGGGCCGGGCACTGCGCGAGCGCTGCGCCGCTATCGCGCGTCTCACTTTTTGCCAGGCCGCAGTGCGCGAGCTGTCGGCGGGAGAGGATGCGCTGCGGATCGTGACCGACCAAGGGCAGGAAATCGCGGCACGTCTGGTCGTTGCGGCGGACGGCGCGCAGTCGCAGGTGCGCAGCGCCATCGGCATCGACGCGACCGTGTCGGAATACGGCCAGCATGCGGTCATCGCGCACGTCGATACCGAACGCTTCCACGATTACACGGCCTACGAACGATTCACTCCCACCGGGCCGATCGCCGTGCTGCCGATCGCCGAGGGGCGATCCGCTATCGTCTGGACGCTCGCGCCGGAGGCCGCGGCCCGCGCGCTGGCGCTCCCCGATGCGGAATTCATCGGCGAGCTGCAACAGGCATTCGGTCTGCGTCTGGGGCGCTTCACGCGCGTCGGTCGCCGCCAGTCCTATCCACTCGCGTTGACGCGCTCCGCGCGGCAATCCGCCCCACGCTCGGTGGTGATCGGCAACGCGGCGCAGGGCCTGCATCCGGTCGCAGGCCAGGGATTCAACCTGGGTCTGCGTGACGTCGCGACGCTCGCCGAGGTCCTGGCGGATGCGATTGCCGAGCACGGACCTGCGACGGATCCTGGCTCGGAGCAGCTGCTCGAGCGCTACACGCGCTGGCGGCAACCGGACCGGCAGGCCGTGATCCGTTTCACCGACACCCTGGTGCGCGGTTTCGGCCACCCGCTCGCTTCCTTGCGCGCGGCGCGCGCCACGGGTCTGCTGCTGTTCGACCTGCTGGGTCCGGTCAAGCGCGAATTTGCGCGCCGGACCATGGGTCTGGCCGGTCGCCTGCCGCGCCTGGTGCGCGGGTTGCCACTCGTCGTACGGGCATGAAACGCGATTTCGACCTGGTGATTGTCGGCGGCGCGATGGCGGGTGCGGGCGCAGCGGCCCTGTTCGCCGCGAATCCGCAGACCGCGGCGCTTCGCATCGCGCTGCTCGAACCAAAGCCGGTGACGGCGCCCGCAGCGGGCGAGGCGCTCGATCTGCGCGTGTCGGCGCTGTCGCGGGCGTCGCAGCGGCTGCTGGAGCTGACCGGAGCCTGGCCCGCGGTGGTCGCGCGCGGCGCCGCGGCCTACCAGCGCATGGTCGTCTGGGAGGAGCGCGCGACACCGGACGGGCCTGGGGCGCTGCATTTCGACGCGGCCGAACTGGGTGAGCCCGATCTCGGCCACATCGTCGAGAACCGCGCGGTCCAGGCGGCACTGCTGGAACGCGCGATGGCGGCCGGCGTCGTGCTGCTGCGCGCCGGGTTCGCGACGCTCACAACTGGCGATGACGCCATCCGCGTCACGACGACCGACGGACGCGAATACGGCGCGGCGCTCGTCATCGGTGCCGACGGCAGCGAATCAGCCGTGCGATCCCAGGCGGGCATCACGACGCGGGGCTGGGACTATGATCAACGCGCCGTCGTGACGCATCTGTCCGGTGAACGCTCACACCGCGAAACTGCCTGGCAACGCTTCCTGGACACAGGCCCGCTGGCGCTCCTGCCCCTCGCCGACCGACGCGTGTCGCTCGTCTGGTCGACGACGCTCGCGCTTGCGGAAGATCTCGTGCGGTGCAGCGAAGAAGAGTTTGCCGGACGCGTCACGTCCGCATCGGCGGGCGTGCTGGGCCGGCTCGAAGCGACCACCGCGCGCGCGTCGTTTCCGCTCAAGCTCCTGCACGCGCGACGTTACGCGGGGTCAAGGGTCGCCCTGATCGGCGATGCGGCCCACACCGTCCACCCATTGGCGGGGCAGGGCATCAATCTGGCCTTCATGGACGCTGCGGCCCTCGTCGATGTCATCGGGGCGGCGCTCGAGGCGGGCGACGATCCGGGCGAGCTGGCCGTGCTCAGGCGCTACGAGCGTTGGCGCAAGGCGGAAGCCCTGCCCGCGATCGCACTCCTGGACGGCATCAAGCGCCTGTTCTATGGCGGTGACGCGCTGCAGTCACGATTGCGCCGAGCGGGCCTGGATCTGGTCGAGTCCTCCGGTCCGCTCAAGCGGCTGCTGATGCGGCGTGCGCTGGGCGTCGCCGGCGAAGTGCCGGCCTCGGTGCGCCGCCCGCCCTCATGAGCGGATGTCGGCATCCTTGGTTTCGTGCAGGAACAAGAGGCCGATGACGCCCGTCATCGCGGCGATGACGATCGGGTACCAGAGCCCGTAGTAGATATTGCCGCTGCGGACTACCAGCGCTGCGGCCAGGAATGGCAGGAACCCGCCGAACCAGCCATTGCCGATGTGGTAGGGCAGGCTCATCGACGAATAGCGGATGCGCGTCGGGAAAAGCTCCACGAGAAAGGCCGCGATCGGCCCGTAGACCATCGTCACGTAGATCATGAGCAGCGTCAGCAGCAGCACGGTGACCGGCAGGTTGATGCGCTCCGGGTCGGCGGACGTGGGATAGCCGCTCACGGTGAGTGCCGCACGGTAGCTTGCCTCGTCGAAGCCCGCCAGGCGGATGCCGGCGATCGTCGTGACGACTACCTCGCCACGCTGCTGCGGCAGCGACGCATAGCTCAGGCCCGCCTTGGTCAGGAAATCGCGCGCCTGGTCGCAAGACGTACGGGGCTTGGCGAACAGGTTGAAATGGCAGTCCCGCGCGGCCACGGTGATGGCCGCCCGCTCCTCGAACTCGGCCAGCGCCGGATTCACGGACAGCGTGAGCCCCTTGAAGATCGGGATGAAGGTCAATGCCGCCAGCAGGCAGCCGGTGACCATGATGCGCTTGCGGCCGATGCGGTCGGAGAGCCTGCCGAAAACCACGAAGAACGGGGTGCCGATCAGGAGCGCGATGGCGATCAGCTGGTAGGAAAGCTGGAAATCGAGCTTCAGCGTGTTCTGCAGGAAGAACAGCGCATAGAACTGGCCCGTGTACCAGACCACACCCTGGCCCGCGGTCGCGCCGAAGAGCGCAAGCAGCACGATCCGCCCGTTGTGCCACTGGCCGAAGCTTTCGGTCAATGGCGCGCGCGACAGCCTGCCAGCCGATTTCATCTCGACGAACAGCGGGGATTCCTGGAGCTTAAGCCGGATGTAGACCGAGATGCCGAGCAGCACGACCGAGAGCAGGAAGGGAATGCGCCAGCCCCAGGCACGGAACGTCTCCTCGCCGAAGCCCAGGCGGCAGGCGAGGATGACGGCGAGCGACAGGAAGAACCCGAGTGTCGCCGTGGTCTGGATCCAGCTCGTGTAATAGCCGCGCTGGCCCTGCGGCGCATGCTCAGCGACGTAGGTCGCGGCGCCGCCGTACTCGCCACCGAGCGCGAGACCCTGCGCCAGGCGCAGCGAAACCAGCAGGATCGGCGCCCAGATGCCGATCTGGGCGTAAGTCGGCAACACGCCGACCAGCGCGGTCGCGAGGCCCATGACGACGATCGTGATCAGGAAGGTGTACTTGCGGCCGATCAGGTCGCCGATGCGTCCGAACAACAGCGCGCCCAATGGGCGGACCGCGAAGCCGGCGCCAAAGGTCGCGAGACTCGCGAGGAAAGCCGCCGTGTCGTTGCCCGGCGGGAAGAAAAGCGCGCTGAAGAACACCGCGAGCGTGCCGTAGAGGTAGAAATCGTACCACTCGAACACGGTGCCGAGCGACGACGCAAAGATGACGCGTCGATGCGCGGCATCGATCCCTGAACTAGACGAGGGCATCCGCCTTGGCGGCGCAGATGAAGTCGTTGTCGGACAGCCCGCCGATCGCGTGCGTCGAATACCGGATCCGGCAGTAGTTGTAGCCGATCTGGAGGTCCGGGTGGTGATCCTCGGTGTTCGCGACATGCGCGAGCGCATTGACGAAGCTCATGGTCCGGTAAAAATCCGCGAAGCGCAGGTCCCGGGCGAGCGCCTTGCCGTCCTCGACGAGCCGCCAGTCCGCATGCAGCTGCTTCAGCATGCCCCCGGCCGTCGCCGCATCCAGCGGCTTGATGCCGCCTTCACAGGGCAGGCAGCTGCGTTCCTTCAGCGTATCCATCAGCCCTCCCGGCGCGGGTAATGACGCGCAACGTAGCGTTCGACCAGTTCCTGGAATTCCTCGGCGATGCGTTCGCCTTTCAGCGTGACGGTCTTTTCGCCGTCCT
>JANOSR010000111.1:0-1553 GCA_031415935.1 Steroidobacteraceae bacterium | reverse complement strand
GGACCGCTGTGATGACGGTTCTCGATGAATGCCTGGGGCCCACGTGGCGCGCTCCCGCCAAGGACGCCCGAGAACAGTTGGACGAAGCCGCGGCCTGTGCGCTCGCCCTCGGCCTTCGCGCCTGACGGCAGGGAAACCGTGCGCATTAGTCCCGGCCCGGATTACGTGCCGTGATGAACCACGTGCTTGACGGGGCCCAGACACCGTCGTCGCGCGCGTAGACCGACAGTGTCTCGCGTAGCGCAAGAGCCACCTGCGGCTTGAGCCTTTCGCCTTCCGCACCCGCGAGGCGGATTATTTCGCCGGCTGGTCCGAGTGCCATCGCAAATTCCACGGCATCGTCCAGATTCCGGCCGATGCAAATGCCGGTATCGAAGCGCTCGAATGTGATGCCCGTGAATCCCGCGGATTTCATCATTGAGCTGACCATGTCGGGGCCCGACATCGAGAACGGGCCGGGCCCGCCAATGGACTTCGGTCGTATCTTCGTGTGCCGTCACCGGCACCATCTCCCTGACATGAAATTCGGCATCGTGCAGCCAGGGATTGTCCTCGCGCTTGCGCCACACCACCTGCGTAAACACGCCGCCGGGTTTCAGCGCCATGCGGATGTTTCGCATCGCGGCGCCCGGCAACATGAAAAACATCGTTCCGAAGCGCGCAAATGCGTGATCGTAGGGGCCGCGCAAGTCGTCGACCTGCACGTCCGCCGTGAAAAATGTGACGTTACGGACTCCAGCCGCCGATGCTTCCTGTTCGCCGGCCCGGACGAAATTCTCGGCGCAATCGACACCCACAGCCTGGCCCGCCGGGCCGACTCCACCGGCGATCTTCAGGGTGCTGTCGCCGAATCCGCAGCCGATATCGAGGACACGATCGCCGGGATGGAACGGGCGCCGCGAGAGCACCTCGTCACTGTCCCGGCGAGACCCGCGATCAGCAGGTGCTTGAAGCGCACGAATTTGTCGAACAGGACCGTGTTCCAGGCCTCGACGACGATGTCATTGTCGATCATGGGTCTGCTCTCCGTGCGATGACGAAAGCGTAGCAAAAGCTCAGGAAAGGCGCGTCGTTACGCACAGTACGGACTAGGTGAAAATCGAGCGCGCGATGTACGACGCCTGCATTGATCCGTGGGACTATAGGATGGGCGCATGAATGCACTGGCATCGGACGTCGCGAGCTGATGAATTAGGGGAGGACTACCTCTACCCGGCCAGGAGATTTGTCACCGCGGATCTTCCGCAGTCCATTCGGTGCGCCTCCAACGCTTCGGCGAGCACTACATACGCCGCGTCGCAAGACCTGCGCGACCTCGACATCCAGGAGATGTGGGGCATGAAGTGTTTCGCCAGGCGAGCTCAAACCTGCAGCCACCTTGCTGCCAGTCGGTGTGATCAGGAGAAGTTCCAGGATCGCAGAAGCATCGACGACGATCACCGAGTGTCGCGCTCCCTGCGCACGGCGTCCGCGCGGGAAATTCGTGGCGAGATGCGCGACTTCAGTTTCTGGTGCAAGCGTTCCCGGTTCAAACGCCAGCTCGTGCATTATGT
>JANOSR010000110.1:0-6290 GCA_031415935.1 Steroidobacteraceae bacterium | reverse complement strand
CGCCTTGAGCACAATCTGCACGCGCCGGTTGCATTCGCGATCCTGCCGCTGTTTGCGTTCGCCAACGCCGGCGTGTCGCTCGAGGGGGTCGGAATTGGCGCGTTTCTGGAGCCGGTGCCGCTCGGCATCGCGGCGGGCCTGGTCGCCGGTAAGCCGATCGGCGTGTTGCTCGCGTCCTGGCTCGTGGTGCGGCTCGGGTTCGCGCGGCTACCGGAGGATACCGGCTGGGGCGCAATGTTCGGCGTGTCGGTGCTATGCGGCATCGGTTTCACCATGAGCCTGTTCATCGCCACACTCGCCTTCGAAGGGGCGGGCAGCGATTACATGGTGCAGATACGGCTGGGCGTTCTTTTCGGTTCCCTCGCCTCCGCCGTCCTCGGCCTCGCGATCCTGCGGTCGGTACTTCCGTCGCCGAAGTGACCTTGTGCCCGATCTCGACGGCGGTTCAGCACTTGACCGGGCACTGTTCGAAATTCAGCGAGGAGCAGGTCATTCGCGCGTCAGCAGTCGCGGCAGTGCTTCGGCCTTGCGCTTCCTCGACCAGCGGCCGGTCCCGAGAAAGCCCGACTTGATTGAGATCGCCGTCATCGTGTCGCGCCATCTTGCATCCCCCTGCCAACCCGCTTCTTGATCCGGCTGAACGCGACCGGCGTCACCCCAACGTAGCGGGCGATGTCTGCCTGGCTCAGCCGCTTGACAAGGGCAGCTTCCCCGACCAGAAACGACCGGTAACGCTGCTCGGCTGTGTCACAAAGCAAAGCCTCTTCGCGCGCCTGTTTCCGGCGCAAAACCCAATTGTTGAATTCGGCGACCGCAGCTTGCAGCTCCGGGTCGCCAGCAATCCTGGATTCAACCCAGGTGGCCGGGAGCGTCGCGATCCGGGAGTCTTCCAGACAGCGCGCTGCAAAACGGCTGGTCCGATCAGCCGAGACTGGCCAGGTCGATGCGAATATCCCGCAATCGACGATGAAACTCTTGATCCACTCCTCGCCACCCGGCGTCTCGTAGATCAATTTGACAAGACCCGATTCGAGCACAAACACGCTGTGGCTGGCCTCGCCTTGAGCCAGGATTTTGCTTCCCTTGGGGCACGACACGGCCCTCCAGACCGCGTCACGCTGCGCCAGCGCGCGCACGACGGAAACGAGCGCCGCGACATCAAAATTCGTTCCGACTAAACCCGGGTTCATGGTCCTACAAGCTCAATGTGCTATCAGGTCAGCGCAAACAAAATACTGGGAGCGGCGTTCTTCGCGAAGGAATCGCGATGAGGTACCGCATGATCGAGCGCTGCTGCGAGGCGTTCCCGGTGCGCCTGATGTGCCGCTGTTTGAACGGCTCGCCGAGTGGCTACTACGATTGGCGCGAGCGACCCTTGAGTCAACGAGCACGGGACAATCGAGCACTGCTCGAACGCATCAACACGATCCATGCGGATAGCGATGGCGTCTTCGGCAGCCCGCGCATGCACGACGAGCTGCGCTACCAGGGTCAGCGCTGCAGCAAAAACCGAGTCGCGCGCTTGATGCGCGCGGCCGGCTTGCGCGGGATCCCGCAACGGCGCCGCTGGCGGCACAAGCCTTCCGGCGAACGTCCCGCGAGTATCCGCAATCACCCGGATCGGGACTTTGCGGCCGCCGCACCGAACGCCAAGTGGGTCACTGACATCACTTACATACGCACGGGTGAAGGCTGGTTGTATCTGTCAGTGGTGATCGATCTGTGCTCGGGAATCGTCATCGGTTGGTCGATGAGCCCGCGTCAGGATCGGTAGCTCGTGCTGCAAGCGGTGTTAATGGCCCTGTGGCAGCGCCCGCATCGATCCGCGGTGATCTTGCACTCGGATCGCGGCTGTCAGTTCACGAGTGAAGAGTACCAGCGCTTCCTTCACGGTCATGGCCTGATCTGCAGCATGAGCGCGGTCGGTAGCTGTGCCGACAACGCCGCGGCCGAGAGCTTCTTCGGTGTCCTCAAGCGCGAACGGGTTAATCGCCGCTGCTACCTCACGCGATCCGTAGCCCGCGCCGATGTGTTCGACTACATCGAGTGTTTTTACAACCCGATCAAACGTCGGGCCGTAGCATCGAGCCAACTAGACCAGTTAGTCTTAACTCAACCGTCCGTGGAAACGGGGTAAAACCCCAAGTGACCGCAATCGGTGAAACTCCCCTCTGGAAATACTTCGTTTTCGTCAAAGGTCTGCGCGGAATGTGCTCCCGGGTGAACGAGACCGTCGACCGATTCCGCTCCGTACCGCCCGCCGCAAGTGGGCCTGGCGGCTGAGGAAGAAATATTTCACTTTTCGGTGAGACTTTTGGCCGGGTCGTGGCAATAGATATAGATGGGCCCAGTGAAATGAGGGCGGCTGGCTTTGGCCGCCCAACTCATCGGTGCATTGACGGTTCTTGTACCCGTGCCTTACAATAGGCCATAAAGTAAGGAGATGGGAATGAGCGAAGCTGCGGTTACCAGCAAGGGCCAGATCACGATCCCGGTCGGCATCCGGAAGTCCATGAGACTCAAAGCGCAAGACCGGGTGGTCTTTACGCGCCTGGCAGATGGAACTGTGGTGATGCGGGCCAAGGTCCGGTCGATTGCTGACCTCGCGGGCAGTGTACCGAAGCCGACCAGAAAGGTCCGGATAGCAGACATGCGGTTTGGCGGAGGCCGGTAGAGCGCCGCCGTGCCGAATATCGATACCAATGTGCTGGTACGCCTGCTCGCCGCGGACGATGCCAAACAGGCCGCGCAAGCCAAGACATTGCTGCAGCGCGCCGCGCGCACAGCTGAGAGCCTGTTCGTGCCGCTGACGGTCGTGCTGGAACTGGAATGGGTGCTGCGATCACGGTACCGGTACCCGAAGGACCAGGTACTCAACACGCTGTCGTCGTTGCTTGAGACCCGCGAACTCGTGTTCCAGGACGAGTCAGCCGTCGAGCATGCCCTGCACTACTATCGGCGCAGCCGGGTCGATTTTGCCGAGTGCCTGCACCTGGGGTGTGCAGCCTCGGCGGGTCAATTGCCATTGATGACCTTCGACCGGCTCGCTGCGCGGATTGAAGGGGCCAAGCTCGTCGGCGCGGCGAGTTGATGGACGCCAGTGCGTGCGCGAATGGCGCTGCTGATCGCGCGATTCAAAGTAATCGGACCTGCGCGAGCCGCTCCTTGGCCGCACTCGCAACCAGATGGCCGTAATGCTTTTCGATCATTCCGATTGAGGTGCCGACCAGGCGCGCGACGTCGAGCGTTGCCATGCCGTCGGTGAGCGCCTGCGTGATGAACGAATACCGCAGCGTGTAGAGACAGGTCCCGCTCGGCGCCTTTGCGCTTGCCGCTGCCTCTCGTACCAACTCGTCCCAATCGGAATGCGCCCAGGGCTTGCCGTCATCGCGAGTCAGCAATCGCGCGGCGGGCAGTTTGTTGCGTGCCAGCCGCTTGAACAGTGTGAGCGCTGGCGGCCCGAGCGGCACTGTCCGCGGGCCCGTCTTGCCGGTGAATGTCATGGATCCGGTTCGAGCATCGAACTGCGATCGGGTCGCATTGACGAGCTCGCCCGCGCGGGCGCCGGTCAGCACAGCGGCCTCGAGTAGATCCCGCAGCGCACGCTCGCCCGCAGCCGCAAGCAACGCGCGCCGCTGCCGGAGGTCCAGGAACAAGTCGCGGCGCTTGCCGGCGGCGCGGAACGGCTTCACATCGCCCCATTCCCGGGCGGCGATTGCCGAGACCCGGCGACGTCGTACGGCCAGGTTGAGTGCGGCTTTCAGGGCGGTAAGCGTCCGATTCGCGGATGGCTTGGCGAGTGGCAGGCTGTCGCGCCATGCCAGAATGTGATTCGTGCGGACTTTCGAGAGCGGTCGGCGCCCCAATTCGGTGTCGTATACCGTGCGCGCGAATCGCCTCTCGGCATCCCGAGCCGAGGCCTCGCCTTTCTCACGACGGCGGTCGTCCACGTACTCACGGCAGGCCTGCGCAACCGTAATCGCTTCGTCCGACACGCCCGCTTCGAGGTCTGCGAACCAGCGCCGTGCCTCTTTGCAGGCGGCGTCATAGTCGAGCGCGGGCGTCGCGATGCCGAGAGACTTGTATCGCTGGTGGCCATCCTCCTCGCGCGCCCGTGCGATCCAGGAGCCCTCTGCGTCCGCGATTTTTCGGAAGCCGACATAGCGACCCCTGGCGAGCGGCGGCCCCCAATAGGGCTCCCTGCGCGGCCTCAGGGCCCTTCGCACGCCTGACTTGTGGATCTCGATCGAACCCTGCCGTTTCGCAGCAGAGTTGTTCCGTACGGATGCCATACGGAAAGTCTACCATGTACAATGACAGACACTGGGATACACGATTACAGGTAATTCAATAGGTTACGGAACAGCCGCAGACGGGCAAAAACACTGAATTTGCTTTCACACGGCAGGGGTCACTGGTTCGATCCCAGTACCGCCCACCAACTCAAAGTGACTATGAATCAAAGCTCTGGAAAGTCCGCCGACTTTGCATTTCTTTGGCAATTTCTTTGGCAATGATGATTTTTTGAGCAATTTTGGACACTGTGGGACAGTCAGCGTCGTCTCCTGCTTTTTGAACGCGCTTTGGTGCACACCAAGATCGCTATCCCATAGCTACTCTTGAAAAGATTTCGACGAAGACGCATTTGTCGATCGATCAACAGCCGTTGCAAAACTGCACCTTATAATGTACATTGTATCTTATTAGGTACGCGGTGAAAGAACAGCAGAGAATCCCACTCGTCTTCTACCGGACGGCTGCGGCGGGCGAGCCTGTGAGGGAGTGGCTGAAGGGCTTGGACGCCGCAGATCGGCATTGCGTCGGCCTTGATCTCATGCGTGTGCAGTGGCGTTGGCCTATCGGAATGCCTTTGTGCCGACCGATGGGCAACGGACTGTGGGAAGTGCGGTCGAGTTTACCGAGCGACCGCATCGCGCGGGTGCTGTTCAGTGTGCATCAGGACCAACTCGTCGCATTGCACGGGTTCATCAAGAAAACGCGCGCGATACCGGACGAGGATTTGAAGCTCGCAAGGAAGCGGAAAAAGGAGATTGAGCAATGAGCAAGAAACATATTGGTTCGAGCCTCGACGACTTCCTGAAGGAAGAAGGAATTTACGAGGAAACTCAAGCTAAGGTGATCAAGGAAGTGGTCGCGTGGCAGCTTGCGGCAGCGATGAAGAAAAAGAAAATTTCGAAGGCGCGCATGGCATTACTCTTGAAAACCAGCCGCACGCAAGTCGACCGCTTACTCGACCCCAAGAACGACATCACTCTGTCGAGCTTGCAGCGCGCCGCGGCAATCGTGGGACGGCGGGTCAGTATTGAGTTGATTTAGCCCGCTGATCCCTTTGGTCGCGTTCACACGGCAGGGGTCACTGGTTCGATCCCAGTACCGCCCACCAATTTCCATCCATCATCGCGGCCGAAGAACGCCTGGGAACCGCTCGAGCCTTCGATCGAACGTACCTAACGGCAAGTGCCCCGCCCTGCGGGCGATTTCGACGACCAGGCAGTCCGAAAAATCGGGCGCCGAATGGCCCCGGAAATGCAGCAACGCCGCCTCGACGACACCGGCGTCCTGCAGGCTCAGGTGCTGATGGTCCAGCAGCATTCGGACCGCCGTGGCAATCTGCGCCGCCGACCGCCGGTAGACAGCGTCCAGCACCCAGACCGTCTCGGCGAGCACCAAGTGGGATATCCAGGCACCCTTGGCGACAAATGCCTCCGCTGCCGCGACCTGCGACGGGTCATCCCTCACGATCAAGCGCACCAGCAGATCGGTGTCAACTGCCCGCATGCCGGCGCCGGATATACTTCCGTATGCCGGCCTTCACGTCGGTGGTCTGCGCCTTGCCGGACCGCCGGTCTTTGAACAGGGCTGCATGTATGTCCTCCGAGGAGTTGCTACCGGCCCGACGCACGACGAACTCGCCATCCCGCTCCTCCCACTCCAGTACCGAACCAGGGCCGATGCCGAGCCGGTCGCGGACGCCCGCTGGGACCGAAATCTGCCCCTGCGATGTCACTCTTGAGTGTTTTACAATCACACCGATACATTACCATGGTAATGCAATTGGTGCCAAACGCCCGGAACCGCACACGCAAGGCGAACTGTCCGCCTTCCGGACATAAGGGCCCGTGAGTTCCGAACAGCTCCTGATCCTGCTGCCGGCATTTTTCCTGCTCGCCGGCCTGTACACGAGCGTCGGCCACGCAGGCGCATCCGGCTACCTGGCCGCCATGGCACTCCTCGCCATCGCGCCCGAAGCCATGCGCCCGACGGCGCTC
>JANOSR010000109.1:0-2807 GCA_031415935.1 Steroidobacteraceae bacterium | reverse complement strand
CATGCGGCGCGATCAGCGCCCGATCAGCAGGCGCAACATGCGCCTGAGCGGTTCGGCGGCGCCCCACAGGAGCTGGTCGCCGACCGTGAAGGCGGTCAGGTATTCCTCGCCCATCGCCAGATGACGGATGCGCCCCACGGCGATTTCGAGCGTGCCCGTGATCGCAGCCGGTGTCAGGCGCGCAAGCGACGCTTCGCGTTCATTCGGCACGATGCGGATCCATGGATGCGCGGTCGAAAGAATCTGCTCCACTTCGCTGATCGATATCGCTTTCCTGAGCTTGATGGTCACGGCCTGGCTGTGGCAGCGCATTGCGCCGATGCGCACGCAGAGCCCGTCGATCGGAACTGGCGCGCCCGATTGACCCAAAATCTTGTTGCCCTCGGCACCCGCCTTGAATTCCTCGCGGCTGTAGCCGTTGCCCAGGTCGCGATCGACCCAGGGCAACAGGCTGCCGGCCAGCGGATGACCGAGATGTTCAACCGGCATCGCGCCCTGCAGCGCGGCCGTCGCACGACGATCGATGTCGAGGATGGCGCTTGCCGGATCATCCAGCAATTCCGCGGCCGCGCCGTGCAAGCGGCCCATCTGCTGCAACAGCTCGCGCATCTGCTTCGCGCCCGCGCCCGAGGCCGCCTGGTAGGTCATCGTCGTCATCCACTCGACGAGACCCGCGCGGAACAGACCGCCGAATGCCATCAGCATCAGGCTCACCGTGCAATTGCCGGCGATCCAGTCGCGGCGGCCCGCGGCGAGCGCCGCGCCGATTACCGGCCGGTTGACCGGATCGAGGATGATCACCGAAGAGTCCTTCATGCGCAGCGCCGACGCCGCGTCGATCCAGTGGCCACTCCAGCCGGTGGCGCGAAGCTTCGGATGGATCGCCTCGGTGTAATCGCCGCCCTGGCAGGAGATCAGGATTTCGCAGGCACTCAGAGCGGCGAGATCATTCGCGTCACCGACCGGCGCCGGCGCGAGGCCGATATCCGGAGCCACGGCACCCGCTTGCGTGGTCGAAAAAAATCGCGGCTCGATCAGCGCGAAATCGCCCTCGGCGCGCATGCGCTCGACGAGCACGGAACCCACCATGCCGCGCCAGCCAATCAGGCCCACCCGACTCATCGCCACCGCGCGCTCGCTTGTTGCACTGCAAAGTCCGCACTATAACGTGCCGGCCGCGCGCGCGTGGAGCGCGCGATGCGCTGGCTCGTGGAACATCCGCCCGGGAACTAGCCGCTCAGCGGCTCGGCACCAGCCCTGCCGGCACGAGCGCGAGCAGGCGCTCGTCGCCGATCACGGCTTTCGCCGCCTCGATGTCCGGCGCGAAATACCGGTCGTGATCGTAGAAGGCGACTTTTTTCCGAAGCAGCGCGTACGCGGATTCGAGCGCGGCACTCGTCTTCATCGGGCGGCGGAAATCGATGCCCTGCGCCGCGGCCAGCAATTCGATCGCAATGATGCCGCGGGTGTTCTCGGCCATCGGGTGCAGCCGCCGGGCGGCGAATGTCGCCATGCTGACATGGTCCTCCTGATTGGCGGAAGTCGGCAGGCTGTCCACTGACGCCGGATGCGCCATGGACTTGTTCTCTGAGGCAAGCGCCGCGGCCGTGACCTGCGCGATCATAAAACCGGAATTGAGGCCGCCCTGCCGCACCAGGAATGGCGGCAGCTGGCTCAGACTGTCGTCGATCAGCATCGCGATGCGCCGCTCCGCGAGCGCGCCGATTTCCGCAATGGCGAGCGCGAGATTATCGGCCGCGAATGCGACCGGCTCGGCGTGGAAATTGCCGCCCGACAGCACGTCGCCTTCGGCGCCGAACACCAGCGGATTGTCCGAGACGCCATTCGCCTCGATGCCGAGCACGCGCGCCGCATCCGCGATCTGCTGCAGGCAGGCACCCGCGACCTGCGGCTGACAACGCAGCGAATAAGGGTCCTGCACGCGATCGCAATTCTCATGGGAATGACCGATCTCGCTTTCGCCCAGCACGCCGCGGAAGGCCGCGGCGACCGCCATTTGCGCGGGCTGGCCGCGCACCTCGTGGATGCGCGCATCGAAGGGCACGCGGCTTCCGAGCGCGGCGTCCACCGACATCGCGCCGCTCACGATGGAGCCGGCCAGCAGGTCTTCCGCCGCGAACAGGGCCTCGAGCGCCAGCGCCGTCGAGACCTGCGTGCCATTCAGGAGCGCGAGACCCTCCTGGGGACCGAGCACCAGCGGCTCGATGCCCGCATCCTCCAATGCCTTCGCGCTGTCCAGTTCCTGCCCGCCCACGCGCACGCGGCCTTCGCCGATCAGCGCGAGCGAAAGATGGGCGAGCGGCGCGAGATCGCCCGATGCGCCGACCGAGCCCTGTCCAGGCACCAGCGGATGAATTCCCGCGTTGGTTAGCTGAAGCAGCCGCTCGATGAGGACCGGGCGTACGCCCGAGTAGCCGCGCGCGAGACTTGCGGCCTTGAGCACGAGCACCAGCCGCACGGTGCTGTCGGCAAGCGGCGTGCCGACGCCGGCCGCGTGCGAGCGCACGATGTAGAGCTGGAGTTTCGCGAGTTCATCCGCCGGGATACGCGTCTTCGCGAGCTTGCCGAAACCCGTATTGATGCCGTAGAGCGCCTCGCCGACGGCCAGGCGCCTGGCCACCGCGGCAAGCGATTGCTCCACACCCTTGCGCCAGCCCTCGGCGAGCGAAACCTGATCATTTCCGCGCGCCAGGCGGCGAAGTTCCGCCAGAGACATCGAGCCCGGCTTCACCGTGATTGCTGTCATGTCAGTCAACGGATGGCAGGTCGAGGCCCTGCTCGCGTGC
>JANOSR010000108.1:0-10604 GCA_031415935.1 Steroidobacteraceae bacterium | reverse complement strand
CGCTGCACGCGATGGCAGGCGCGCGCCGATAGCCCGAGCCGCCGCGAGGCGACCTCCAGCAGGCCGTGTTCGCGGATGCCGAGTGCGCAGGCACGCTGCAGTGCCGCAGCATCGAGCCTTGCATTGAGAGCGCCGCGCTGGCCCTGTCGCTCGCGCGCCTTCGCGACGCGAGCGGCGACCGCCACGCTGCCCTCCGGCGGCTGCGCGGTCGAGCGCAACACTTCGTACGGCAGCCGCGGTACTTCCACATGCATGTCCACGCGATCGAGCAACGGCCCTGAAAGCTTTCCCAGATACCGGCGGATCTGCTGCGGCGTGCAGCGGCAACGGCCATTGGGATCGCCTGCGTAGCCGCAGGGGCAGGGATTCATCGCGGCGATCAGCTGAAATCGTGCCGGAAAATGGCCGCGATAGGCTGCGCGCGCCACGCTGACGCTGCCGGTCTCGAGCGGCTCCCGCAGCGCCTCGAGCACGTCGCGGTGGAATTCGGGCAGCTCGTCGAGAAACAGAACGCCGTGATGCGCTAGTGAGATCTCGCCCGGATTGAGCCGTCCGCCGCCGCCGATGACCGCAGCGGCTGAGGCCAAGTGATGCGGCGCGCGAAATGGCCGGCGCCGCCATTCCGCCACCGGTGGCAGGTCGCGGCCCAGCGAATGCAGCATCGCGCATTCGAGCGCTTCACGGTCATCGAGCGCGGGCAGCAGGCCTGGTAATCGCTGCGCAAGCATGCTCTTGCCGGAGCCTGGCGGACCGATCATCAGGAGGCTGTGGCCGCCGGCGGCCGCGACCTCGAGCGCGCGCCTGGCTGCGGCCTGGCCGCGCACTTCCGCAAGATCGGGCGCCGCCTGCGCACAATCCGGCAATGCGCCGCCGCAGGAGAAATCGAGCCCCGCACCGCCGCGCAGTCCATTGCAGACGGTGGTGAGATTCAGGGCACCCGCAACCGACGCGCCGCGCGCAACGCGCGCCTCGTCCGCATTCAGCAAGGGCACAACCAGCCTTCGGCTGTCGCGCACCGCGTGCACCGCTGCGGCCAGCGCCCCGCGCACCGGACGCAATTCGCCTGAAAGCGAAAGTTCACCATAAAACTCAGTGCCTTCGAGCGTGCCGAAAGGCTGCTGTTCGGAAGCCGCGAGTATCCCGAGCGCGATCGCGAGATCGAAGCGCCCGCCTTCCTTGGGCAGATCCGCAGGCGCCAGATTGACGGTGATGCGCCCGGCCGGGAAGTCGTAGCCGCAATGCGCGAGCGCCGCGCGCACGCGGTCGCGGCTTTCGCGAACAGCGACTTCGGCGAGCCCGACCACGGAGAGCTGCGGCAGGCCGACGCCGCAATGTACTTCGACGCGCACCAGCGGCGCATCGAGCCCGAACTGCGCTCGCGTGAGGACGGTCGCGAGGCTCACAGCGCCCCGCGCGGTTTCGCTATTTCTTGGCTTTGCCTTCGAGCGCGGCGATGCGCGCCTCGAGTTCCTCGAGCCGCTCGCGGCTTCTGCGCAGCACGCCGGACTGGATGTCGAATTCCTGACGCGTCACGAGATCGAGCTTGGTGAGTCCGCTCTGGAGCACGGCCTTGAAGTTCTGTTCGAGGTCGTTCTTGAGCGCAGCGAGTCCCGGCGGCACGGCGTCGGCCAGGCGGCGGGCGAGATCGTCGAGGGATTTCGGATCGAAGGTCATGGGCGGGCTCCGGCTTGCCGAAAGCTTCGGGGCCGGGAGCGGCAACGTCAAGCGATGCTCCGCGAACTGGCGGCGCCACCCAGGCACTGCGCCAAGACGGTGCAGCGGCGCCTCCAAAGCATCGACCGCTGGTGTCTAACTCATTGATTTTAAAGCGACCCATGACTGGCACGGATTCTGCAATCCAGCCAGAGACGCTACCCGGATCCGGCCGCGGGCGGCCTCCTTGAATCTGCCCCGTGCCGGCATTTATCGCGCCGGCCCTGGAGGAACGCATGGCAGACAGTGGCGACACCGCGTGGATGATCACGGCGACCGCGCTCGTGCTCCTGATGACCATCCCGGGGCTCGCCCTTTTCTACGCGGGCATGGTGCGCGTCAAGAACGTGCTCTCGGTGTTGATGCAGTGCTTTGCGATCACGGCGCTCGTGTCCGTGTTGTGGATGATCTACGGCTACAGTCTCGCCTTCGACACGACGGGCATGACCGGGGGCGCGGTCAACCTGCATTCCTTCGTCGGCGGCCTCGGCAAGGCTTTCATGTCGGGCATCACCGTGGATTCGCTGGTTGCGACCATCCCGGAATCCGTATTCGCCACTTTCCAGCTCACCTTTGCGATCATCACGCCGGCACTGATCGTCGGCGCCTTTGCCGAGCGCATGAAGTTCTCGGCGCTGCTGTTGTTCACGGCGCTCTGGTTCACATTCGTTTATGCGCCGATGACCCACATGGTCTGGAGCGGTGCCGGCGCGTTGATGTGGGACTGGGGCGTGCTCGATTTCGCGGGCGGCACGGTCGTGCATATCAACGCCGGGATTGCCGGACTCGTGGCGGCGCTCATGCTGGGCAAACGCAACGGTTACCCAACCACGGCCATGCCGCCGCACAACCTGCCGTTGACAGTCATCGGCGGCTCGCTGCTGTGGGTCGGATGGCTCGGCTTCAACGCCGGTAGTGCTGTCGCCGCCAACGGCACGGCCGGCATGGCGATGCTGGTGACGCAGATCGCAACCGCCGCCGCGGCGCTCGCCTGGATGGGAACGGAATGGGCCGCACACGGCAAGCCGAGCGCACTCGGCATCGTCACGGGCGCGATTGCGGGGCTCGTCGCGATCACCCCCGCTTCGGGGACGGCGGGGCCGGCGGGCGCGCTTCTGATAGGTGTCGCCTCGGGCGTGCTGTGTTTCTTCGCGGCAGCGCGCCTCAAGCGCGCGCTCGGTTATGACGATTCGCTGGATGTCTTCGGCGTACACGCGGTGGGCGGCATCGTGGGCGCAATCCTGACCGGCGTTTGCGCCGGTTCCCTGGGTGGAGTGGGGCTTGCCGAGGGCGTCACGATCGGCCAGCAGGTCTGGGTGCAGACCAAGAGCGTGCTGTTCACCCTCGTTTTCAGCGGGGTCGTGACGTTCATCATCCTGAAACTTCTGGATGCGACCATTGGCCTGCGCGTCACCCGTGAGCAGGAGGTTGAGGGTCTCGACCTCGCGCTGCACGACGAGCGCGCCTACAACAGCTAGACCCGGGAGCCCACCCGGGAACCAGTTCCCGACCGGCGGGTCCGAACCCGTACCGGTGCCCTTGCGCTCTCCGCTACACTCCCCCGCAGGAGCCCGCCCATGAAGATGGTTACCGCCATCATCAAGCCTTATAAGGTCGACGAGGTCCGCGCCGCCCTGGCGGAGGTCGGGGTGCAGGGCGTCACTGTGACGGAGGTCAAAGGTTTCGGGCGCCAGAAAGGCCACACTGAGCTGTATCGGGGGGCGGAATATGTCGTGGATTTCCTCCCCAAGGTGCGGATCGAGATCGCGGTCGAGGATGAGCGCGTGGACGCGGTGATCGATGCGATCGCGGCCTCCGCCCGGACCGGCAAGATCGGCGATGGCAAGATTTTCGTGACGGGACTCGGCAGCGTGGTGCGTATCCGCACCGGCGAGCTCGATGAGAAGGCGCTGTGACGGATCGGCGCCGCGGCCTGGAGGTCAACATGTTGCAGAAATTCCTGGTGGCATTGCTGATGGCGGGCCTCACGGTCGTCGCCGCAGCGGACACCGTCTATAAGTGGTCGGACTCGCGCGGCCAGATCCATTACACGGACCTGCCCCCGACCCAGGCCGACGCCAAGCTCCTGGGCATCTTCACGCAGGAGTCCGGCGTCCTGGATGAAGAGGCAGGAGGCGATCAAGGCGAGAGCGGCGACGAGCCCACGACCCAGCCTTCCGGCAACGAACCCGCCGAGCCGGCGATCGATCGCGAGGCGATGGCCGCGGTGAATGCCGATGTCTCCAATGCGAAGGGCAAGCAGTGCAAGGAAGCCCAGGAGCGCTACCAGCGCTACGTCGAGTCGCGGCGCCTGTTCCGAGAGACTTCGGACGGCAAGCGTGAATACCTGACGGATCAGCAGCTGACCGAAGCCCGGGTCCGCGCCAAGCAGTCCGTCGACGAATACTGCAGCTAGCCTGAAAAAAGCGGCGGCACGCCGCGATCGGGCACAATGGGGCCCGCCATGAACGTGGGATTCATCGGTCTGGGCGCCATGGGCCGGCACATGGCCCGCAATCTGCGTCGCGCCGGGTTGCTCACCGGCGTTTGGAACCGCACCACCTCCAAGTCCGAAGCGCTCGCATCCGAAACCGGCTGTCGGGCTTTCGATTCACCCGCCGCACTCGCCGCCGACTCCGAATTCATCTTCACCTGCGTTTCGGCGGATGACGACCTGCTTTCGGTCGTCGAAGCGCTGCTGCCCGGCCTGCGCAAGGGAACGATCGTGATCGACTGCTCGACGGTCGCCGCGGATACGGCACGCAAGGCCGCCGCGCGTCTTGCAACCGTGGGCGCGGCCTTGCTCGATTGCCCTGTCAGCGGCGGCGTCGAAGGTGCGAAGAATGCGACCCTCGCCATCATGTGTGGGGGAGAGACTGCGATCTTCGAACGCGCGCGGCCGGTGCTTGCCGCCCTCGGCAAGACCGTCGCACTGCTCGGTCCGACCGGCGCCGGCCAGGCAACAAAAGCGACCAACCAGATTCTCTGTGCGGGCGTCATCCAGGTCGTGGCCGAGGCGATGGCATTCGCGCAGGCCGAGGGCCTGCCGCTCGAGCAGGTGATCGAGGTACTCGGCAAGGGCGCGGGGTCGAGCTGGTATTTCGTGCACCGGGCGCCATTCATGGCGCGCGGCGAGTACCCGGCCGGTTTTCGCGTGCGGCTGCACGACAAGGACCTGCGCATCTGCCGCGACATGGCCGCGCGGCACGGCGCGACGCTTCCCGTCGTCGAGAGCACGCTCGCCGACTACAGGCGCCTGCTCGAGGCCGGGCACGGCGATGAGGACATCTCGACGATCTTCCGGCTGAAGACGCCGCTGTTCGCGGCCGGGGAATGAGCCGATGAGCGCCACCCCTCGCGAACGCCCGGGCTTTTACCTACCCGATTTCTGCGCGGCGCAAAGCGTGCTCGCCGTTGTCCTGATCGCGGAACTGGTGGCGCTCTTCCTGACGCTCGCGCGTATTGGCATCTCCGAGCAGTTCTGGACCGACCTCGCCCGCACTTCACTTTTCCTGCTGTGGGCCGGGCTCGGCACGGCCGCTGCGCTCTGTGCCGCTCGCGGCGCCCTATCTAGGCTCGACGTGCTGCGCGGCTCATTGTTGGCGCTACTGCTGATGCTTGGCGTCACGGCGGTCGTCACCGAGGGCGCCTGGTGGCTCTCGGCCTCCGCGAGCCGCCTGCTCGGTGTCAACCGGGACCCGCTCGGCGCCGATCACATCGGGTTCCTGCTGCGAAATCTCGCGGTCTGCACGATCGCCGGAGGACTCGCGCTCCGGTATTTTTACGTCTCGCAGCAATGGCGGCGCAATGTCGAAGCCGAGGCGCAGAGCCGCGTGCGCGCATTGCAGGCGCGTATCCGTCCGCATTTCCTGTTCAACAGCATGAATACCATCGCCTCGCTGACGCGCACCGATCCGCGCGTCGCCGAGCAGGCGATCGCAGATCTCTCGGATCTTTTCCGGGCGTCGTTGCGCGAGCATCGTGAGCGCATCCCGCTCGGCAGCGAGATCGAGATTGCACGTGCCTATGAGCGTGTCGAACGGCTGCGACTCGGCGATCGCCTGCGCGTGGACTGGCAGGTGGATGCGCTACCGATGGATACGCCGGTGCCCGCGTTGTTCCTGCAACCCCTGTTGGAAAACGCCGTCTACCACGGCATCGAACCGATGGACAAAGGCGGCACCATCCGGGTGACCGGTCGCCGCGAGGGCTCGACGGCGGTGCTGACGATCGAAAACCCGATTGCGCCCAAGCTGGTCGCACGCCGCCGCGGCCACCAGATCGGCCTCGACAATGTGCGCCAACGCCTTGCACTGATGTTTCATGGCGAGACCGATCTCGAAGTCGTCGAAGGGCCCGAACGCTTCATCGTCACGCTGCGTTTTCCAATCGGCGGGCCCGCCGCATGAAGCTGCGTGTATTAGTGGTAGATGACGAACCGCTAGCGCGCGAACGCCTGGCGCATCTTGTCGAAGAAGTACCGGAAGCCGAGCTCGCGGGCATAGCGGCATCGGGCGAACAGGCGCTGCTACTCGCGGGTACCCTGCGTCCCGAGGTGATCCTGCTCGACATCCGCATGCCAGGCATGGATGGCCTCGAGGCCGCGCGACACCTGGCGCGGATGCCCGAGCCACCCGCGGTGATCTTCACGACCGCTTTCGACGAGCACGCGCTCGCGGCCTTCGAGGTCCAGGCAGCGGGCTACCTGTTGAAGCCCGTGCGGAAGGAAAAACTCCAGGAAGCGCTCGCCCGTGCCCGTCAGCCGACCCGCGCGCAACTCGCGCGCATCGCTGACGGAGCCGGCGGCGGACCGCGCACCCGCATCGCCGTGCGCGCGCGCGATGAGCTGAAGCTCATCCCGGTCGAGAACATCCTCTGCTTCATCGCCGAGCTGAAGTACACGACGCTCCGGCACACCGCTGGCGAGGAGTTGATCGAGGAGCCGCTCAAGGCTTTAGAGGATGAGTTCGTCGCAAGCTTCGTGCGCGTGCACCGCAATTCGCTGGTCGCTCTCGCCCACATCGAGGGACTGGAAAAAGATGCCGAGGGGCATCAGGTCGTAACGCTGAGGAATGGCGCTGGGACGCTGGCGGTCAGCCGTAGACTTGCAGCGGACGTAGCCAGGAAACTCAGGGGATAAATTCGTCCAGACCGCGATTCGGCGGCTTGATGGCTCCGGTCCGATAGGCGATTTCCAGCATCTCGATCAACCATGCCAGCCGCTCGGCCGGCGTGCGCCGCAAGAATGCCCAATGACGCAATGCTTCGGCGTCATCGAAGGACCCCCAGGAGGGGGGCGGCATGTCCGAGACTTTGCTCATACATCAGTCCTCCGCGATAAGATCGCACGCAAGCGCTCAATATCCGCGAGGTCCTGCGGACGACCCGCGATCTCTTTGAGCTGAATCAAGTGCGGAATCGACGCGACTCGGATTGTCAGGTTCTGGGCAATCTCAATCGTAATGGCGTTCCTCCACAAATCCTCAAACGGAATCACGGACTCCGCAAACAAGTCGATTGTCGGGCGTGTTCCGGTTGTGTCCCACAGACTGAATACCCGCATTCCGCGTTCCCGCCGCCAGGCCGCGCGCGCGGCGGGATCCGCGAACAACATGGCGTTAACGGGCGCCGCGGGACGGAAGCCGGCCGAAAGCAACGTGGCGATCAGGCTGGCAGCGGCCTCCGGCGCCAAATCGACAGCCAGATCGATGTCTGCTGTGAGTCGGTCCACGCCGTGCAACACGAGCGCCAGGCCGCCGACAACAACGTAGCGGAGCTTGCGAGCCTCAAGCGCAGCGAACAGGCTGTGGAAATCCGTTGGCATGACAGGGTCTGCATTTCGGGGCGCCGCCGATGACGCTACGCAGAAACCACTTCCTCCTTCTGCCTCACCCCTCTCCAGCTCCTCATCGTGAATGCGCCGATCCCGGCCACGAACAGCAGGGCTACCACGAGCTCGCCAATCAGCGGCAGCTGACGCACGATCGACAGCGCGATCAGCGCGAGCAGCAGGAACAGCACGCGCCAGCCCAGCGATTTGATCCGTTCTCCGCCAAGGCGTTCGAGCGCCAGGTCGCCGACAAATAGCGCCGCAATCACGTAGCCGAGCATCAGCAGCACGATGTAACCGAAGATCATCATCAGCGCGAGCGGGATGCCGATCAAGGTGAAGATCAGCACGATGATCGCGAATGGCACGCCGATCAGCATCACGCAGCCAATACCGGTACTTTGCCACCACTCGCGGCGTATCGTCGCGGCAGCTTCGCGGCTGAAGCTGGGCAGGCCCAGGATCAGGAGCGCGCCAAGCAATACGACGCCGAGCGAAAACATCGCGCCGCCAACGCGCGTCGTTCCGCGACCGATCTTCTTGAGCCAGCCCTGGTCATTGGCGTTGAGCTCCTCGATGCCCTGTGCGACCTGCGCCTGCGGGTCGATGACGAATGTGCCGCCACTCTTGTACTCGAGCCGGCCCGCGACCCGCGTGTCCGGCCCGATGCGGATGTCCTCTCCGGCGATCTGAAGATCGCCGCCGATGATGCCGTTGATGACGATGGATTCGCCGAAGACCTCCAGGTCCTCGCCGACGTCGCCTTCCATCTCGACGCTGCCGCCGGCGAGCGTCACGTTTTTGCG
Source organism: Steroidobacteraceae bacterium (assembly GCA_031415935.1). Lineage (GTDB taxonomy): Bacteria > Pseudomonadota > Gammaproteobacteria > Steroidobacterales > Steroidobacteraceae > SCUD01. The sequence continues at coordinate 2,255 of JANOSR010000108.1, read as the reverse complement.
GAGTCTGGCGCCGCGCGGAACGCGGACCTTGCCACCGGCCGCGCGCACGTTGCCTTCGACTTCGCCCTCGATGCGCAGATCGCCGCCGGCCGCGTACAGATTGCGCCCGACCGAGCCCGTGACGTCCACTTCGCCGCCGGTCACGAAGGCGCTGCCGCCGACACGATCATCGAGATTCACGCGACCCGCCGCGAGATAGACATTGCCCGGCACGTATTCGTCCAGGGTGACTTCATCGCCTGCACTCAGGCGATTGTCGCCGACCGATGCCCGCGCGGTGTCGTCGGCCGAAGCAACCCCCGCCACCGCCAGTACCAGCCACCCTGCTACCCAGATCCTGCTCATGACCCAATCCTACGGCCTTCCGGACGCATGGCACAATGGCCTCATGAGCGGGGAAATCCGCATTGCGACGCGGCGCAGCCGGCTTGCCCTGTGGCAGGCCGAGCATGTCGCCGCGCGCCTGAGGGCCGCCCATTCGGACCTTGCCGTACGGCTCCTGCCAATGGCAACCGAAGGCGACCGCATCGTGGACCGGGCGCTCGCCGGCGCCGGAGGCAAGGGCCTGTTCATCAAGGAACTCGAAGCGGCGATCCGCGCGGGCCAGGCGGACATCGCCGTGCATTCGATGAAAGACGTGCCCGCGGCACTCCTCGACGGCATGGCGATAACAGCCGTGCTCGAGCGCGCGGATCCACGCGATGCCTTCGTTTCCAATCTTCATGCGACATTCGCCGAGCTGCCGCAGGGTGCGCGCGTCGGCACCTCGAGCCTGCGCCGGCAATCCCAGTTGAAGCGCGCGCGACCCGACCTCGAGATCGCGGTGTTGCGCGGCAATGTGGAAACGCGACTGCGAAAACTGGACCAGGGCGAGTTCGCGGCGATCATCCTCGCAAGCGCCGGTCTCGATCGCCTGGAGCTGGGTACACGCATTCGCGAGCGCCTTGCGCCGGAACGAATGCTGCCGGCTGTTGGCCAGGGCGTGATCGGCGTCGAATGCCAGAGCGCAGACGCGCGCGTCCGCTCGCTGCTGGCGCCGCTCGAGCATGCCGCCACGCGGCGCTGCCTCGAAGCGGAGCGTTCGTTCGCCGCGCGGCTTGGTGGCAGTTGCCAGTCACCGATCGCGGGCTACGCGATGCTTGCTGGCGACAGGATCGACCTGCGCGGTCTCGTCGGGTCGCCGGATGGCAGCAAGGTGTTTGAAGATCGCATTGCGGGCGCTGCCGGTGATGCAGCAAGGCTCGGCACCGCGCTGGCCGAGCGTTTGCTCGCAGCCGGCGCGGATGCATTGCTGAAGTCGCTCGCGATGGGCGGTGGGCACTGAAATGGCAAGACTGACCGGAATCGGTGTTCTAGTGACACGGCCTGAGCATCAGGCGCAACACCTGTGTCAGCTCATCGAGGCCGAGGGTGGAACGCCGGTGCGATATCCCGCGCTCATGATCCGGCCGCGCGCGGACCGCGCGGCGGTGCGCGCCGCGATCGGGCCTGCGGATCGCTACGACCTCGTGATCTTCATTAGCGCCAATGCCGCGCGATTCGGTGCGGATCTCCTGGAGCAGCGGCGCGACCTGAAACTCGCGGCACTCGCCCAGCCGACCGCGTCCGCCCTGAATTCGGCCGGCTATCGTGTGTCGCTGATGCCGGCCGAAGGCGCCGACAGTGAGGCGCTGCTCGCAATGCCGCAGCTCGCGCACATGAGCGGCCAGCGTGTGCTGATCGTGCGCGGCGTCGGCGGACGCGGTCTGCTCGGAGACATGCTGACTTCGCGCGGCGCACATGTGCAGTACGCCGAAGTCTACACACGCGAACCCGCGCGCCCCGGCGCCGACGTGCAGGGGCAGGTGGAACAGCTCTGGCGCCAGGGCGGCGTGCTCGCCTATTCGGCGACGAGCGTGGAACTGCTGGAGGCTCTGGTCGGCATCGTCACGCAGCGTTGCCGCGAGCTGATGGATTCGACGGCACTGTTGACCGGTTCGCGCCGCGTGGCTGACGCGGCGATCCGGCTCGGGCTCGGCTCGCCGCTGATCCTCGCCGATGCGTCCGATGACGCGGCGCTCACCAGCGCGCTGATCCGCTGGCGCGAATCTGCTCCGCGCCCCTAGCTGCCGCGTCCCTAGACGCCGTGGCACTAGGCAGGCGCGTAATCGAAGGAGTCGATGTAGATCCGCTCGGGGTCGGCGCCCTGGGCCGGCAGTGCCGCGCGCACGGCGTCGATCATCGCGGGCGGGCCCGCCGCATAGATGTCGAAACCA
>JANOSR010000107.1:0-1639 GCA_031415935.1 Steroidobacteraceae bacterium | reverse complement strand
CCGGCACCAGGCCGACGCGGTACTCATGAACCTTGATTTCCTTCGGACAACCGATCTTCATTTGTCCCCCAACGGCACGGGATACGATTATCCGCTTAGAATACCCTGCATGGCCACGGCACACGACCCCACCCGGCTCGCCGCCCATCCGGCCCAATTGTCGCAGGCATTCGCACAGCAGCGCGGCGCTTTCGACGCTGATCCATTTCCGTCGCTTGCAACGCGACGCGACCGGCTCGACCGGTTGCGGCGCATGTTGCGTGACAACGCTGCCGCCATCCGTGACGCGATCAGCGCCGATTTCGGCATTCGTGCGCAGCAGGAGACTTTGCTCTTCGAGCAGTTCACGAGCGTCGACGGCATCGGTCATGCACGCCGGCGCCTGCGCCGCTGGATGCGGACCGAGCGGCGCAGTGTTGCCTGGTGGAGCCTGCCGGGCAGCGCGCGCCTGATGCGCCAGCCGCTGGGCGCGGTCGGCATCATCGTGCCGTGGAATTACCCGCTGTATCTCGCGGTCTCGCCGCTGACGGCGGCGCTCGCCGCGGGCAATCGCGTCATGCTGAAGATGTCGGAGCACACACCACGCTTCGGCACGCTGTTCGAGTCGCTGATTGCGGGGACCTTTGCGTCCGACGAGGTCATGGCCGTCAATGGCGATGCGGGCGTCGCGCGCGCTTTTGCCGCTCTGCCATTCGATCACCTGTTGTTCACGGGTTCGACCCACATCGGACGCGAAGTGATGAAGGCCGCGAGCGCGAATCTGACGCCGGTGACACTCGAGCTTGGCGGCAAGTCGCCGGTGATCGTCGCGGACGGATTCGACATCGCCGAGGCCGCGCGCCGCATCATGTACGGCAAGCTGATCAACGCCGGCCAGACCTGTGTCGCACCGGACTATGTACTGGTGCCGAAACCGGACATCGACCGGTTTCTCGATGCCTGCCGGGCCGCGACCCGGGAGTTCTACCCGACACTCGCGACCAATCCGCAGTACACGTCCATCATCAATGACCGCCAATTCCGCCGTCTTGCCGCAAGTGTCGAGGACGCGCGCGCCCAGGGCGCTACGTTGCACTCGCTGCATCCGGATCCGACCGATGCGGAGCGCCGCCGCATGACGCCGCAGGCGGTTACCGGGGTCCGCGACGACATGCGCGTGATGCAGGAGGAGATTTTCGGGCCGTTGCTGCCCATCGTCAGCTACGGCTCCATCGACGATGCGATCGCTTATGTGAATGAAAGGCCGAGGCCATTGGCACTCTATTACTTCGGTGCCCGCGGTGCGGCCCTGGACAAGGTCCTGACGCAAACCATCTCCGGTGGCGTCACGGTGAACAACACGGCCTTCCACGTGTTGCAGGAAGACCTGCCCTTCGGCGGTGTGGGCCCCAGCGGCATGGGCCATTACCACGGGCGGGCGGGCTTCGACACCTTCTCCAAGCTGAAGCCGGTGTTCTACGACGGCCGCCTGAGCGGCTCGCGATTCCTGATGCCGCCCTACGGCCGGATGTTCCGGGCCATCGTGGGGATCCTCTACCGGTGACGCCGGCCCATCGCGTCACTACGACACGCGGCATGGTGGTCTGGCGCAGCCAGCTGCACTACCTCGCGCCGACCTTCGCCCGCGATGCACTCGAGA
>JANOSR010000106.1:0-12136 GCA_031415935.1 Steroidobacteraceae bacterium | reverse complement strand
TACGCGCGCGCGGGGGTGCGACAAGGCGCGTGCCGAAGTCCCATAGCTGGGACTATGGACGAGACGCGCAACACAGTCACGCCACCGCCCGCGCACAACCCGCAGGGACCGGGCGCTTTTCGCCCCTGGCGACGTCGCTCGTCGCTCATGTATCGCGATACACATCGGTCCTCGCTTACGGTCGCGCCCATGCGGGAGCAAATCAGAGGTTTCCTGCTCCGCGATCCCTCGGCCAGCAGCTGCCAGGCAAGTGTCGCCTGGCCGGCGAATGCTGCCGCAAATGTCAAAGTGCGCAGCCAGGGCATGCCGAACGCATACACGACGGCGTGCGCGAGCCTGGCCCAGAAATACACGGTGCATGCGAGCACGGTCACTTCATTCGAAGTGCCCGTCGCGTTTGCAACCAGGACCAGCGTCGCAAACACCACCAGATTCTCGACCGCATTGCCATGGGCTGCCTGCAGACGTTGGGCCCAGCGTGACATCGGCTTCGGATTCTCCGGATAGCCGACCGTGTCTGCGAGACCGCGCACCGCGATTCTGTCGAGTATGTACGGCACCCACAGCGAAGCGCGGATCGACCTGGCGGCGGCCGACCGCACGCCAGCGCAAGGCACCGAGCCGGAACACGACGAGCATCGTCAGCGCAAACAGGGCGAATGCAGGCCAGAGTATTGCCATGACGCGGTCTCCCGGTGACGTTCAGCCGTGGGCGATCGGCTTTTCGCTGAACAGGAACTCCTTGAGCTCCTTCGACAGCACCGCGTCGCGGCGCCTGATCCACTCCAGGACCATTGACGCATGTTCTTTTTCCTCGTCGCGGTTGTGAGCGAGGATCGCCCGCAATTCCGGGTCCTTGCAGGCATCGGCACGCTGGTTGTACCAGTCGATTGCTTCCAGCTCCTCCATCAACGAGACGATCGCACGGTGCATGTCACGGGTTTCGTCCGACAGCTCCTCGACCGGCTCGTGGTATCCGACGCTCGACATGGGAAATCTCCTCAGCGGAACAGCGATTCGAAATCATGCGCCGGCCGGTAGCCGAGTCCTGCGATCGCCTTGTCCACAACATAAACGCGATCGATCGACACCGGCAACCCCCAGCCGCGGCGCGCAAACTCAGGCAGCGCCCAGGGATGATGCGCCAGAACGACTATCTTTGCGTCACGCAGCAGTGCCTCGCAATCGGTGATCGAGAACGGCGAACGGGCCGAGACATTGAAAACCTCGAATCCCGACAGGTTGGACGCCAGCGCCAGCTCATGGGCCTGCGCGACGTCCGCGGCGTCGACACCGCGATACAGCCGATAGATCGCAATCAGACGCGGGTGCTCGGGAAAACAGCGCGACATTCTAAGGCTGATACAGGTCATGCCATTACGCGCCGCCTCGGCGCAGGCCTCCTCGGCCGCCAGTTTGGTCTCGTCGTAGATGTCGCGCGGCTGCGGCTGCAACTCTTCTGTAACCCAGACAGCTTCCTTTCCGGTTGGCATGAGTGCATGGCCGTAAAGTGAGGTCGTGCTCGTGTAGACGAAGCGGCTGATGCCAGCCTCGCCACAGGCGGCGAGCAGGCGCCGGGTGCCCTCGATATTTGTCTGCCGGAAGTCCCCGGCAGAACGCATTTCCAGATCCGGAGCATGCAGGGAGGCCGTGTGGACCACAGCATCGAGACCGGCGCAAGTCGCAGCGAGAAGCCGGGAGTCGCAGATGTCACCGACCACCGGCGTCAGCGGCCCGGGCCGCAGGTCCAGTCCGACAACCTGATGCCGCAGGGAGAGCCGCGCGCTGATCGCACCGCCGATCCGCCCGGATGAACCGGTGACCAGTATGCGCATGACCTGGCTAGCGCACGTCGAAGGGCACGCGTGCGCTGACGCGGCAGACGAGTTCGTAGGGAATGGTGCCGGCCGCCGCGGCCACGGTCTCCACGGGCACGCCGCTCCCCCAGAGCACGACCGGGTCGCCGATCGCGACCTGCGGGAGATCCGTGACATCGATCGTCAGCATGTCCATGGAGACCCGGCCGGCGAGTTGTGCCTGCATCGCATTGACGAGGACCGGTGTCCCGCTCGCGGTATTGCGCATGTAGCCGTCGCCATAGCCCGCCGCGACGACGGCAATGCGCGTCGCACGCCTCGCGGTCCAGACCCCGCCATAGCCGACGCGGTCACCCGCCGCCAGCTCCCTGACCGCGATCACGCGACTCTCGAGCGTCATTGCGGGGCGCAAGCCGAGATCCACGCCGGTTGAGCCGGCAAATGGTGAAATTCCGTACAGCATCAGACCGGGTCTGACCCACTCGGCGCGCGTCGCGGGCCAGCCGATCAAGCCGGCCGAATTCGCGATGCTGCGTTCGCCCGGGAGACCCCCGGTCACCCGGTTGAAACATTCGAGCTGGGCACGGGTGCGCTCGTTGTCCCGCAGTTCCGCTTCGGCCAGATGCGTCATCAGCGCGACCGGGCGCTGGATGGCCTTGCAGTCGGCAAGCCGCTGGAGCGCCGCGGGCAAATCGCCGGGCCGGAAGCCCAGCCGGCCCATGCCGGTGTCTATTTTCAGCCAGATCCGGAACAAATGCGTGCCGCACCAGGACTCTAACAAGGCGATCTGCTCCGGCTGGTGCACGACCAGATCAAATCCGTGTTGCGCGGCCTCGCGAAGCTGATCGGCGCCCTGCACGCCCTCGAGCAGCACGATGCGATGCGAATGACCCGCGGCGCGCAGTGTGATCGCTTCGCCGAGGCGTGCGACCGCAAACCCGTCCGCGCCCGCGAGGGCGGACGCCGCTGTCACCATGCCGTGGCCGTAGGCATTCGCCTTCAGCACGGCAAGCACGCGACTGCCGGGCGCGATCTCGCGTACGCGGGAGAGGTTGTGGCGCAATGCTGCCGTGTCGACGACAGCGCGGATCACCGGGGTCAGAACACACCCTCGCCGTAGGACTCGGCAACGAGGTCTTTGAATTGCGTGTATTCGCCGAGGAAGGTCAGCTGCACCTCGCCGATCGGGCCGTTGCGCTGCTTCGCGATGATGATGTCCGCAATGCCCTTGCGTGTCGTATTCGGGTCGTACACTTCTTCGCGGTAAATCAACAGGATCAGGTCGCTGTCCTGCTCGATCGCGCCGGACTCGCGCAGGTCGGACATCACCGGTCTCTTGTCGGTGCGTTGCTCGACCGCGCGATTGAGCTGCGACAAAGCCACCACGGGCACCTGCAGTTCCTTGGCAAGCGCCTTCAGGCTGCGGGAAATCTCGGATATCTCGGTGGCCCGGTTCTCCTTGGTCCCCGTCACCTGCATCAGTTGCAGGTAGTCGACGATGATCAGTCCAAGCCCCTTTTCGCGCTTGAGCCGGCGTGCGCGTGCGCGCACTTCGGTCGGGGTCAGCGCCGGTGTTTCGTCCACGTACAGCGGAGCGTTCGAAAGCTGCGCCATCGCGCCCTGGATGCGCGACCAGTCTTCCTCCGTAAAGCTCCCGGTGCGCAGATGAGTCTGATTGACGCGGCCCAGCGACGCGATCAGGCGCAGAGTCAGTTGCTCGGCCGACATTTCCATCGAGAATATCGCGGAGGGCACGCCCTTGGCGATCGCGGCGTACTCGGCGATGTTGACTGCGAGCGTTGTCTTGCCCATCGACGGCCGGCCGGCGATCACGACCAGGTCGCCCGCCTGCAGGCCGGTGGTCTTGCGGTCGAGTTGCTTGAATCCAGTCGGTACGCCGCGGATCTCGCCCGGTGTCTGGTGCAACAGGTCGAGCCGGTCGATGGTCTGGGGCAGGACATCCTTGATCGCGATGAATCCCGACTTACCGCGGCTGCCGCGCTCGGCGATCTCGAAGACCCGCCGCTCGGCCTCGTCCACGAGTTCACTCGCGGAACGACCCTTGCCGTCGAGTGCGGCCGCCGCGATCTCGCCGCCGGCCGTCACGAGCTGACGCAGGATCGACCGCTCGCGGATGATTTCGGCATAAGCGCGGACATTGGCGGCGCTCGGCGTGTCGCGGGCGATGGTGCCCAGATAGGCGAGCCCGCCGATATCCTCGAGCCGGCCCTTGCGCTCGAGGTGTTCCGAGACGGTTACCGCATCGCAGCAGCCGCGACTCTCGGCGACCTCGGCAATCGCCTCGAAGATCTGCCGGTGGTCCCGGCGGTAGAAGTCTCCCGCCGTGACGATGTCAGCGACGGCATCCCAGGCGTTAGCATCGAGCATCAGGCCGCCCAGCACCGCCTGCTCCGCCTCGACCGAATGCGGCGGCATGCGGACCTCGTCCGGGCGGATCATCGCAACCATGGCTTGAGCATACACGCAGGATGGCGCACCGGGCGTGGCCTGCGATTACTCCTCCGCGACGACTGTCAGCGGCACGTCGATGTCGCTGTCGCTGTGCAGATGCAGGGTGATGACATGCTCGCCGACCGTGCGGATCGGACCGCCCGGCAGGCGCACTTCCGCGCGTTCGATCTTGTGGCCGGCCGCCGAACAGGCCTCGGCGATGTCGGTCGTGCTGATTGATCCGAACAGCTTTCCTTCGCTGCCGGCTTTCGCGGTCAACGAGAGCTTGAAGCCCTCGAGCGCTGCAGCACGCGTCTTCGCGGCCGCGAGCTCCGTGGCGCCCCGGGTTTCGAGCTCGGCGCGCCGGGCCTCGAACTTGGCGATGTTCGCCGGCGTCGCCAGCGTCGCCTTGCCACCGGGCAGCAGGTAATTGCGGCCGAATCCGGGCTTGACCCGGACCCGGTCGCCGATATCGCCCAGATTGGCGATCTTCTGCAGAAGGATGACTTCCATGATTACACCGTCTCCGTTATCTGTCGGATGCTTGCCGGAATGGGCCCTCAGGGGGCCGCGTCACCGGACCGGCGCCCGAAGCGTTCGCGAAAGCGGACCCAGGTGTCCGCGAAACCGATGCCGACCAGCGCCATGGGCAGCAGCACCACGGCGATGTAGGCAAGTATGACCGGCAGCAGGCCGATGACCTGCAGCTCGCGCAGTCCGTGCACGACCGCGAGTGCCTGCACCAGGAATGCCGCGGCCAGCACGAATACCAGGTCATCGGCCGGCTGCCACGACTGTCCGAATGCCAGTTGTGCGCCGAGACTCACGGCGAATGCGGCGACCGCGATCCAGGCGACCACGCGGCCGAGCTTCAACTGCCGGAATTCGCACCCGAACAGGCCAGGCTCGCGCATCTGCCCGAATGCCCAGAGCCCCGCAAACTGGGCCAGCATCGCGTGCAGCAGCACCATCCAGGCGAGTGTCCTCCACGCGAAGTGCACGGTGGCCGCACCGATCTCCTGCGGCGAGCGCTCGATTCCAAACTGCGAAAACATCGCCGCGGCGCGCTGGAGCATTGGCTCGAGCTCGGCGATCAGCGGCATCAGCACGCCCTGCGGATCGCCCAGCATTCCATGGATCGCGAGCACCAGGAGGCCCGCGCCGATGGTCGCCGCCTGGAACACGAAGCTGAGACTGCGGGTCGCGGCAAGCGCCGACGCCGCAAGATACGAGGGCAGCAGCACTGCAAGCACGATGATCAGCGCCGGGCCGGTGCCGAATGCCGGCAGCAACACCCACGAGAGCCCAGCTGCGGCACCCAGCGCTGCGGCCGCGGCCGGCACAGGGCCACCCGCCAGCAATCCAAGCACGACGACGCCAGCCGGCAGCCACGCGGCCATCGGCAGCGCGAAGAGTGCAACGAGCGAAGCGAGGCCCGCCGCCAGGAAAGCCCGGGCAGGATGGCCGGTCACCCAGTGGATCAGCGCGGTCATCGAGGCTCGCGGGCCCGTGCCCGGCAGACTCAGTGCTGATCCGTGTACGGCAGCAGGGCCAGGAAGCGCGCGCGCTTGATCGCGATGGCCAGCTGGCGCTGGTAGAACGAACGCGTGCCGGTGATGCGGCTCGGGACGATCTTGCCGGTTTCGGTGATGTAGGCCTTCAGTGTCGCCAGATCCTTGTAGTCGATCTGCACGGTTTCTTCGGCCGTGAACTTGCAGTATTTCTTGCGTCGGAAAAAGCGTGACATCGGGTAGCTCTCCGGTCCGTGATCTCAGTCCAGGCTCATGGCGTCGCCCATCTGGTCGCGATCGCGATCGCCGCGATCGCCGCGATCACCACGCTCCTTCTCCTCCGGCTCCTTGGCCATCGGCGAGGGTTCGGTGACCGCCTGGTCCATCTTGATGACCAGGTGGCGCAGCACGGCATCGCTGAACCGGAAGGCTCCGGTCAGCTCTTCGAGGGCCTTGGCATCGCACTCGATGTTCATCAGCACAAAGTGCGCCTTGTGCATCTTCGCGATCGGGAATTCCAGCTGGCGCCGCCCCCAATCCTCGAGACGATGCACCGCGCCGCCACCGACGGCGATGATGCCGCGGTAACGCTCGATCATGGCGGGTACCTGCTCGCTCTGATCCGGATGGACCAGGAAAACGATCTCGTAATGCCGCATCTTGTCACTCCCTATGGTCATGGCCTCCCGCTGACGCGATCGCGGTGAGGCAAGGAGAAGAGCCCCTGGGTCAGGGGCGAGGGCCGCGTAAGTTACCGGACTCCCTGGGGTTTTGCAACCAGAGCTATGCCTTGCGCCGTTGCCTCAGGGCTTCAAACAGCACGACCCCGGCGGCGACCGAGACATTGAGACTCTCGACCGCCCCCAGCATGGGCAGGCGGATGCAGAAATCGCAGCATTCGCGGGTCAGGCGCCGCAGACCCTGGCCTTCGGAACCCATGACGATGGCGAGCGGGCCGGTCAGGTCCGCTGCATGCAATTCACGGTCCGCATCGGCCGCGGTCCCGACGATCCAGAGACCCGCAGACTTCAGGTCCCTGAGGGTGCGGGCGAGATTGGTTACCTGCGCAAACGGGATGGTTTCGGCGGCGCCCGCGGCGACCTTGCGCACCGCCGGCGTCAGGCCCGCCGCCCGGTCACGCGGCGCAACCACCGCAACCACGCCCGCCGCATCCGCCGTCCGCAGACAGGCTCCCAGATTGTGCGGATCGGTGACGCCGTCGAGCACGAGGATGAGCGCCGGTGACGTGGATACGACCAGGAGGTCGAGCAGGCCATTTTCGTTCAGGGCGGTACTCGGGCGAACCTCCACGACCGCGCCCTGGTGGGCCGCGCCACCGCTCAATCGGTCGAGCTCCGCGGCCGTCGCGACTGCAACCGACAGGCCCTTCTCCTTCGCGAGCAGGTAGAGCTCCCGTTGCCGTGCATCGTCCCGATCCTGCGCAAGCATCAGGCGGATCACGTCGGCCGGGCGGCGCATCAGCAATGCGCGCACCGCATGCGGGCCATAGACGATCGCAGTCTCGCTCATCGCTTGCGCGGGGACCGTTCCTTGCTGCGGCGGCGCGGGTGGAAGTGACTGCCGGTCTTGTCCACGAGTTCGAAGTCAATCTTGCGTTCGGCCGGATCCACCCTGATCAGGCGCACGCGAAGTTCATCGCCGATGGACAGCCGCATCCCGGTGCGCTCGCCGACCAAGGTCCGGTCACCCTCGTGAAACCGGAAATAGTCGCGCGGCAGCGACGTGACATGCACCAGGCCGTCCACCTGTATGCCTTTCAGTTGCACGAACACGCCGAACTCGGCAACACCGGTCGCGACCGCCTCGAATTCCTCGCCGACCTTCGGACGCATGAACTCGCATTTCAGGTAAGCGATCACGGAGCGAGCCGCCTCGTCGGCGCGCCGCTCGCGCATCGAGCATTCCTGGCCCAGCACTTCCATCTCGCGCGGCGCATGCTCGAAGTCGGCCGCGGTGCCGCCCGCCAGCGCGTGGCGGATCCCGCGATGCACCAGCAAGTCGGGATAGCGGCGGATCGGCGATGTGAAATGCGCGTACTCCGCGAGCGCGAGTCCGAAATGCCCGATATTCAGCGGCTGATAGAGCGCCTGCGGCAGTGAGCGAATGATTGCGTTCTGCAGCACGCCTGCGTCGGGTCGTTCGGCGATCAGTTTCAGGGCCTTCTGCAGCCGCGCGGGCTCCAGTTCGCCCTCGATGTCGAGATGCACGCCGCGCAATGCCAGGAAGCGCTTGAGGTCCTGGATGCGATCTTCCTCGGGCCGGCCGTGGATGCGGAACAACGCCGGCATCTTGTGCTTCTTCAGGAATCGCGCGGCCTCGACATTGGCCGCGATCATGCATTCCTCAATCAGGCGATGGGCGTCATTGCGCGGATATTCGCGGATGTCGGTGACGCTTCCGGACTCGTCCACGAGCACCTTGACCTCGGGCGCCTCGAAGTCGAGCGCCCCGCGCGTCTCGCGCCAGCGCCGCAGTGCCTCGTAGACGCGCTGCAGGCATTCCAGCGACGGCAGTATCGCCGAGAGTTCGCGCCGCGCTTTCTGATCGCGCCCCTCGAGCATGGCGGCGACCTGCGTGTAGGTCAGCCGCGCCGCGGAACGCATCACTGCTGAGTGGAAACTGCTGGTGGACACCCTGCCCGCCTTCGTCACCTGCATGTCACAAACCATGCAAAGCCGGTCAACCTTCGGCATCAGCGAGCAAAGGTGATTCGAGAGCGGCTCGGGCAGCATCGGCAGCACGCGATTCGGGAAGTACACGGAGGTAGCGCGTTCGCGCGCCTCAGTGTCGAGCTGCATTCCGGTGCGCACATAGTGGCTGACATCGGCGATAGCGACGATCAGCCGGAATCCGCCGGCGGATTCCTGTGCCCAGACCGCGTCATCGAAGTCGCGCGCGTCCTCGCCGTCGATGGTAATGAGCGGCAGTTCACGCAGATCGAGCCTGCCGGCACGGCCTGCCGAGTCGACTTCGCGGCCGTATTTGCGCGCTTCGCGGAGCGACGCGGCCTCGAATTCGTGCGGCAGCCCATGCGACGCGATCGCGAGATCGATCGCCGTGTCGGCGCTGCCGCCCTGCGGCAGCACGCGGGTGACCTTGCCGACCGGATCGCGATTGCGGCTCGGCTGCTCGAGTATCTCCACGACCGCGAGGTCGTCATGGCGCGCGGGGCCGACGTGCTGCGGCGGGATGACGATGCGATGGCTGATCCGCCGGTTGTCCGGCACCAGGAATCCGACACCCGCCTCCAGCGAGAAGCGGCCGGCTACCTGTTTCGTGCGGCGCTCGAGGACATCGACGATCGAACCCTCGGGACGGCCGCGTTCGTCGCGACCTGTCACGCGCGCAGCGGCCCGGTCGCCGTGCATCAGCAAGCGCATCTCGCGATTGGGCAGGAACAGGTCGTCGCCGCCGGCGTCCGGTGCGAGAAATCCGAATCCGTCGCGATGCCCGCTGACCGTGCCGACGACCAGTTGCAGCCGGTCGATCAGGCAGTATTCGTCGGCGCGGTTGAGCAGCAGCTGGCCATCGCGGACCATCGCGCCGAGTCGTTTCGTCAGCGCCTGCCTGAGTCCGCGTTCCTGAATGCCGAGCTGTTCGGCGAGCGCATCGAAGCCGAGCGGCTGGCGCGCTTCACCAAGCGTCTTCAGCAGCATCTCCCGGCTCGGCACCGGCTTGCCGTAACGCTCGGATTCCTCGCGAAAGCGTGGGTCCTGATCCTGCCAGCCTGGCTTGCGGCTCATGGGTTCTGCGCAATTGACATCGAACGGGTGCCTGCGTAAATTGGCGCGCCCTCGCCGGGGTCCCCCCGGCCGCAACCTGTGCCCAGGTGGCGGAATTGGTAGACGCGCTAGTTTCAGGTATTAGTGCCGCAAGGCGTGGAGGTTCGAGTCCTCTCCTGGGCACCATTTTCTCGTTGTCATTGTACGCCAGCTGACTGGACGGCTGCGAATAACTGCTCCACTTCGCGCGCCTGGTCACGCAGGCGCGCTTCCGCATCGTCGACCGTCAGCAGGTCCACACCGAAATCGGCGGCAATTTCCGGCGCCGTGCCATCGGGGAATGGCCGTCCGAACATGCGCGCGGCCATCAGGAGGCCGACGGTCGGACGCGGGTGACCGTCCGGACGGAACAGTTCGCTAAATCGTTCCGTCGCTGCGAGGCCGTCGAGCGTGACGGCATTGGGATAGTTGAAGTTGTAGTAATGCAGCCGGGCGCGGCAGTCCGGCCGATGCCGTCGCAACAGCTCGAGTCCGTGCAATGTCGCCGCAAGCCTGCGGCCCTTGCGCCCCCTGACGAGCAGGTCTGGCGTGAAATACGCATAGATGTCGATGTCCCGGCTGCACAACTACATGAAGGACGACGAAGGATTCAAGAGCGACCTGACCGGCTATCAGGAAATCCGTTTCCCGCCGAATACCGCATGGACCGTCTTCACTGACGGTGTCAGCCACGCAAGTCTCGAGGGTCAGTTCGCGCTGGTCACGACGATGATCGTGCGGCGCGCGCGCATGCGCTGGCCCGAACGCGCGCCATTCAACACCCTGCTCGGCCGCTCCACCGCAAGGGCCGCCTGAGCGACCTACCAGTGCACGCCGCGCATCAGCGAGGCGAACAGCAGAGCTTCCTTGGTCGGCGGCAACTCGGGCTTCTTGTCGCCCGGGTCACCCTTGGCCGCGGCCGAATCCGGGAACATCCGGTAGGCCGTATTCATGACCACCTCAGTGATGCGCGGCGCAACGAGATGCAGGATCTCGGTGGCGAGGCCCAGCTTCGTGGCGATGCGTTTCGGCCGGTCAATGATGGCCTCTGCCACCATGTCGGCCGCCTCGTCGGGCGTCGCGACCGGCACCTGATCGTAGATCCTGGTCGGCGCGATCATCGGTGTGCGCACCAGCGGCATGTTGATGATCGTGAAGCTGACCCCGCGATCGGCGAATTCGGATGCCGCGCAGCGTGTCCAGGCCTCCATCGCCGCCTTCGACGCGACATAGGCGGAGAAGCGCGGCGCATTTGACAGCACGCCGATCGACGAGATGTTGACGATGTGCCCGCTGCCGCGCGAGAGCATCGATGGCATGAGTGCCATCGTCAGCCGGACCACGGCGAAGTAGTTGAGCTGCATGGTCCGCTCGAAGTCGTGGAAGCGGTCATAGGACAGGTCGATCGAGCGGCGAATCGAGCGGCCTGCGTTGTTGACCAGCACGTCCACGCCGCCATGCTCGGAGAGCACCTGGCGCGCCAGTGAATCGCAGGCCTGGTAGTCGGCGATATCGCACTGGTAGGCGAATACGGCGCCGCCGCGCTCTGCGATCTGGGCGCGCGCAGCTTCGAGCTTATCCGGGTCACGCGCGGCGATCACGACTTTCGCACCCGCGTCGGCGCAACGCCCGGCGGCCGCAAGCCCGATGCCGGACGAGCCGCCGGTGATCAGCACGACCTTGCCGCGCACCGCGCCGGCCAGGCTGCGATCCAGCGAAAGGTCCGGATCGAGATGGCGTTCCCAGTAGTCCCAGAGCCGCCAGGCATAGTCCTCCAGCGGCGGCACGCGGATGTCGGTGCCCTCGAGGAGGCGCTGCGTGCGTGTCGCGTCGAATTTCGTCTGCCAGTTTGAGAATTGCAGCACGTCGCGCGGGATCTGCAGGTCGCGCAGGATCGTATCGATCATCTGCTGCAATGGGCGATAGCTCGCCATCGACGCCGTGACGCTCGCCGGAATCAGCTCCAGCAGCTTCGGATCCAGCCGGAACGCCATGGTCGGTGCATGCCCGGCGCGTGCAAACAGATTCAGCACTTCGCCGACCCTGCGCTGGCGCGGATCGGTCAGGTGGAAACACTGGCCGTCCTGGCCCTCCACGTGCGCCAGGTGATCCATCGCTGCGGCCACGTAATCGACCGGCACCAGATTGATGTAACCGCCCTCGACGCCGATCAGCGGGAACCAGGCCGGCAGGGACTGCCGCAGCTTCTGGATCATCTTGAAGAAATAGTAGGGTCCGTCGATCTTGTCGATCTGCCCGGTCTGTGAATGGCCGACCACGATACCGGGGCGATACACGCGCCAGGGCCGCTTGCAGCGGTCGCGCACCAGCGCTTCCGATTCGTGCTTGGTGCGGAAATAAGGATGATCGAGACCGGTCGCCTCCTCGAACATGTTCTCCCGGAACGTGCCCTTGTAGAGGCCCGCCGCGGCGATCGAACTCACCAGATGGAAACAACCGGCCTGCACGCTCTCGGCCAACTGCATCGCATGATCGGTGCCGATGATATTCGCCGTTTCCTGGTCCTCGGCGCTCGCCTTCAGGTCGTAGATCGCCGCGAGATGGAACAGATGAT
>JANOSR010000105.1:0-5543 GCA_031415935.1 Steroidobacteraceae bacterium | reverse complement strand
GCGTGCCATCCGCGGAGAACCGGAATGCGCCGATCGAGCGGTCCCAATCGCCGGTCGTGAATCGCAGCTCGCCGGTTGAAGCATCGCGCACGACCAGCCGAAAGCGATCGGCCTCGAATCCGGGACGCTCCATCGCGAGATATGCGAACAGCCGGCCATCCGGTGAATATGCCGGCTGCGCGTCCCAGGCCAGATTTGCCGCGGTCAGATTGGAGGGCGCGGCGCTGCCGTCGGCCGGCACGCGATAGATGTCGAAATTCGTCGATTGCGGCTCGATGCGGCCCCGAATTCGCGCCGCGAACAGCACCTGGCTGCCGTCCGGACTGAAGTCGAAGTCCTGGCGGCCGCCGAATGGCCGGGACGGTACGTCGGCGTCGAGTGTCGCAGTGAGTGCCACCGGCGACCCCGATGCCTGGTGCTCCCCATCCAGAGCGAGCGCGAACAACTGCGACACGCGTCCGTCCTTCCACTTGTCCCAGTGCCGGACGAACAGCTGCTCATAGCGCTGGCCATGCTGCTTCGCGTTCTTCTGCTCATCGAGCCGCTTGCGCGTGCAGTCGAGGTCGGTGCAATCAGGGAAAACCTCGATTCCGAGCAACAGCCGGTCACCGCGTGGGGAAATCCTGAAGCTGCCGATGTCCAGCGGCAGCCGCGTGACCTGGATTGCTTCACCCCCGGTGACCGGCAGGTACCAGACCTGCGTCGCGCCTGCGCGCGAAGACAGGAAATAAATACCGCTGCCATCGGGCGCCCAATCGGAGGCCGTGTCATTTTCCTCGCTGCTGGTCAGCCGGCGCGGCGCCATGCCTGCGTCCAGGCCCTGCAGCCAGAGATCGCTGCGGCCGCGATCGGCTGCAAGATCCGTTTCGCGCAGCGTGTAGACGACGCTCCGGCCATCAGGCGAGATCTGCGCCTCGGAAATGCGCGCAAGCGTCACGAGGTCGGCGGCATTCAGACCGCGGGGCGCGGCAGGGGCGGGCAGCGAGAAGGTCGCCATCGCGGCCACCAGCAACAGGCGTCGCATGATTCGGATCTCCGGCCGGATTCTTGCTGGCGATTCTATCAAGTGCTTCCGGCGATGCGCGGCCGGATCAGGCCGAACACGCTCGAGAAGCTATGCAGAAAGGTCGCGCCCTGGACCGGCGCGATCTCGCCGGCGCAGAACATGCCGGCGAACGGGACATCCACGAAGCGACGCAATGCGGCAGAATCATGGCCGGGAACGCCGAACATGCTGCGGCCGCGGCCCGCGCAGGCGAACAGGAGCGCAGCCACGGGCGGCATGCGTGCATCGAGCGCCGCGCCGAGGCGCACCGACAGCTCGCGTGATGCCGCATCGCCGTCACGCAGATGAAATTGCACGACGGCATTGCGCGCCAGGCGCGCGCCGATCCACAGCGCACCGCTATCAGGATCGAGACCGAGCACATTGCGGATCAGGAATTCACCCGTACCGACGGTCTGGCGCGGGCCGGGCAATGCGAGGCCGATGCACAGCGAATCTCCGAAGCGTTCGCGATCGCCCTCGTCGAGACTCGAGAACAGGACAGCCAGCAGCTCCCTGGGCCTGCGGCCATCCAGTTCGTGCAGCAGATTGCCGTCGCAGGCGGTCACGAACAGCGGCTCGCCGATTGCGCGGCAACCCTGCGCAATGACCGGATCGATCACGATATTTCCGGTCAGTGCGAGCAGCAGACCCCCCGACCGGTGGACATCGCGATTTGCGAACAGCCGCGCCGCTCCTGGTTCGGATGCGCCGCTGGCGAGGCCGCCGACGACCGTTGCGCCGGGAAACGCGCGATCGATTCCCCGGGCGCAGGCCTCCGCGTCGATCGTGGCGGGATCTGTCAGAAGCAGGAAGCTGGCTGCCGAAGCTGGACCGAGGTCGAGCAGCCTCCACCAGATCTCTCGCGAGGCGGTGAGCGGCGGCAATGTCGCCTGCTCGAGATGCAGCGCCGTCAATGTCACGTCGCCGAGCTGGCCTGCCAGTATCGCGACGCCAGACTCCTCTTCCTCTTCACTGCCCCCACCGATCAGGCCGCCGGCATTGCAGCCGAACAGCAGGCCGTCGCCGAGCCACGGCTCAAGCGCTCTTGGCAGCCCTTCCATGGCCGCGCCGTAGTCGACCGAAACAAAAGCAATGACGAGATCCGGCCGGGTCATACCGGACTCGATCGTCAGTAGTTCGAGTGCCTCGGCGGCGGCCGTTTCAAGGTCCCGTCCAAGGCCGATGGCACTTGCCCATTTCATGGCAGGTCCGGCTCAGGCGCCGGCGCCGACTTCGTCCTGCGGAATGACGATCGATTCCTGCTCCGCGGCGCGCACCCATTGCTGCAGATGATCATCGTCGAGCATCGTTTCGAGGTAGCGGGCTGCCAGCTGGCTGAGCGGAAGGCCGTAGGTCCTCACCCGCAGTGCGACCGGCGCGTACATCGCATCGGCAACGCTGAAGTTGCCGAACAGCCAGGGTCCCCGTTCGCCATGGTCACGCCGGCAACCAGACCAGATGGCGTCGATACGGCGCAAGTCCTGTTCGAGTGGCGGTGTCATCGCGACACGCCTGCCCGTGGCGCGCGCATTCATCGGACAGTTGTCGCGCAAGGCCCTGAACCCGGCATGCATTTCGTGCGCAATGGAACGGGCCCGGGCACGCAATCCGGCATCGGCCGGCCAGCCGCGTCCGCCGGCCAGCTCGGAGACGTATTCGCCGATCGCGAGAGATTCCCAGACGCGCAATTCGCCGTCCAACAACACCGGCACCTGGCGCGTCGGCGAGAGCTTGGGGACTTCGCTTTCGAATTCGGGCGTACCGAAGTGGTACTGCCTTTCAGTGAACGCGAGATCGAGGTGCTTGAGCAGCAACCAGGGCCGCAGCGACCAGGAGCTGTAGTTCTTCGTTCCGATGATCAGCACGAGCCCGCTCATGCGGGCGAGCCTGCGCGTCCGGCCGGGGCCGGTCAATCCTCTTTAGGCTTGCGGCCCTGGATCCAGCTCGACAATTTTCGCAGGTCTTTCTTTTTCTTGAACTGCTTCTTCGGCAGCATTCCGCTGTCGTAGGGGTCGTAACCTTTCCTCGCGCCCTGGGGATTCTGCTTGACCAGCCGCGTCGTGCTTTGCGCGTAGTCTTCGCTGATCGCCAGGTTGGGGTCATCCAGCAGGCGCAGCATGACTTCCCCGCTCACCGCCGTGGTGCTCGGCACCCAGACGGCATTGCCGAGTTCATCGAACTCGATCTTGCCGCGGCCAAGGCGTTGC
Organism: Steroidobacteraceae bacterium; assembly: GCA_031415935.1. Taxonomy (GTDB): domain Bacteria; phylum Pseudomonadota; class Gammaproteobacteria; order Steroidobacterales; family Steroidobacteraceae; genus SCUD01. The sequence goes on along the minus strand of JANOSR010000105.1, from coordinate 2,288 downwards.
TCCTCCGCGTAGTGCGTCATCTCGCGCATGTCGCTCGAGATCTTCTTGATATTATCGGCGTCGCCCATGACGCACAGATTCCTGCAGTTAAGGTTTCCCATGCAGGACGCTATAGAAGGGCGGCCCGCCAAACCGAGATCGGCTTCACATAATCAGACGGGGCGACGCCGGTCGCCGACCGCCGGGGACTGGATGTATATACAGTCGCCCGATACCATGGCCGGGTGACGCCGTCCCCCCACCTTGAGCGGCTGAACGAAGCGCAACGCCAGGCGGCCTGCTTCGGCGAGCGCCGTGCCGGGGAGAAATTCACGGCGCCCGCACTGCTCGTCATCGCGGGCGCGGGGACCGGAAAGACCGGCACATTGGCGCATCGCGTCGCGCAACTCGTGATCGAGGGCGTCGACCCGACGCGAATTCTGCTGCTGACATTCACGCGCCGGGCCGCGCTCGAGATGACCCGCCGCGCGGAGCGCATCGTCGGTGAAGCGCTGCGCGCGGGCACTGCGGGTAGATCGCCACCCGCCATGCGACTGCCCTGGTCAGGCACCTTTCATTCCGTCGCGAACCGCGTGCTGCGCGAATACGCGCAGGCGCTCGGCGTCGCGCCGGATTTCAGCGTTCTGGATCGCGGCGATGCCGCCGACCTCATCGACCTTTTGCGCCACGAGCGCGGCCTCTCGGCGCAAAAGCGCCGCTTCCCGAGAAAGGACACCTGCCTCGCGATCTATTCCCACCGCGTGAATGGCGGGCGCGCGCTCGAGGAGGTCCTGCGTGAGAGCTTTCCGTGGTGCGAGGATTGGGTGGAAGAGCTGCGCGGCCTGTTTCGTGAATTCGTGGATCGCAAGCAGGCGAATGCCGCGCTCGACTATGACGACCTGCTCCTCTACTGGCATGCGCTGATGCAGGAGCCGCGGCTCGCGGCGGAGGTCGGCGGCCGTTTTGATCACGTGCTGGTCGACGAATACCAGGACGTCAACCGGTTACAGGCCGACATCGTGCTGGCACTCAAGCCGGGTGGCGCCGGCATCACCGCGGTCGGCGACGACGCCCAGGCGATCTATTCATTCCGCGCGGCATCGGTCGGGAATATCCTGGAATTCCCGGATCGCTGCGAGCCGCGGGCGTCGGTGATTGCGCTCGAGCGCAACTACCGTTCAAGCCAGCCCCTGCTGGATGCGGCGAATGCGGTGATTGCAGGCAGCAGCCGCCAATATCGCAAGACGCTCGTGGCCGCGCGTGGCGGCGGCGCGCGACCGCGGCTCGTGACCGTGCAGGACGACCGCCAGCAGGCCGATTACGTCGTGCAAGGCGTGCTGCAACGTCGGGAAGCGGGCACCCTGTTGCGACGCCAGGCCGTGCTGTTTCGCAGTTCGGACCACAGCGACTGGCTCGAGATCGAACTGATGCGAGCCAACATCCCCTACGTCAAGTACGGGGGATTGCGATTTCTGGAAGCCGCACACGTCAAGGACCTGCTCGCGGTGCTGCGTTGGGCGGACAATCCCAGGAACGGTCTCGCCGCATTTCGCGTGCTGCAGTTGCCGGCGGGCATGGGTCCGGCCAATGCCGCGCGCGTGTGGCAGCGCGTAGCCGGCGCAGGATTCCGGCTTGCGGAGCTGACGGCATGCGATGTGCCTGCGGCCACAGCGGAAACCTGGCCGGCGTTTTGCGGGATGATGGCGGAACTCTCGGATCCGCGCGCCACCTGGCCGGGCCAGGTCGAATGCGTGCGTGCCTGGTACGAGCCGCAGCTCCCGCGCCTGTACGAATCGGCCGGTGTGCGCGCCGCCGATCTCGAAATGCTGCAACATCTGTCCACTCAATATGCGAGCCGCGAAAGATTCCTGACCGAGTTGACGCTCGACCCGCCGAGCGCGAGTGGCGAGCTCGCAGGGCCACCGATGCTGGATGAGGATTATCTGGTGCTGTCCACCGTGCATTCGGCCAAGGGCCAGGAATGGGACGCGGTCTACGTGCTGAATGTCACCGACGGAAATTTCCCTTCGGAATTCGCAACCGGCAAGGCGGATGCTGTCGACGAGGAGCGGCGGCTGCTGTACGTCGCAATGACGCGTGCACGCGATGAGCTGCACCTGATCGAGCCGCTGCGATACTACGTGACGCAGCAGCCGCGCACCGGCGATCGTCATGTCTACGGCGCCCGCAGCCGGTTTCTCGACGCTGCGGTGCTCGATACGCTGGAACGCGCGAGTTGGCCCGAGGAGGCGGACACGGGGATTGCGCAGACGGCCGCCTCCGCTGTAGTGCGGGTCGACGTCGCGGAA
>JANOSR010000104.1:0-10374 GCA_031415935.1 Steroidobacteraceae bacterium | reverse complement strand
ACGGCGACCGCGGTTTCGCCGGCGCCATCGAGCGCTTCGCAGGCCGCAAGGACCTCCTGCTGGAGTCGGGGCTGGAACGGAGTCTCGAGTATCAATCCGCGGATGAGTGCGCCCGTTTCCGCGAGCCGCGCGACATCGTCGACATCGAGTCCCGCGAGCAGTGAGGCGATGCGCCCGCCAAGGCCATGCTGGGCGAGGAAATCGCGAAATGCCTGTGCGGTCGTCGCGAATCCGTCTGGAACCCGGACACCGGTCTGGCCGAGCTTGCCGATCATCTCGCCGAGCGATGCGTTTTTTCCGCCGACGATATCGATGTCAGCGAGGCCGAGCCTTCCGAATGGTCGTGTGTATCCGGTCAAGCCCGATCCTCGCCTTACTGGCACCTGATACGATCACTGGCACTGCGATTCAGGCCGCGCGGCCGAACAGCCCACGGAAGAACCCGTCATGAAACAGCGACGAACCGTCTTCTTCGTGTCCGACCAGACCGGCGTGACTGCCGAAACGATGGGGCACAGTCTGCTGACGCAGTTCGACGGCCTGGATTTCAGGCCGATCACTTTGCCATTCATCACTACGCTTGACAAGGCGCGGGAGGCGGTCGGCAAGATCGATCAGGCAGCGCGCGACGAGGGCGTGCGGCCGGTCGTTTTTGCGACATTCGTCAACAACAACGTTCGTGATGCCGTGCGCCGTGCCGATTGCGTGTTCCTGGATTTCTTTGCGGCATTCCTGGACCCGCTCGAACAGGAGTTCGGCCAGCCATCGGCACACGTGCTCGGCCGCGCGCACGGCATGACCGATCTTCCGGCATACACACTACGTATCAACGCGACCAACTTCGCGCTTGCCAATGACGACGGCGCGCAAACCCACGACTACGAGCGTGCCGATGTAATCCTGCTCGGCGTTTCACGCTCGGGCAAGACGCCGACCTGCGTCTACATGGCCCTCCAATACGCCACGTATGCGGCGAACTACCCGCTGACCGACGAGGACCTCGACGGCAGCCGCCTGCCCGCCGCCGTCGAGCCGTTTCGCAACAAGCTGTTCGGGCTCACGATCCAGCCCGACCGCCTTCAACAGATCCGCCAGGAGCGGCGACCGGACAGCCGCTATGCCTCGCCGCAGCAGTGCACCTACGAGGTGCGCGCCGCGGAGCAGCTTTTCGAGCGACAAGGTGTTCCATTTCTCGAAACGACCGATTGCTCGATCGAGGAGATCGCGAGCCGCGTGCTCGAGCGCCTGTCAATCCCCCGGCGCGTGCGTCCGTGATGCGAATCGTGACAAACAGCACGATTCACCCGGGAAAAGTGCAAATAAGCGTGTGATATAGTCAAATCCATGATCTCGGATCTCCTCTGCACGGTCTCCTGGCGTGCCCGGCCGCGGTCGTTCGTGAGCCTGATGACGCTGTATGAAAGCAACTTCATACGCTTCGGATGGCTGGTCCCGGACCTGCGGCGGATATCGGGCTCGGTGAGGTCCGTCGTGACCGGCGAGCCCGCGCTCGAGCTGTCGGTCGTCGAGCAGTGTCGCTACACGACGACACTCGGCATGTCCTACCTGTTCGACGATTCAGACGGTCCTGTACGCGATCCCGAGCTGGAAATCCGTGTCTACCACGATGCGCGGCTTGCTGAGGCGCGCGCCACCGCAGTCAGGCCGGCTCATCCGCAATTGCGGCGACTGTCCGCTGGCTTGCCGCGCGAGTGTGACAGGCGCTGGTCCTGCAACATGCTGCTGAACAAGTGGCTGGAGTACTGTGCCGGCACCGGCCACCGGTTCGCGCCGCCACCGGCCTGATCCAGGTCCGCCCGCATGGCTGTCATCCTTCCGGAAAAATGGTCGCAGCTGAGGCTGCCGGCGATCGGAAAGCCCGATCCGCTGGAAGAGCAGCGCCTGCTCAAGCTGTTCTGGAATCGCGCCGAGCTCAAGAAGGAGCTGCAGGCGCTGGACGATCAGCTGCACAACCTGCGCAACAAGCTGAAGCAGCAGGAGAATGCGAATGGGCGCTTGCAGCAGCAGCTCGAGCAGCTGGAAGTATTGCTGGGCAACCCGGAGCGCGGTCACGACGCGCTCGTGCACTTCGGACTGAAATCGCTGTGGCGCGCCTGCCGCGAGCAGCTCGAGGGCTTCGCGGCGGATCTCAAGCGCCAGAAGCAGGATCGTGAGCGCAAGAAGCAACTGGAGGAATTCCAGCAGGACCGTTCTGAGCGGCTCAAGGTCGCGGACGAGCGCCTGCGCCAGGCGCAGGAAGTCGCCGATGCGGAGCGCGAGCGCCTGCGCCAGCGCGAGGAGCGCATGGCGAAGCTCAAGGGGTTCTGGAACTACTTCCGGCGCCGCGAGCTGGCAGCGGAAATCCTGGCGCAGCGGGAGCGCTGCGTAGTCGCCGAAAGGCAGCTCGCCGACATGCGCGAATCACATCGCACAATCGAGAAGGAACCCTGGCCGGAATTCCCGGGCCTGACGATCGAGGGGCGTCGAATAGTCAATCTGGCGGTCATCGCCTATGCGCAGATCCTGTACGCGCGCCTGGCGGCTTCGGGACTCGCGATGGATTCGCGGCTCGCGAACAACCGCAGCGTCGAGAGTGCGAAGCACGGCAGTCTCGAAACCTGCCTGAACCGGCTGAAAGAGCTGGTGGCGGCCCTTGCGCAGGTCAAGTCACAGGACGGCATCGTGACCGAGATCAAGAAGCGCACCGACAAGATGGGGTCCGGCGCCACCTGGCGCTCGCAGAATGAGACCGTTCCGCAACCAGCCTCGCTGCCACCCGCCGCCAGCGGCGGCGTACCCGACGCCAATGTCCTGGTCGACGACTACTGGGACGTCTACAAGGTCCTGCTGCGCTAGGATTCCGCCGGCGCAGGCGTCTGACTGCGCGAGAACAGGCCGATCCGGCGGCGCCAGCCGTTGAGGTCGTCGAGCCACACATAGAACAGCGGCACGAAGAACAGCGACGTCACGCTGCCGAAGAACAGCCCCGATATCAGCGCGCGCGCCATCGGGTAGTACGCCGGTCCGCTACCGCCGATCTGGGTGTCGCCGGCGGCGAGGGGCAGCATCGCGAGCAGTGTCACCAGCGACGTCATCAGGATGGGCCGCAGCCGGTGGCGCGCTGCCTCGAGGATCGCGTCATGGCGATTCATGCCCTCGTTGCGCAGGTCGATGACATGCGCGATCAGCACGATGCCGATATTCACGATGACACCGATCAGGATCATGATGCCGAGCATGGCCATGAAACTGATTGGCGTCGCGCTGATCGTCAGTCCCCAGAACACGCCGACGATCGCAAACACGATGGACGTGATGATGGACACCGGGTATAGCAGCGACTCGAACAGCGCGGCCATGACCAGGTAGATCAGCACGACCGCGAGCAGGATGTTGATCGTCATGTCCTGCGCGGTATCGTCACTGTCCTCGACACTGCGGCCGTACTTCCATGACACCCCGGGCGGCAGGGGAAATTCCTCCATCGTGGCATCGACGCCCTTCTTGACCTCGTCGAGCGTCGAATCGCGCGACACGATGCCCTCGATGGCGACCGAAGTGAGACGGTCGACCCGGTCGATGGACCGCGCGCTCTGGTCGATCCGGAAGCTCGCGACGGCGCCCAGTGTGCTGCGCGATCCGTCGGGCAGGTACAAGGGTGTCGACGCGAGATCCTCGATGGTCTGGCGGTCATCGGGACGGAAGGCGAGACGCATCTGGATCTCGCGATCGTCCGCGCGGAAGTCCTTGAGCCTGTCGCCGCGCATCGCCGCTGCAAGCGTCTGCGCAACGCTCAGCGGCGTCAGCCCGAGCCGTGCGGCGCGGTCGCGGTCGACGATGACCTGGACCTCGTGCTCGCCAGCCTTCGCCGTCGTGCGCACCGAGTCGAAGCCGGGCACTTCGCGCAGCCGCTGGACCACGTCGCGCGACAATCCGACCAGCTGTTCGGTGGACTCGCCGGTCAGGCGCATGCTGAACCCGCCGGTCCCGCCCTGGTCCTCGTCGAAGCGGAAGCTCGGCTTGCCGATGATGATCTCCGGCAGGCCCTTCTCGATTTCCTTCATGAGCTCGCGCGGCTCCATCGGGAGCTCTGCGCGCGGCTTCAGCTTGATCACGCTCCAGCCTTCGTCAACCCTGAAATAGCTGTAGACGAGCTCAATGCCGAAGCGATCCCGGTTCTCCTCGAGATAGGCCTCGACGCGCGTGACCGCTTCCTCGACGCGCGCCAGCGGGTAGGTGCCCTCGATGTGGTAGGGCAGCTGCAGCTGGTCGGACGCGTCCTGCGGGAACATGTCGGACTTGAGTGCGCCGGTCATGAACAGCGGTATCGGCGACAGCACGGTCAGCACCACGAACAACGCGCCCCACCACTTGTGCTGGAAAAGCCAGTCCAGCCGTCGCAGATACCAGTCCTGGAAGCGCGCGAAGCGCGAGCCCGCCTCGACCGGCGGCGGCGACGGGAAGCGCGCGGTCAGGGTCGGGATGATGGTCTGCGCAACAAACAGGGATGCGACCATCGCGACAATGATCGGCACCGCGACGTGGACCATGAAGATCGACATCTCGCTTTCCTCGCCGAATACGATCGGCAGGAACACGATGATGGTCGACAGCGTGCCGGCGAGCACCGCGAGCCCGACCTCGTCCACCCCGGCAAACGTCGCTTGTATCGGATCCGACCCGGTGACCTGGCGGTGGCGGAAGATGCTCTCGGTCACGACCACCGCGTTGTCCACCAGGAGCCCGATCGCGAGCATCATGCCCATCATCGTCAGGATGTTCAGCGAGAAGCCGAGGAAGTACATCGCAGCAAGCGTGATCAGCAGCGAAAATGGCACGGCGAGGCTGACAATCAGCGTGGTCCGCCAATCGCGCAGGAACAGGAACAGTACGATCAGCGCGAACGCGGCGCCGATCAGGCCGGCATTACGCAGTTCCGACAGCGAGCTGTGGATATTTTCCGACTGGTTCGCCAGCACGATGACGTCGATGCCCTGCAGCTGCGGCAGCTTTTGCGCCTCCTCGACGACCTCCATGACGCGGTCCGCGACCTCGACGATATTGGCGCCGGTTGTCTTGAATACGTCGAGGCCGACACCCGGCCGGCCATTCAGATGGCGACCCATCGACAGCGCCGGGGTGACCATGCGCACGTCGGCGATGTCGCGCAGCCGCACATTGCCGGTGACGATGAAGTCGCGCACGTCGTCGATGGTCCGGAATTCGCCGATCGGGCGCACCAGAAAGCGCTGCTGGCCGCCGGTGACTTCGCCTGCGCTGACCGAGAAATTCGCGCCTTCCAGCGCATCGCGCAGGCGCGCCACGTCGACGCCGTGAGCCGCGAGTCGCACCGGATCGATCAGGATGCGCAGTTCGAGCGGTTCGACACCCTCGAGCGAGACGCGAGCAATGCCATCCAACCGCTCGATCGGCTTCTTGAGGTAGCGATCGAGCATGTCGTATTGCCGCGACAGGTCTTCCTGGCTGGAGATGCGCACGACGACGACGCGGTCATCTCCGGCGGCAAACATCTGGGTCAGGATCCGGTTGGCGCTGGGCGGAAATTCGTGGCGAATCGACTCGAGCTTGGTGCGCACCGCGAAGCCGATGGCCGCGGGGTCGCGGCCCCATTCGAAGAGCACGACCAGTTCGGCGCCGCTTTCCGACGATGTCGAACGCATCTCCTTGATGCCGGAAAGCGTGGCGATCGCTTCCTCCGCGGGACGCGTAATCAGCTGCTCGACTTCCTCGGGCGTCGAGCCTTCGTAAGGAATGTTGACCACCAGCCCCGGGAATCGGATGTCAGGGAACAACTCGAGCGGCAGCATCCATGTGGATATCAGGCCGATCAGCGACACCGCGACGAAGGTCATCAGGGTAGTGACCGGGCGGCGCAGTGCGAATCTGGTATGGAGCATGACTCAGCCTCCGCCGGACTCCGTCGCAACGCGCGGCACCGCGCCCGTCGCCGGGAAACGCTTGCGGTCGAGCAGGGAATAGACGACCGGGATCACGAGCAACGTGAAGAAGCTCGCGACCGCGACACCACCGATCACGGTGATCGCCATGGGCTTGCGGATTTCCGCGCCTTCGCCGAGCCCGATGGCCATCGGCAACAGGCCGAGGATCGTCGTCAGCTTGGTGATGACGATCGGGCGCAGGCGCATGCGGGCCGCCTCCATGATTGCCTCGTGCTTGGGCAGGCCGCGTTCACGCGCCTGATTGACGGCGTCGATCAGCACGATGGACTGGTTGACGACGATGCCCGCCAGCATGATCAGGCCGATGTAGGCGACCACATTGACGGTGGTCCCGGTCAGCAACATCGCCCAGACCGAGCCGACCAGCGCCAGCGGAATCGTCAGGAGGATCACGAATGGATGCAGCAGCGATTCGAACTGCGAAGCCATGACCAGATAGACCAGGAATACGGCCAGCAGCATCGTGAATTGCAGCGAGCGGAACGAATCGCGCATGTCGTCGCTCTGGCCGCTGACCGAAGCGGTTGTGCCGACCGGCAATTCGACGCCGGCGACGATGGTCTGCAGCTCCGCGACGGCGGTGCCGAGATCTCCCGCCACGAGGTTTGCGGTCACGATCGCCACACGTTGCTGGCGCGTACGCCGGATTTCAGCAGGGCCGGTCGCAACGATGACATCCGCGACCGCCGTCAGCGGCAGCGGCCGGTCGCTGCCCGGATTGACGATCAACGAGCGGATTTCCTCGATTGACGAGGCGCGCGTGTCAACGCTTCGAACCAGCACGTCGATCTTCTTCTCGCGCAGCTTGTAGCGGGTCGCGACATTACCGCGCACGCTCGAGACGACGCGGTCGGCGAATTCGCGGACGGTGATTCCGAGCTGCGCGGCGCGCTCCTGGTCGAAGATGATCTGGATTTCCGGATTGCCGGCCTCGACCGTCGACTTGATGTCGCTGAATGTCGGGCTCGCCTGCATGCCGAGGCGGACCTGCTCGGCGACCGCGCGCAGGCGCTCGAGCTCGTAGCCTGTGATCGTGACCTCGAGCGGCGATGCGAAACTGAACAGGGCCGGCCGGCTGAACTGGTATTGAACGCCGGCCAGCGCATCGAACTTGCCGCGCAGGGCATCGATAACGGCAGGTTCGTCGTCGGCGCTGGTATCGGGCGAGAGGCTGACCGACAACCGTCCGGTATTCTCTCCGGCATCCGTCGGGCTGGCGTCCAGGCGGTTGCCGGTGCCGGTGACCGCATAGGTCAGCGCGATCTCCGGCAGCTCCATCGCAAATCCCTGCGCGGCAGCGATCGCACGATCGGTTTGCTCGAGCGGCGTGCCGGGCGCGAGACGCAGGTCGGCGATGAATTCACCCTGTGAAAGCTGCGGAATCAGCTCCGAACCGAGTCTCGGGACGAGTGCCGCGGTCGCCAGCAGGACCGCGAGTGAAATCAGCAACACGCGGCCGCGGTGCTCCAGCGACCAGGCGAGCGCGGGCACGTAGGCGCGCGTGACGGCGCCGAAGCCGGCCTGGGTCGGTCGTACCGCCCAGGACAGCAACCAGGCCATCCCATTCGATATCTTTCCGAAGAACCAGCGCAGCCCCCGCATGATTTTCGCAATGACGCGGCCAGCGGGCCCGGGTGGCCGTTCGGGCTCGGTTACTGGCGGCGCCTCGCGGCCTGCTGCCAGCATCGGCACCAGGGTCATGGCAACAATCAGCGAGAACAGCAATGCAAAGCTGACGGTCAGCGCCTGGTCCTTGAAGAGTTGCCCCGCGATGCCCGTGATGAATACCATCGGGAAGAACACGGCGACCGAGGTCAGCGTCGCCGCCGTTATGGCGGTCGCGACCTCCCGGGTGCCGAGCTGAGCGGCCTCGAGGCGTGGCAGCCCGCGCTCGCGATGACGCACGATGTTTTCGAGCACCACCACCGCGTTGTCGACCAGCATGCCGACCGCGAGTGCAATACCGCCCAGCGACATGATGTTGAGCGACAGGTCGAAGGCGTACATCAGCACGAAGGTGCCGATGACCGAGACCGGGATCGCGATGCCCGTGATCATCGTCGCGCGCGCATCGCGCAGGAACAGGTACAGGACCAGGATCGCGAGGATACCGCCGAACAAGGCCGCGTCACGGACCTCGCCGATCGCAGACGAAATAAACCGCGACTGGTCGTAAACCAGGGTCAGCTCGCTGCCGGTCGGCAGCGACTTGCCGAGTTCTTCGATGCGCGCGCGGATTCCGGCCGCGAGTTGCACCGTGTTGGCATCGCCTTCCTTGTAGACGGCGAGTTCGACCGACTCGCGCCCGTCCACGCGCGTTATGGCCTCGCGATCCTTGTAGCCGCTGGTGACGCTGGCGACGTCGCGCAGATACACCGGCTTGCCGTCGACTATCGCTATGATCGCGTCGGCCATTTCCTGGACCGACTTGAACTCGTTCAATGTACGCACCAGAAAGCGCTGTGTGCCCTGTTCCAGCCGGCCGCCGGAAAGATTGACGTTTTCCTCGCGCAGCCGCCGCGCAATCGTCTCGATCGAAATGTTGAGCTGGGCGAGCTTGCCCTGGTCCACGAAGATCTGGATCTCGTCCTCGTAGCCGCCGCTGACCTTGACCGCCGCGGAGCCATCGACGGACTCGAGATCGGGCTTCAAGCGGTCATCCGCGAAGCGGCGCAGGGACTTCAGCCGATCGACGGTGCCTGCGTCGCTGCCGGCGGCCTTGGCATAGTCATCCGTATCGACGAATGCCAGGCGCATGACCGGCTCGGTGGATGGATCGAAGCGCAACAGGATTGGCCGGCTGGCTTCGATCGGCAGTTGCAGCAGGTCGATCTTCTCGCGCACGTCGATGCCCGAGAGATCCATGTCCGTGCCCCAGGCGAACTCCAGGATCACGTCGGCCTGGCCGGCGCGCGACACCGAACGCACCTGGCGTACGTTTCGGATGATGCCGACCGCTTCCTCGATCGGTCGTGTCACGAGGGTTTCGAGCTCGAGCGGTGCAGCGCCTGGCAGGTCGGTGCGCACCGTCAGCGTCGGGTACGAAAGATCCGGAAGCAGGTTGAGCTTCAGGCGGGTCAGCGACACGAACCCGAAAAGGACGACCGCGAGGGTCACCATCAGGATGGTCACGCGCCGCCGCGTGGCGAATTCTACGAGCTGCATCGCGGGAGCCTGTGCGCGGTCAGCCCGCCGCGACGGCGGGTTGCGCGCGCGCGGCGGGCCGCGCCGGCGTGTTGACGATGCGGACCGCGGCGCCCGGCTTGACCGCCGCCTGGCCCACGACCACGACCTGTTCGCCGTCCTTGAGCCCTGTGACGATCTCGACGTAGGCGCCATTGCTGAGGCCGAGCTGCACCGGCCGCTCGGCGGCCTTGCCGTCCTTCACGACGAAGACCTTGGGCGGACCGTCGCCGTCCAGCAGCGCCGTACGCGGTATCTGCAGCGCATCCAGCTTGCGCTCGTAGATGATTGCGACGCGGGCGAACATGCCCGGGCGCAGCAGGCCGCCGGTTTCCGTGACGCGGATGCGCACGCCGAAGGTCGCCGTCCCTGCGTCCACATAGGGGCTGATCAGGGCGATCTTGCCGGCAAACGCGCGACCCGGCACCGCATCGAAGCTGAGCTCGGCGACCTGGCCCACTGAGAGCTTGGCCAGCTCGCGCTCCGGAATGTTGATGCGCAGCATCAGCGTGTCCAGGTCCTCGATGAAGAACAATGCACTGTCGGCTTTCTCGATGACGCCGCCGACCGGCGTGACCGTGTTGCCAACCTTGACGACGTCGGTACGCCGCGTAACCGTGCCGGCGATCGGCGAGCGGATGTCCGTGTAGGACAGTTGCAGGCGCGCCAGTTCCCACGATGCCTTCGCCGCTTCGAGCTCGTACTTGAGATTGTCGATCGAAACGGCGCTGACCAGGCCCTTCGCCTGCAGTTCGGTATTGCGCGCAAAGTCGCGCTCGAGCTTGCGCATCATCGCCTCGGCGAGCGCGACCTCAAGCCGCAGTTGGTCGCCATCGAGACGCGCGAGAACCTGGCCTTCGCGGACACGCTGGCCCTCGTCGGCGAGGACCTGGCGGATCTCGCCCCTGACCTTCGGCATCACGAAGGCACTGCGCTCGGATTCGATTGGCGCGGTGCCGGTGTAGACGGCTGCCATTTCGGCACGACGGGTGGCGGCCACTTCGACGGGGACAGCAGGCACCTCGCCTTTAGCGTCCTTGCCATCCTTGCCCGCGCTGTCGCCATTGGCTAGGCCGCAGGCCGCGAGTGCGAGGGCAGCGGCGATCAGCATCGCCGTGAGCCAGATTCGCGAGGTTTGTGTGAAGGCGGTCTCGGTCCTGCAATTGCTGCGGGTCACGTTCGGGCTCCTGCCATTCAATTGTAGGCCATG
>JANOSR010000103.1:0-24366 GCA_031415935.1 Steroidobacteraceae bacterium | reverse complement strand
GGGTACATTTGCGACATGTCGTAGGGATAAAACAGCAAATAGCTCTCGACTCGCAACATGTCGAGCGTCGAGAAACAAGCAGGGATGATGCCGAGGCTTTTACCCTCCTCGAGAATCGTGTCCCAGATGAGACCTGCGTTTTCACCCTTGCAGAAAATCTCATAGCCTCGTTCGCCGGTGTAGCCGGTTCGTGAAAGCAAAATGGGCCGGCCGAAGAGCGTCACTGGCATGTGGTGAAAATACTTGAGAGCCCGGATTCCAGGAATGTGCCTGGCGAGGTATTCGACCGCGAGCGGACCCTGCAGTGACAGGTCGTGCAGATCGTCGTCCACGACCATCGTGGCATTTCGACCGACGACGCCTTTTGCCAGCGTTTCGTGGCCCGCTCCGCTGCCGTGCACGACCATCCAGGAGTTGGGGCCGGTCCGATACAGAATGCAGTCTTCGATGAAATGACCCGCCTCATTCAACATGCACGCGTAGACGCACTTGCCCGGGTAGACCTTGGTGACATCCCGCGTCGTCGCGAAATGGAGGATCGCCGAGGCATGCGGGCCCACCAGATGCAGCTTCTTGAGTCCGGACACGTCCATCAGACCCGCCTTGGTGCGGATCGCCACGTGATCGAGAGCCATATCGTGCCCGTAGGTCCACGTCGTCCCCATGCCGTTCCAGTCTTCGAGCTTTGAGCCGAGTGCGCGATGCCGATCCGCGAGAACCGAAGTGCGCCAGGTCAGTGCCATTTGCCCGTCTCCATGAACATTGATTCAGTCGGGTGCCGCACCCGGACTCGTCGCTGCGCCGTCGTCGTATGGCGCGAGCCATTCGGCGACCGTTGCACGGTACCGCGATATACCCTTGTAGTCCGCAAGCGCAGGATGCAGTGAATTCAGAACACGGTGCATGCGCGCCGCCCATTTCGGAATCGTTACAAGCTCGCGCATGCTGATGAGATAGCAGCGAACGCTGAACACGATTCCGTTGCTGCGCGGCAGTCGCCACAGGCCCTGCAACTCCACGCGCAAATGCGCGTCGTCACCCGCGTTCTGCAGTGTCACGCCGGCCCGATCCGGCCCCCACTTGTAGTAATTCTCCGGCGAGGTGTCGAGACGCGGATGAATCGTCATGGTCCAGTTGAGTCGGCGGACTGGTTCGTTCAAGCGCAAATTGAGCAGGTATTTGAGTGCCCGCTCGAAGACCCCGAGCTCGTGGGCCAGCGGTACCGGCCCGTGCCACTCCTTGAACGTCATGCCGATATCGAAGTCGAGGGACCAGTCGGCCTGGGTCGTCACCATGCCTGCTTCGACCCACAAGTCCCCTTCGCGCTGATCCATCACGAGCCAGTCGCCCTGCGTCTGACGTGTGATGTACTCGAGCGGTTGCTGCGGCAGCGTCGCCGGGTCGCCGAACAGAAACGTCTGCTCGAGACCAAGCGGCCGGTTCGTCCAGGTCCAGCGCGTGCCTTGCTTTGCGAGCGTGAAGTGTTCTGGATAGTCGCGCGCCAGCGATTCCATGATGAGCTCGAGACAATCCCACTGCGCGCTCATCATGTGGGGCAGCGCCTGAAAGCGCAGTGGCTCGGCGGCGAGGACGATGGCACGTTCACGGCACTCGGCGACGTAGTGTTCATCGACGTCGATGGCGAACTCCGTGACCGAGCCCTTCGGGCCCGGCAAGTGCGGTTCAATATTCACCGCGTACATGTACTCGTCCTCGGCGAACGGAAACGGAAAGCGCCGGATGGCATGTTGGCTGTTGCTGTATTTGAACTCGCCGCGAAACGATTCGTCGGGCTTGAAGACAGCGCTCATTGACAGCCCTCCAGTCTCGGGTTCAGAGGTCCAGGACGAGGTTCTTGCAACGCGCCCGCGACACGCAAAGCATGATGTACTTGCCCGATGCCTTGTCCTCGTTCGACAGAAAATGGTCGTTATGGACGAGTTCGCCTTCAACCCCGACGACCCTGGTGTGACAGAACCCGCACACACCGCCACGACAGAGGTACGGCACATCGACGCCCGCGGCTTCGATCGCCTCGAGCAGACTCTGATCGGGCAACACGTGAATCTTGAGATTCGATCGCGCCAGGAACGCGTCGAAGGCGTCGCCCACGGGCGGCGCGCTGAATTGCTCCCAATGGATGTGAGTGTCCGACCAGCCGCAGGCCCGCGCGGTCCCGATGACGCGCTCGATCATGCCGGCGGGACCGCAGACATAGACATGGGTGCCGAGCGGTTGCGATGACAGCAGCGCTTCGAAATCGATCTGCTCGTCGGCACTGTCGTAGTACATCCGTACGCGATCGCCCTCCTGTTCGATGAGCAAGTCGCGAAACGCCGCATGCTCCGGCGCACGCACCGAATAATGCATCTCGTAGGGTACGTTGGCTGCATGCAGATCCTGTAGCTGCGCCATGAACGGCGTGATGCCGATCCCGCCCGCGACCAGTACTTGCTTGCGCGCGATCTTGTCAAGACCGAAGAGGTTCACCGGATGGGCGATCTCGAGCCGACTGCCAACCCGCACCTCGTCATGCATGAAGTGCGAACCGCCGCGCGACTCCTCCATGCGCCGCACGCCGATCTCGTACGCCTCGAGCCGGCCCGGCGGACTCATCAGGGAGTATGGGTTGCGATGTACGCGATTCGCGCGTCGCATCACGACGATAATGTGCGAGCCCCCCGAAAACGCCGGCATCGTGCCGCCGACGACCGGCGCAAGCGTGAAATGCTTGATGAGCGGCGTCACTTGTTCCACCGCCGTGACCTCGACCGCGATGGTCACGGCGTGCTTCAAACGAAGATCTCCTTGATCGGCGGCAGCTCTCCCGGCACTTCCGCATCCACCATCACACCCATGTAGGCCGCGAATCGTCGTGAGTAGTGATCGCGCACGATCAGGTATCGCCCGCAATCGATGCACTTCACGATGTTGGTGCGGACGTTTTCGGTCGTCGCGCGGCAGTGGATGCAGTAGACGCGGCGCGCGAGCGTGCCGCATTCCTCGGCGCGGATCTCATCCTTGTTGAGATTGAACTCGAGCGCGATTTTCATGGCAAGCCCGATGAAGCTCCCGGGCCCGGCGACGTACAAGCGTGTGCCCATGCACGAACCGGTGAGTATGGTCCTGAAATCCGCAAGCAGTTCCGCAACCCGATCGAACAGCCGCACGTCGGATGCGCTGGTGCGGAAGCGTTCGCCGAAGTTTTCGGCAGCGGCGATGTCCGCAACGTACAGCACACAGGCGCGGCCAGCGGCAAGCGGGCCTGAGCGGCCAAGTTCATCCAGCAGGCTGAGAAGCGGTGCACCGCCGACCCCATGGCCCAGCATCAGGTGATAGCGCCCAGCCGTGTCAGCCTGCAATGGCGCATAGACAGGCTTGCTTTTGATTCCCGTGACGAGCATGACCCGTGCACCATGCCGGCGTGCGCCACTATACCCGCCCCAGAGTCCCTCTGTCAGGGGCCGGCCGCGTCCGCCGGAGCCCCACTCCCCGGTGTTGCGCCCGGGATTTGCGTAGGACCCGCCAACAGGCATATGGTGGCGGCATAAGCAAGAAGATGTAGCAGTTGCCCACAGCCTCAACAGACTGAAAAGCAGAACCGAGTCAGACAATCGGCGACCTGCCATGGGTCGCGTTTGTCCGCGGCATTGACCATCCGAAGGGGAGCAAACGATGGACCAAGGCATCACCGCATTACAGGTCTTGTTCACCGAGACCTACTACTGGATCACCATCGTCATGATGTTCCTGATCCACGTCGGCTTCTGCACGTATGAAGTCGGCGTATCCCGGCGCAAGAATCACCTCGCCACGCTCCTGAAGAACACGATGGTGATCCCCGTCGTCGGCGTCTCCTTCTACCTGTTCGGCTGGTGGCTCTATTCCGCGATGGTGAACGGTCCGGGCATTACCGGCGGTCTGGTCCCAGCGCCGTTCGCCGAGCCGTGGAACGAGTTGATGGGCACGCACATGGGCGGCGCGCCGCACGGCACCGACATCACGCCAGCGGACACCGCCTTGTGGGCGCGGCTCAACGGCGTGTTCTGGGGCGCGTTCCTGCTGTTTTCCTGGACCACCGCCTCGATCGTGTCGGGCTCACTCATTGAACGCGTCAGGTCCGGGGCATTCTGGGTGATTGCGGTGATGGTGGGCTCTGTCACCTGGATCAGCGGTGCCTCCTGGGGCTGGCACCCGTCCGGCTGGATGGTGCAACTGCTGGGCTACCATGATGCGTACGCCTCGGGCGTCGTGCACGCGATCGCCGGCGGCACTGCTCTTGCGGTGATCATCAATCTCGGCCCGCGCATCGGAAAATTCCGGTCAGACGGCACGCCGCGCAACATCCCGCCACAGAGTCCGTGGCTCGTGTGTATCGGACTGTTCCTGATCTACACCGGTTTCTGGGGCTTTTACGCGGCCTGCAATATCCCCATCTACGACGTGCAGCCGGGCGACGGAGTGTTCTGGTCGGCGACCAACATCTATCTTCAGCCGACCACGCTGTCGGCCATCACGTTCAACTTCATCATGTCGCTGTGCGGCGGCCTGATGGTGGGCTACATGATATCGAAGGGCGACGCGTACTGGACCTATTCCGGAGGTCTGGCCGGTATCATTGCCTGCTCGGCCGGTAACGATCTGTATCACCCGATCCAGGCCCTGTTTATCGCGGGGATCATCGTGGCAGTCATCTACAAGCTGCATTTCTATATCGAAAGACGCTTCAAGATCGACGACGCCGTCGGTGCCGTTGCGGTGCACGGCTACGCCGGGTTCCTGGGTGTGTGTGCTGCAGGCGTCGTGCTGTGGGGCTACCCGGCCTCGCCGGACGCGTTGCTCGGCCATGCCGAGCCGTGGGCGCGCGTCACCCCCTGGGGCCAGTTCGCCGGCGCCATGATCATGTTCTGGGGGCTGGGCTTCATACCGGGATACATCCTGTCGTGGCTGCTGAAGAAGGCCAACTTGTTACGCATTCCGCGCGAAGTGGAATTGGCGGGTCTCGACTTCGCGGCGCATGCCGAGGTGACTCGCGACGACGACGACATCAGGAACGCAGTGCTTCACGAAGCCCGGGCGGCGCACCCGGTGAAATGATTCGGCCGAGGAGAATGAAATCATGAACACAGGATCCTTCAGCGACTGGAGCGGCACCATGCTTGACCTCGGCCCTCTCTATCCCTTTGTGGGATGGGAGACAGCGATGGTCATCGTCCTGGCGATATTCTGGGTCGGCTGGCACGTGGGGCAGATCCGGGCGGAGAGTCGCTACCTTGATGACAAGGCTCGCATGCTGCGCGAAGGTGACAGCCTGCACCGGGCCGTACAGTCCGAACGTACGCCGGAGCGCATGTAAAAAGCCGCGTCCCTCGCCCGGCAAACGGGCGAGGGACGCTCGGTCCTGTCACGCGCGACCTAGGTCGACGCCGCCCCCGGAATCCACGACGTGCCCGCCAGCGGCACTCCCGACATCGCGGCAGCTTCGATGGTAAGCGCGGCGAGATCCTCCCGCTCGAGGTGATGCACGTTCTGCTTGCCGCAGGCGCGCGCGATCATTGTGAGTTCCATATTGAGGGTCTTCAGGTAATTGCTGACGCGCCTGGCGCCCACCTCGGGCTCGAGGCGCTGCTCGAGCACCGGATCCTGCGTCGTCACACCGACCGGACAGCGGCCCGTATGGCAATGATGACAGTAGCCAGGGGCCGTCTTGAGCAGCCGATAGTCGGCTTCAGCCGAGTGGTGTTTCCCTCCCTGCACATAGCTGTCTGAATTGCAGCCGAGGGCCATCAGAATCCCCTGTCCGATCGAAACCGCATCCGCACCAAGGGCCAGGGCCTTGGCGACGTCGGCTCCGGTACGGACACCTCCCGAGACAATCAACTGCACTTTCTCTTTCACGTTCAATTCCTCGAGCGCCAAAACCGCCTGCCGGACGGCGGCAAGCGTGGGAATCCCGACATGTTCGATGAACGCGAGTTGCGTAGCCGCCGTGCCACCTTGCATGCCGTCGACCACGATCACATCAGCTCCCGCATGCACGCAGAGCTTGACGTCATGAAAAACGCGCGTCGCGCCGATCTTGACGTAAATGGGTTTCTCCCAGTCCGTGGCTTCGCGCAGCTCCTTGATCTTGATCGTCAGATCGTCCGGACCCGTCCAGTCCGGGTGACGGCAGGCCGAGCGCTGATCGATGCCTTCAGGGAGCGTCCGCATTTTCGCGACGCGCGGGCTGACCTTCTGTCCGAGCAGCATGCCGCCGCCGCCCGGCTTGGCGCCCTGCCCGATCACGATTTCGATCGCGTCAGCCTTGCGCAAGTCGTCGGGATTGAATCCGTATCGCGATGGCAGACATTGATAGATGAGCGTCTTCGATGACGCGCGCTCCTCCTGCGTCATGCCCCCGTCCCCGGTCGTCGTGGACGTTCCGAGCGCTGTGGCCGCGCGGCCGAGCGCTTCCTTCACGTTCGCGGAGAGCGAACCGAAGCTCATTCCCGCGATCGTGATCGGGATGTCGAGCTCAATCGGCTTCTTCGCGAAGCGCGTGCCGAGAATCGTGCGCGTCGTGCACTTCTCGCGATAACCCTCGAGCGGATAACGGGAAAGCGACGCGCCCAGAAACACGAGATCATCGAAGTGCGGCAGGCGGCGCTTCGCGCCGAGGCCGCGGATCTCATAAAGACCCGTCGCGGCGGCCCGCTCGATGTAATCGAGGACGCGCCGGTCGTACAACGCGCTTTCTTCTCGCTGAAGTCCGTCGCGCGCGCTGGACATTTCGGGCACGGGTTGAGTAGCCATGGCCTCTCCAGTCTGAAGATCTCAGTATTCCTGATTGGCGTCCGCGTTCCAGTGATAGAGCTTGCGGGCCGAACCCACGCGCTTGAACTCGCGGGCCGAGGCACTCATGCCCGCCGCGGCAAGCAGGCTGTTCACCGCGGCAACGTCGTCGGCGGTCATCGGTTGCACCACCGCATCGGCGCCGAGTGAACGAATATCGCCCCGGACATACAGGACGGCCTCGTAAATGGAATCGCCCAGGCCTTCGGCCGCGTTGCCACAGATGACGATCCGTCCCGCCTGGGCCATGAACGCGGAGAAGCTGCCGACGTCGCCGCCTACCACGATGTCGCCGCCCTTGAGCGAAATGCCGCACCTTAGGCCCGCGTCGCCGTGAATCACCAGAAGTCCCCCATGGGCCGATGCGCCCGCGCCACCGCTTGCGAAGCCGGCGACCTCGACGCGCCCTGACATCATGTTCTCCGCGACCCCGGGGCCTGCGTTACCTTCGATCACGACGGTCCCCTGCTTGTTCATTCCCGCTGCGTAGTAGCCCGCGTGCCCGGCGATTTCGATCCGCACCGGGGCATCGACGGCAACCGCGATGCTGTGCGCGCCGTCCGGGTTCTCGACGCGCACCGTCGCGACGTGCCTGAGATCACCATGAAGAAATTGATTGAGTTCGCGCACCGATTGCTTCGACAAGTCAAATTCGACCGGCGCGGGCGCGCCCGCATGCCTCACACGGACCATGAGTACACCTCCGCTGGTTTCGGCTCGAACACGCTGGCATTACGGATGTTCGGCAAATGCGCGAGCGAGCGGAATTCGGACGCAATCGCGACGTAGTCTTCGGTTTCCGCGACCACGGCCGGCTTGCAGGCGAACGGGTCGCGCACGAGCGCGAGCTTGTCGTGCGTTCCCATCAGAAACGTGAAGAACCCGTCGAAGTCCTCAAAGGACTGATGCAGCGCCTGTTCAAGCGTATCGCCTTGCTCGAGCCGCCAGTGGATGTAGCGGCACGCGCCCTCTGTGTCGCAGTCGCTCACGAACGGCTCGCCAAGTTTTTCGAGCTTGCGCTTGAGGCTCCCGGGATTCGCGAGCGAACCATTATGGACCAGGCACCAGTCCTCGCCCGCCGTGTACGGATGCGCGTTCTCCGGGGTCACCGCGCTTTCCGTGGCCATCCGCGTGTGTCCAACGAGATGTGAGCCGCGCAATTCGCCGAAGCGATAGCGTTCCGCCACTTCGACCGGCAGGCCCACGTCCTTGTAGAGATCGATAGAGCGGCCCACGCTCAGCACGTGCACCAGCGGGTGTCGTACGCCGATCCAGCGGCGCACATCCGCGGGCGGCGCCGCCGTCGTGAGCACACCGTGATTCGCCTCGACCATGAGCGCGGCGCCGGCGAATTGCCTCGTCACGGCGTCCTCGAATCCCTGCCAGGCGAAGTCCGGATCCGCGCAGTAGAGACTCAGCTTGCGCTGATTCTCCCCCACCGGTTCGGTAAATACCGCCATACCCGATGAGTCGGGGCCCCGCTCCGTCATGCCGATTAGCATCGGCACCATCCACTCACCGAGGTGCTTGCGCGATGCGGGCTTCTTCACGAGCAGACCGACAATCCCACACATGGGCGTCTCCCAGTCCTTGCCGACTAGAACATTTCGATGTAGCGGGAGGTTTCCCACTCGCTCACATGGCGTGAATACTCGATCCACTCCATGCGTTTGATGCTGATGAATTCGCTGGCGAGATCGACGCCCAGTCCTGCCTTCACGACCTCGTCCGCCTCGAGCGCGTCGATCGCTTCCGCAAGATTCTGCGGCAGCAACCCGATCTTGCGGCGCTTCAATTCCTTTTGCGAAAGTTCATAGAGATTCTCATTGAGCGGCTCGCCCGGATCGAGCCGGCGCTCGATACCATCGAGACCCGCGGCGAGGATCGCGGCGCCCGCCAGATACGGATTTGCGGATCCGTCCGGCAAGCGCATCTCGAGGCGCCCGCTCGGTATACGCACGCACGCTGTGCGATTGTTGTCACCATAGGCAATGTAGGCCGGCGCCCAGGTCGCCCCGGAGAGCGAGCGGCCCACGACCAGTCGCTTGTACGAATTGACCGTCGGCGCGCAGATCGCCGTGAGCGCCCGGGCATGGACGAGAATACCCGCCAGAAACTGATATCCCATGGTCGACAGCGCAAGGCCGCGCTTGTCGTTCTTGTCGTAGAAGAGGTTTCCCGTCTTCTTGTTGCCCATCGAGATGTGGAAGTGCGCGCCAGTGCCGGTGCGATTCGAGAATGGCTTCGGCATGAAGGTCGCGATGACGCCGTGCTTGCGAGCGATCTCGGACGCCGCCATCTTGAAGAGCAGGAAATTATCAGCGGTCTTCAACACGTCGGCGTAGGTGAAGTTGACTTCGAACTGGCCGTTGCCGTCCTCGTGATCGATCTGATACACATCGACGCCGACCGCCCGCATGCTCGTACTCATCTCATCGAGCATCGCGCTGGCCCGCGACAGACCTTTGTAGTCGTAACAGGGTTTGTCGAGGGTATCCGTATCGTCGAACGGAGCGAAGCCGCCATCGGCCTTGCGCTTGAGCAGCATGAACTCCGGTTCGATGCCCGCGTACATCGTCAGTCCCCTGGACTCGAGGCGCTTCAGCTGATTTTTGAGCGCCACGCGTGAGCAATACGGATAGGGTTTGCCGCGCACGTGACCGTCGCACGCGACGCGTGCAAATCCCGGCATCCACGGCAGTGCGCACAGCGTTTTCGGGTCAGCGACGCCCATGTAGTCGGGGCCGTGGGGTCCCATGCCGAAGCCCCAGAGAGCAAAGCCCGCGAAGCCGGCTCCTTCGCCGAGGATCATCTCGTAGTGCTCGACGGGCACCGCCTTGGCCTTTGCCGCACCGTGAATGTCGACGAACTGCGCGAGCACATAACGGATCCTGTTGTCGGCAAACCATTTCTTCGCCTGTTGCGGTGTCATTTACGGCTCTCCTGTATCAATTGCCCATGCCTGTCGCAATTTCCGCGAGCGTCGACCGGAAGTAGTGATCGAAACTCGGGTCGCACCAGATCGTATACGTCACGTCGCTCCCCGCGCGCCGCGCAATGACGGTCACGCCTACCCCGATCATCGATGTCAGCACCAGCGTGCCGCCGTCCGCCCTCGCGGCACGTGCGAGCGGCACGAAATTGACGCTGCAGGTTTCCACCAGTATGTCGTTCGCACGCGTACCGGAGAGTTCCAGCACCGTATCCTGCCGTGACACCGGCACCAGGCCCACGCGCCGTTGCCGCGGATCGAGGAGCAGCCGCGCAGCCCCGGTAATACGCGAATGTGCTTGGCTCTCGTCCCCCGCAACGGCCTCCACCAGGAACTCGGACGTTGCGAGCCGCGCAATCAGGACACCACCATCGGCGGGGCACGTCCACGCGTTGGCGCCCTGCGGCACTTCGAGGGCGAGTTCGCGCAACCAGGACTCCGCCAGCGGTCCTTTGCAGCCGAATCGCGGTCGCCCGGAGACACGCTGCAGCGAGACGGCTCCATTGAATTTTGGCAAGCTCATGTGCCCACCCCGCTCGCCGGGATCTTCTGGCGCGCTCCGGCGGTATCATAGAACGGCATTGGCACCACCGGCACACTGACCTCGGCGCCGCCGTCGATGCGGATGCGCAATGCCGGACCCGCCGCCACTGCTGGTGACACGAGGGCGAGACCGATTGTCCGGTCAAGCGTCGGGGAGTGCCCAACACTTGTGACGCGTCCTGCGATGTCCGCACCCTGCAGTACGAGGTGACATTCCTTTATCGAAACGCGGCGCTCAGGTTCAAGCGCAAAGCCGACAAGCTGCTGCCGGCGCACGCTCTGTGCAATGATCTTGAGGCTGCGTTGCCCGACAAAAAAAGGCTTGTCCATCTTGACGGCCCAATCGGCGCCGATCTCGAGCGGATTCGTAAGTCCATCGGTGTCCTGGCCGACGATGATGTGGGCCTTCTCGAGCCGCAGCATGCGCTGGGCCTCGACACCAAATGCAGTGATCCCAATAGATTCGCCGCAAGCGCGAACGGCGCGCCAGACGTCCGCACCCGAACCCGCCGGTACGTGTATTTCGTAGCCGAGTTCACCGACGAAGCCGACTCGCATCAGGCGCGCCGGCACACCCGCCACTTGCCCCTCGCGTACGCCAAGATATGGGAAGGCTGCTTCCGAAATATCGACCGACGTGAGCCTGGAGAGCACTTCGCGTGAGCGCGGACCCGCGAGATTGAATGCCGCCAGCTGACCGGTGAGATTGACCAGGCCGACCGGCAGTCCCCACCAGGTTGCGAGACGTGCGAGCTCACGGAAGATCAGCGCGGAGTTGCCCGTGGTCGTTGTGAAATAGAAAACCTGCTCCGCAAGGCGTGCAATGACGCCGTCGTCGATGATGACGCCGCTCTCGTCGAGCATCAGACCGTAGCGCGTCATGCCGGCTTTCAGCGTCTCGAATCGTCCCGTGTAGACGCGATCGAGAAAGTGACCCGCCTCAACGCCATGCACCTCGATCTTGCCGAGCGTGCCGACGTCGATGAGGCCGACGCCTTCGCGCACCGCACGCACTTCAGCTGCGATGCATTGCGCACTGGTGCGGCCGGCGACCTGGTAGTATTCTGGCCGTCGCCAGTTTCCGGCTGGCATCCATACTGCGCCGAGCGTCACGTGATCTTCATCGATCGGCGTGCGGCGCTCGGGCGTGAAACCACGTCCCGCGAGATGCGACATCGCAACCGGGTGAAACATCGGCCGCGCCGTCGTCGGCGCAAGCGTTTCGATCGAAACGCGGCGCAAGCGGGCAAGCACCCGCAGCGCATTGAGGTTGGAGTGCTTGCCCTGGCTTGGCCCCATGCCGACCGTTGCGTAGCGCTTCAGCAGTTCGGCGCTGTCGAACCCTTCCTGCACGGCGTCAGCGAGGTCCTTGAGCTGCAGATCTTCATCAAAGTCGACGAAGTTCCTGGACTTGGGGTGCTGCACAAAGGGCGAGGGATGTGTTGGTGACTCGCCAGGCAAGACGGCCGGCGAGAGCATGGCATCCTGTCCGCCTTGCGTGTCGCAACCGCAGTGTCGAGCCGCGGCATCGCCAGCACGTGCGCCATCCGCCAGCCGCGGTTCGAAATCGAATACGCCGTTGACCTTGCCACAGGCAAATAGACCCGCGGGCAGCCAGTCCGGCACGAACTGCTCTATCCTCGCGTCATAGCGCATGGTCGTACCGGCTTGCCGCAGAAGTGCGTCGGCCGGAGCGAAGCCCACACTCATCCACAAGCCGTTGACATCGACCGGCTTGAGCGGCGCGCGTGACCATTCACCGCATTCAAGATTGGCCACTTCAACGGCGTCGATTTCACCTGCGCTATTGCGATGCGCCGCGTACACCGCTGTTCCGTTGAGAACACGGACACCTTTGGCACGCAGAACGTCTGCGAGCGCGCCGGACTGCGGGCCAGGTTTTTCACGCAGATCGAGCAGCAGCGGTACTTCGATACCCACCGCCAATGCATCCAGCGCCGCGCAGTACGCATGAATGTTCGCGCCGAGTATTGCGGCGCGCGTGCACGGCGCGACCGCGAATCGACGCATCAGGCGCTGCGCCCCGGAAGCCAGCATGACACCGGGCAGATCGTTGTTACGGAACACCGCCGGCTGCTCGAATGCACCCTGAGCAACCACGACCGCACGGGCCCGCATCTTGATGAGACGATCCGGTGTATCGAGTGCGAGCCAGTGATCGGCGTAATAGCCAGCGGCGACGGTTGACGGGAAGCAACGGATTCGTGCATGCACAGCGACCGACCCGATGAGATCACCCATCCGTTCCAGACTTGTCGGGTCCGATCCCAAAGCATAGATGCCGCTTCCACCGAACCGCGGATTTTCATCGACCAACGCGACGTCGGCACCGGCGTTCGCTGCCGCGAGCGCGGCCGCAAGGCCCGAAGGACCACCGCCGACGACAACGATATCGGCGAACTCATAGCGCTTGGCGCTCACGCGGCGCGACGCGCGCAGATCCACTTCACCGAGCCCGGTCAGCTCGCGAAACATCCGTTCCCAGTACGGAAACAGGCGTTTGCCGTAAAATGCCTTGTAGTAGAACCCGACGGGAAGAAACGCCGACAGGGAATCGAGGAGTGCTCGACGGTCGCCTGCAAGGCCGCCTTTCGCGTTGACCGCGGTCGCCGCCAATCCTTCAACGATGGGCAGGAGATCCGCACGCGCATTCGGCACGCTGAGTCCAGCGTGCACCGCCTGCACCATTGCATTGACGTCGTGGTTCGCGACCGACATCGCACCGCGCCGGCGGTGATACTTGAACGAGCGTCCCAGAGTGCGGACGCCGCAGGCCATGAGCGCGCTGGTGAGCGTATCTCCCTGGTAGCCTCGATACCGACGTCCCTCGAACGAAAAACAGACCGATTTCGACCGATCGATCCACTCTCCGGACTGCTCGGCGAGGCGCTTCATGCGGCGCTCCCGGCCCGCCCGGCGTAGATGAATGTTCGCAGCACCACGTCCGAGGCCGTATCGCGTTCCGCAATGAACCAGACACCGCTCGAGGTGTGACACCACCACTCGAGCTTGACGCAAGGCACGCTGCTGCGATTGAAAACGTAGTCTGACCAGGTCGCATCCGAAGCGCTCGCAGGATCGGGCATCTCGCGCAGCTCACCGCCATAGGCAAACTCGCTCACAGGTCGTGGACCATTGATCGGACAGGTGAGTATCTTCATGTGCCTAGTGTCCGACCGAGGCGGCGCCCTTCTCGCCCGTCAACGCATAGCGCGCAAAACGATCGAACGCGAAGCCGCGAATGAGACTGTGTTCCTCGTCGGTCGCGACGGTATGGCTCATTGTTTTTCCGCACACCGGCGTCGCCTTGAATCCCCAGGTACCCCAACCCGAGTCGAGATAAAAACCCTTTACCGGAGTCTTGCCCATGATCGGAGCGAAGTCGGGTGTCATGTCGGCCATTCCCGACCACTGGCGCACGATCTTCACGTCCGACAAAAAGGGGAATAGATCGAGCATGTGCGCGCTCAGCGACTCGGTGAATTCGAGCGTCGACCGCGTCGAGTGCAGCTCGTAGGGATCAAGCGATGCTCCCATCACGAGCTCGCCGCGAGCGCTCTGGCTGACGTACACATGGAGTGATCCGGAGACGACGATGGGATCGAGCCAGGGCTTGAGCGGCTCGGACACCATGGCCTGCAGCGGATGAATGTAGATCGGCGAACGTAATCCTGCCATCGCGAGCACTTGCGGCGTCGACCCCGCGACGGCACACAGCAGCTTGCGGGTCGCTATGTGGCCCCGGTTGGTACGCACGCCGACGACCGCGGGACCCGAGCCGGTGTCCTCGAGTTCGATTGCCGTGACCTCGGTATTCTGGTGAATCTCGACACCACGGCGGTCGGCACCGCGCCCATAGCCCCAGGCCACGGTGTCATGGCGAGCGATCGCGCCGGGTGCGTGATAGAGCGCACCGAGTACCGGAAGTCCGTGGCCACCGCAGTTGAGGTCCATCATCGGAATCGCTGCGGCGACCGACTTCGCATCGACCGCCTCGCTTTCGATGCCGAAATGCTTGTTGACCTCGGCGCGCCAGCGCATGGTGCGCATCGCAGAATCCGTGTGCGCAAGCGTGAAGTGCCCGCGTGTCGAGTAGAAGAGATTGAGGTCGAAGTCCTGCGACAGATCGCGCCAGAGCCGCACGCTCTCGTCGTAGAATCGCACGCCTTCCGGGGTCAGGTAGTTCGAGCGGATAATCGCCGTATTGCGGCCGGTATTGCCGCCGCCGATGTAGCCCTTGTCCAGTACTGCCACATTCCGGATTCCGTGATCGCGCGCAAGGTAGTACGCCGAAGCGAGACCATGGCCACCTGCGCCGATGATGACGACATCATAGGTTCCCTTGAGTTCGTCATGGCGCGTGAACATCCGCGGCTCGGAGTACTTGCGCGCCAACGCGAATTTGAGCAGACGCCACGGCATGACAGTGCAACACTAAGGGCGGTTTTGTGATAAACACATGTGTAGCATCACATTACATGACATGCAAGGATATTGAGCCTCATGCACATGGCAGGCCGGCGATCGAAGCGCAATCCGGCGAAATTGGCCAGTCATCCGTCTGACGGGGTGGCGGCCCGCAAACAGGCGTCCGCTACGGAGCTCGGCCGCGTTGCGCGCCGCCTGCGCGAGAGTCAGGGCCTGACGCTTGCCGACGTCGCCACGCGCGCCGGTATCAGCGCCGCGATGCTGAGTCGCCTCGAGACTGGCCGGGCCAGCCCGAGCCTCGAGACCATCGTTTCGCTCGCCGGCGCGCTCGGCGTGCGGCCATCTCAGCTGCTGCAGGAAATCGGCGTCGAGGATGCGGGCGCACAGGTCGTGCATTCGGGTCAGGGGCTCGAGGTCGTGCGGCGTGGGACCAGGCGCGGCCACACGTATCACCTCCTCGCCTCGCAGCGCGGACCACACAAGGTGTTCGAGCCATTCCTCGTAACGCTCACCGACAAGAGCGAAGTGTTCCCCGGATTTGAGCATCCCGGGACCGAATTCATCCATCTGCTGAGCGGTGAGATCGTGTACCGCCTCGGCCGCAGGAGCTATCACTTGCGGCGCGGCGATTCGCTCACGTTTCGCGGCGACATCGCGCACGGCCCGGAGAAGCTGGTGAAAGTGCCGATCCGCATGCTCTCCATCATTATTTACGGAGCGACGCGGGAACGAGTGACGTGACTCACCCGGGGTTGCGGGGCTTCGCTGAACTCAGGGCGACTCGCGCTCCAGGCTTTCCGCGGTGACGAAGCGCGGCCGGATATCCACCGCCACATTGCCGAGACGGTCAAGCACCGTGCGCACTTCGGGGCGGATCACGACCAAGCGTTCGAGCAGGCGCTTGGTGCCTTCGTAATCACCGGTCGCCTGCAGTGTCATCAGTTCGCGTGTGAGCCTGGTGATGCCCTTCTTGGCCCGCCGCAGATCCACGCTGAATGTGCCATCGGGATTCACGCGGAAGCCGCCCGCATCGAGCAGGTAATTCACCTGTAGCGCCATGCCTTTGGCGTGCGCCTCCGTCATGCCGAAGCGCAGCGTGCGAAATGCCGAGGCCAGAAATGTCGCATACATGGCGCGCTCGTCAGCCTTGTTCAGCACGCCCTTGTTCATGAGCTGCTGCAGCGCCCACAGGCCGGAGATATCCGCCTTGGCTTCCTCGACCGTGCTGTAGAGCTCCTTGATCGCCTGGCGCACGCTGCCGCCTTTTCCTCCCGGCCCGGTGCTGTTGGGCCCGAGTCCGTGCATCACTTCGTGCATCAGGATGTGGGTAAAGAAGGCATCGAAGTTGACGTTGGGCTGGTCGGAAAGCGCGAGTGCGACTTTCGAGATCGGCAGCAGTGCGTGATCGAACTTCGCCAACTGGTAATTCTTCAGCATCGTGCGCTTCGAGCCCATTTCGTTGACGATGCGCTCGTCGTTCGGCAGGTTGAATGCGGCGGTCTGCACGTCGTGGTTGCCGTCGCCGGCGGAGAATACGACGTTGACCACGCGCATCGGCGCCAGGTCGCCGAGCTGCCTGCGGCGATAACGCGCGTCGATCGGCAGGCGATCTTCCAGCCATTGCAGTTCGCTGCCAAATCGCGCCAGTTTCACCGTCTCGGCATCGTCGCGCACGGTGATGAAGGCCTCGAATGCAGCCTTGAAGTTGAACCACTCGTCTTCGTAGACCTCGTAAGGCCCGATGGTCGGCTCGATGGAAGCATCGAGCTTCATCCAGGCGACGTCGCTCGCGTAGTAGTCATTGGATACCAGCGCCTTCGCACGCGATTCGAGGAAGGCCTTCAGCGTCGGCTGTGTCGTCGTCGCCGCCGCCGCGCGCAGGTGCTGCGCCATCTCGGCAAGCTCGCCCTGATATTCGAGGCTGTAAGGCACGGCAGTAAATGCCCCACCGGCATTGCGTCGGATTGTCGTGAAAAAGCCGGTCGCAGCAGCATGCTCGACGGGTGCGAGTCTCGCGATCCAGACCTCGACATCGGCGCGCGTCGCGCCGGCCGGATAGAAATTCGCAGCCGCGGGCTTTTCCGGTGCGCCGGGGATAAAAGCGGCATCGTTGTCGAGCCGCGACCAGGGCCCCTTGTTGATCAGAAAGTAGTCGAGTCGCGTCCGGCCGAGCAGCGTCGTGTCTTCCAGGAGCTTGAGCAGCAGTGCCTCGTTGCCGGCCCAGATCTGGCGCAGGAACAACGCATCGGTAATCCGGGCCGCGCGGACCAGGTGCGCGAGCGCCTGGCGTTCATTCGCCGGCAGGCCGGAGAGATCTACTCTGATGTCCACCGGCGCAAAGCGTGCGGACATGGCATTCAGGCGCTGCACTTCGGGCAGCACTCGTATGTCTTCAGTTGCCAGCGCGAGGGTCGGCAGCAGAATCAATGCGGTGAATAAGTGCTTCATGGACATGCTCCGATGGCGCCATTCGATATGCTAGCGTATACCGATTCGTCCGCCACTTAGACCATGACAGATCTCGACCTGGATTTTGTACGCGCGCAGTTTCCCGCCTTCAGCGAGCCAACGCTCGAGGGTTTCGCGCACTTCGAAAACGCCGGCGGCTCCTTTGTCTGCCGGCAGACCATCGAGTGGCTCGATCGCTATTACCGGCAGACCAAGGTCCAGCCTTACTACGATTTTGCGCCGTCCAGGGAGGCCGGTGAGCAGATGGACGCGGCGAAAGAGCGCATGGCCGCGTGGCTCAACGTCGGCAAGGACGAACTGCATTTCGGGCCGTCGAGTTCGCAGAACACTTATGTCATCGGGCAGGCACTCCGCCGATACCTGTCGCCCGGTGACGAGGTGATCGTCACGAACCAGGACCACGAAGCGAACTCCGGGGCCTTGAGCCGCCTTCAGGAAGATGGCTTCGTCGTGCGCGAATGGAAGGTCGATCCGGACTCCGCGGAACTGAACCCGAGGGATCTCGAGTCGCTCCTGAGTTCACGCACGCGGGTGGTCGCCTTTACGCATTGTTCGAATGTCGTCGGCAGCATCAATCCGGTTCGCGAACTGACGGACATGGTTCACCGGGCCGGGGCCTGGGCATTCGTCGACGGGGTGGCCTTCAGCCCGCACGGACTGCCGGACGTCGAGGCGCTGGGCGCCGATCTTTACTTCTTTTCGATGTACAAAGTGTACGGCCCGCATCTCGGCGCGATGGTCCTGCGCCGGGATCTCAATGCCGCATTGCCGAACCAGGGGCATTTCTTCAACGCCGGCAAACCGGGCAGCCGATTTACACCGGCGGGACCCGATCACGCGCAGATCGCCTCGATCAACGGCGTGATGGATTACATGGATGCCGTTGCGGACCGGCACGGTTTCGGCGGCCAGCCGGTTCAGGCGCGCGCCGCGGCGGTCAGAAGCCTGTTCCGCGATCACGAAACGGACTTGCTGCAGCCTCTTCTCGACTATCTATCGAAACATCCCAAGGTGCGGATGATCGGCAGGGTTCGCGCACCGGAACGCGCACCGACCGTTGCCTTCACGGTTGACGGTCATCGCTCCGCCGAGCTCGCGAGCCGCCTGGGGAAGCTGAAGTTCGGCGTTGGCGTCGGGAACTTCTATGCCTATCGCCTGTTGAAGACCCTGAGCATCGATACCGATGACGGGGCACTGCGCGCTTCGTTCGTGCACTACACGTCGAAAGAGGAAGTCGAGCGCCTGATCATGGCGCTCGACACGCTGCTGCAACGGAGAACCTCATGAAATACCTTGTCAACATGCTGATCGACTGGCCGCAGCGCGTGGCGCAGTATTTGCAGTGGCTCGCGCCCCTGTTCGCCCGCATCGTGGTCGGCTGGGTGTTCCTGTGGAGTGGCTGGGGAAAGCTCACTCATCTGCCACTGGTCACGGAAAACTTTGCGGGTTGGGGCATTCCCATGCCGGAACTGCTCGCACCCTTCGTGTCCGGCGTGGAATTCTTCGGCGGAATCTTCCTGTTGCTCGGCCTGCTGACGCGCATCTCGGCGGGCGCGCTGGGTGTCGTCATGATTGTCGCAGTCCGCGTGGCCCAGTGGGATCAGATCGACTCCCTGGAAACCTTTCTGGGTTTCGAGGAAATCATGTACCTCGCCATATTCTTGTGGCTCGCCATCGCCGGCCCGGGCGTCATTTCATTCGATCGTCTGCTCCAGCGGCGCTGGCGATCCTGACATGGCATTCCGGATCATGCGTCGTTGGCCAACATTCCTGCTCGCGGTCGCGGCGCTCGCCGCCGCGTCCTGCACCCAATCCCCTGCCGCGCGGAAGGAGGAAGCCGCCGCCACGGCGAGCCGCGTCGCGCAGGAATTCGTGGACGGGTACTACCACCAGTTCCCCGAGGAGGCGTACGAGATCGGCTATCCCGACACGCCGTTGGACCGGCTGGGGGATCGCGGAGCGGCGGCGCTCGCGGCGTGGCGAGCGCGCGAGGATGCATGGCTCGCCACGCTGAAGCAGGTCGACCCGGCGCAGCTCGAAGGAACGGACGCGGCGATCCCGTACGCCTTCACGCGCGATCGGCTTGAGGCTTCCGCGACGCGGCGTGTGTGCCGCACCGAACTCTGGAACGTGAGCCCGACGTGGACGGGTTGGCAGAGCATGCTCGCGTCCACTTTCGCGCAGCAGCCGGTCGGCACGGAGTCCGAGCGCGCGACGGCGCTCGTGCGGCTGCGGGCAGCGCCGGCCTATCTCGACACGGAAATTGCCAACCTCCGCGCTGGAATGGCCGCCGGATACCTCGCGCCGAACTCGAATGTCCGTACCGTGCTGGCCCAGGTTCAGGCGATGCTCGATGGTGTGCCCGAGGCGTCGCCATTCCAGGAACCGGCTTCGCGTGCCGATGACGAGGCGTTCCGCCAGCAGGTCCGTGCGCTCGTCTCCGACTCGATCAATCCCGCGATCCGGCGCTACCGCGACTACCTCGCGAAAGAATATCAGGGCCGCGACGCCGTGGGCGTTGCCGCCAACCCCGACGGCGCCACCTGCTACGCCGCGTCCGTGCGCTTCCACACCTCGCTCGAGCTCGATCCGCGCGCCATCCACGAGACGGGTCTGCGCGAGATGCAGCGCATCGAAGAAGAAATGAGGCGCATCGCGCGCGAGCGCTTCGGCACGCAGGACCTGAAGGGACTGCTCAGGACGCTCAGCAGCGACCGCCGCTACACCTTCCGCTCCGAGGCCGAAGTCATCGCCTACGCGCGCGCCGCAGTGGACCGCGCGGCTGTGCGTGTGCATGACTGGTTTGGCTTCGTCCCCGACGCGAAGCTGGTGGTGAAACCATTCCCCGCCTACCAGAAAGCGTCAGGTGGTGGCTTCTATGCAGCGGGCTCTGTCGATGGCACGCGGCCCGGCACCTACGAACTCGGCACCTACGAGCCGGAGACCATCAGCAAGGTCGGCATCGAATCGACGGCATTTCATGAATCGTATCCTGGCCACCACCTGCAGATGTCCGTCGCGCTCTTCGGGAAGGGGGTGCACCCGGTCCTTCGTTACATCTACGTGGCCTCGACGGCGGAAGGTTGGGGGCTCTACTCCGAGCGGCTGGCCGACGAGATGGGTCTCTACTCCTCGGATTTGGACCGACTGGGCATGCTGTCGGGCCAGGCATTTCGCGCGGCGCGCCTGGTCGTCGATCCGGGCATGCATGTGCTCGGCTGGACGCGCGAGCAGGCGATTGACTACATGCTCGAGCACAGCGCCGAATCGCGCGCCTACATCGAGACTGAGGTCAACCGTTACCTTGCGGTGCCTGGCCAGGCGACTGCCTACATGATCGGCAGTCTAGAAATCCAGCGGCTCCGCCATGACGCCGAGCGCGAGCTCGGCGCGCATTTCGACATCAAGGGCTTCCACGACGTGGTCCTCGGCGACGGCTCCGTCACGCTACCGATGCTCCAGGCGGCGGTCGCGCGCTGGACGCGCGAGCGGGGTCAATGAGCATCCATGAATCCGCGGAGTGGGAGCGTGGGACGCTGGAGCCAGTTGTCGGGCAGATAGTCCGCGACGCCATCGATGATATGGATGGTGTAGGCGTGCCGTGGACGGTCGCTGAGATTGGGTCCCGAATAGTGCGGTAGCGCGCCATCGAGCAAGACCAACGTGCCACGCCTGGCCTCGAATGGCACGAGCCCCGTGGTCGGATACGGCTCCTTGTCCAACTCGTCCATCACCATGGCAGTGCGTGATGCATTGAGACGTGACCGGCTCTTCACGGGCATTCGGTGTCCACCCGGCAGTGCCCACATGCAGCCATTTTCGGTCGTTGCATCATCGATTGCGAACCAGAAGCCGACCACGCTTCGCGGCTCGGTCCACAGGTAGGTATGGTCGGTGTGGCATCTTACCTCTCCACCAATGCGTGCCTGCTTGAAGATGTACATCGATTGAAGAAGCAATGGCTCGCGCATCCCAAGGTCGCTCGCCAACGCGGCCAGTTCGGGTGTGCGACTGAACGAGCCGAATACGGCGTCAAGATCATGCATGGCATGGCCGAGTTTGTTGAGGCAGAGATGGGCGTCGGCCCGCAGTTGGCCATCGGCGTCGAACGCATCCTTCTCGAAGAAGCACCGAATCGCCTCACCGCTGGTGAGGAAGTACTCGTCACTTGCATGAAGTGGCTTGCCGTCGGCCGTGAAGATAGTGGCTTTCACGGGCGATGGCACGTGCTCCCTGGCAAGTTCCGTCGCTCGGCGACGCAACGCGATGCAGCGCTCTGCATCGACGAAGTCCGGTAGAACCAGAAAACCGTTCTGTTTAAATTGCGATATTTGCGTCAGGGAGAGGAACTTGCCCATCACCACCCGCCGTTCCAGGACTGTTCCCAGGTTACGCCTGGTCCGCACAGAGCGCGACCGTGTACCTACCCGCCCCAACCTGCTCCAAAGCGTTCGCGCCAGCGCCGGAACGCCGCTGGCCGCAGACCGTAGCGGGCCAAAGTTCCTTCGTGCAGCCGCCGCAGCTCGTCGATGATCAGCGATTTCAACTCATCACGTTCCGGTTCGTTGCCGAGCTCACGCACTAATCGCTGAATCACCACCATCGGTTCTTCCTCGGCGTGCGTCACCACATCGCAGATTGCGCTCCTGATCAAATTCCGGTGCGCGAGTCGCAGTGGATCCGGCTCGGCGAGATCCTGCCGGATCGCCAGGTACTCCTGCGTCGACCGTTCGTAGGCCCATACGTAGAGGTCGCGTAGCAGTTCAATGCGTGCCAGCTCGTACACGCCCAGAATCGCGCGCGAATAGGCCCGCTCCGGCACGCCGACGAAGGTCAGTGGACAAAGATTGGCCTTCAGGAGTGGCAGGTTGGCCGCAAGTCGCGAAGTTCGCTTGTTCACGTCCGCAAATGGTTGCAGGTATGGCAAGTGCACCATGACGAAGAACGACTGTTCGAATGGGTCGGAGATCCGGCTGGCCTTGTCGAGCAGCACATCCAGGATTTCCTCGACCTGCGCGGGAATGGATATCGGTCGATAGACACTCTTGCCGATGTCGATCGCGTGCTGCCGGATCCGGCCTTCGTCAGCCGGATTGGGCAGCAGGTTTTCCGACAGAGTGCTATGCAGGTTCAGAACTGTGTATCGATTAAAGGCGACGGTATCGATATTCTCGATGAGCAGCTCGATCGCGGTCTTGTGATTCAGGATCATCTGCGTTTCGGTGGCCGACCTGCCTTTGGCCGCCCGGCCATGCTCAATCAGTTCACTGGTGTCGAGGCGTGTATAGGTATTGCCCTCCAGATAGCTCGAGGCCCAGGACAGGTCGATCAGCAATCGGTTCAGGATTTCGCGTCCGTGCGTTCCGGCCGGCAAGACGTTGACACTGGTGGTGCCTGTCTTTCGAAGCTGGCCGCGCAGAGTCGGAGACAGATACCAGCTTCGATTGGGTTCGTAGGCGTCGAGGAATGCGCGCTGGTAACCCACTGGTCTGCGCATTTCGAGCGGCCGATCCACGTAAGCCAGAATGTCCCGGCTGTCTGGAGATAGCGGGATGAAATCCGGAAAAACATCCTGGGTGTCATCGGCAGCGATCGGCTGCCTGGCAACCGCCAGGTAGCGCCTTGCTCTGGCATTACCTTCGGCACGCACCTGGCCCTTGCGAATCAATGCTTGAATCCATCGCTGGACCGTGCGCCGTGGCACATCGGGATGCCTGGCTAGCAACTCTGCGATGGGCAGGCCTTGAACGGACGCCTGAATGGACTTGAGGATGGTGCTTGCGGATGACATGGCGCGATCTCAGGCCGATGTGGCATGATTATGGCGCGATTAAAGGAATCGCGCCACATGTGTTGGCGCGATTCCAGGTAAACCTTCAATATCAATGCCTTGAGCCTTCGTAGCTCAAGAAGCAAGACGACGGCTACGCGGCCTTGTCCGCCGGTATCAGCCCTTCCGCTTGCATTGCCGCCCGCACCGCCGGCCTTGCGGCGACGCGCTGCTGGAAGGCCTGCAGGTTGGTGAAGTCACTCAGGTCCACCTTCGTTGATTTCGCCCAGTCCGTCACGACGAAGAGATACGCGTCGGCGACGGTGAACTGATCCCCGAACAGGTACTTGCGGCCCGCGAGCTGCTTGTCGAGCAGCGCGTAGCGCCGGCGCAGGTACTCTTTGCGCTCCGTGCGCACTTCTTCCGTGGTTTTCGGATTGAAGAGCGGGCTGTAGCTCTTGTGGATCTCGGAATTGATGTAGCCGAGAACTTCCTGGAGGCGCGTTCTCGCCCAGCTGCCATTCGCAGGCGCGAGCTTCGCATCGGGCTTGAGGTCGGCCAGGTACTGAACGATGGCCGGGCCTTCGGTGAGGACTTCGCCGTTATCCAGCTCGAGCGCCGGGACGTAGCCTTTCGGGTTGATGGCCCAGAAATCGCCTTCGGCGGCGATGGTCTTGGTCTTGGTGTCGACCTTCACGAGTTGAAGATCAATGCCGGCTTCCTGCGCAACGATGTGCGGCGACAGCGAGCAGGCGCCGGGGGCGTAAAACAGCTTCATGCCAATCTCCTGAAATGATTGATGTGTGCGGCATGACTGTAACAGCGTATACTTACCTTTGTATAGTACCTATCTATACGTAAGCATTAAAATCCACTATCCTCCCAGTAACTGGTACGGAGCATTTCGATGGCCCTGAAGATGCGCAAGAGCAAGGCGCCCCCGCCGCCGCCCGGCTGTCCGATGGCGGCCTGCATGGCGGTGCTGGGCGGCACGTGGACGACCAGCCTGATCTGGAAGCTGAGTGGCGGGCCGCGGCGATTCGGCGAGCTTTACAAGGACATCCCCGGCATCTCGCCCAAGATGCTGACGACACGCCTGCGGGAACTGGAGCAAAAAGGCGTCGTGATCCGGGAGGTCGTGCCCTCCTCGCCGCCTTCGGTCGAGTATTCGCTTTCCGAGCTTGGCAAGGAGCTCGTGCCGGTGATCGATACGATCGTCAGGGTCGGGACGAGGTTGCGGGAGGATTCACACGCTGCGGCGCCGGCTGTCCGACGGCGCGCGTGACGATGGCGCGCCGCTTGACGATGA
>JANOSR010000102.1:0-1882 GCA_031415935.1 Steroidobacteraceae bacterium | reverse complement strand
ATCCTGCCATGAATGGCCCGGGCCGCACGCCGACCGTGCCCGCATGCAGCGTGGAAAACACGTGCAGCCCGAAGATGGCGTCCGGTTTCGCGATCTCGAACAGGCCCTCCTGCATCATCAGCGGTGCGCCACCCTGTTCGCCCTCCGGTACGCCTTCCTCGGCCGGTTGAAACACGAACATGACCGTCCCGGGCAGGCGCTTCCGCAGGCCCACGAGCACCTGGGCGGCACCCATCAGGATCGCCGTGTGGGCATCGTGGCCACAGGCGTGCATGACGCCGACCTGGCGACCGCGGTATTCCGCCGTCGCGGTCGAGCGAAATGGCACGTCGGTGAGCTCGGTAATCGGCAGCGCGTCCATATCGGCGCGCAGCATGATCGTGGGACCGGGCAACGCACCGCGAAGTACGGCGACGACGCCGGTGTGAGCGATGCCGGTCCTGACTTCGAGGCCGAGCGAGCGCAGGTGTTTCGCGACAATTCCGGACGTGCGGAACTCACGATTGCCGAGTTCCGGATGACTGTGGAAATCCCGGCGCCATTCGATCACGCGTGGCTCGAGCGCGGCGATCGCCACGTCAAGCTCGCTGGCCGTCACCTCAGCACAGGTGGCGGTCATCGCGACAAGCCAGAGCGCAATCAACAGCAAGCATTGCTTCATCGGGATCTCCGTGCTCAATTCGTCATTGCTTCAACCGTCACCGGGACGCCGCTGAAAGCGGCATTGCCACTCACCGCGTCGACGGCCAGTTCGTCCGTGAGGTCATTGATGCTCGCGCCCGGATGCGCGCTCGCGACCGAGAGCCGGGTGCCGGGCCGGTCGTGACCCCAGCCGTGCGGCAGGCTCACGACACCGGGCATGACCTCGTCGCTCAGCTCCGCATCGACTGCGATGGCCCCGGCACGGGATCGCACGCTGACCCGAGCACCATCCCCGATTCCAAGTCTTGCCGCATCGGTCGGATGCATCAGCAGGGTGCAGCGCCTCGGGCCTTTCACCAAACGTTGGCTGTTGTGCATCCAGGAATTGTTGCTGCGCAGGTCGCGACGTCCGATCAGGCGCAATGCCGGTCCGGTTGCCGCGTTCGACAGTTCTCTGGCCAGTCTGTCGACATCCGCGACGAGCGGCGGCGGCGCGAGTTGGATGCGTACGCCGGGGCCGAGCCGCTCCGGCAGGCAGGGTTGCAGCGGTCCGAGGTCCAGGCCATGCGGGAGGCGAGCGAGCCGTGCGAGCGTCAGTCCCTTCCCGAGCGGATTCCATCCAGCGCCGCGCGGGCCGAAGCGCAAGCCCAGTGCCAGCACGCGCTCAGGCGTCAGCCAACGGGCGCGCAGGCGATCCATGAGACCGGGCCGGCGCTTCGGGTCGTGAACCGCCAGCCGCGCGGCAATCCCCTGCAGGATCTGCCAGTCGTGCCGCGTGTCGGGTGCTGGCTCGTAGAGCGGCAACGAGTACTTGACGGTGTTGCGGATGGCGAGCAGGTGAAAGACGAGATCGTAGTGATCGCGCTCGAGGGCGAATGTCGGCGGCAGGATGATGTTCGCGTGTCGCGTCGTCTCATTGAGATAGAAATCGACCGAGGCCATGAAATCCAGGCTGCCGAGCGCTCTCTCCAGCCTTGCGCCATTGGGTGTCGACAGGACCGGATTGCCCGCCGACGTGATGAGGGCGCGAATCTGTCCCGGGCCCGGCGTGTCCATTTCTTCCGCAAGCGCCGCGACCGGGAATTCGCCGCTGAACTCAGGCAGTCCGCGCACGCGGGTGCGGCGGCGGTCGAAGTGCCCGGCCTGGCTGCTGCCCTGCGTGCGGGCAACCAGGTCGAATGCCGGCGCCGTGAACATCGCGCCGCCGGGCCGATCGAGATTGCCGGTCAGCACATGCAGC
>JANOSR010000101.1:0-22982 GCA_031415935.1 Steroidobacteraceae bacterium | reverse complement strand
GAGATGCGTATCCACCTCCTTCGCGGATCGCCCGTGTATTGGGCTCCGCGAGCCGCTGCTTCTTTTAACTGCGCGTCGAGACGCAACATTTCATGCCGCAGTTACGTGCGCAGCAGCTCGTTGATGGAAGTCTTGGCGCGTGTTTGAGCGTCAACTTTCTTGACGATCACTGCGCAATAAAGGGAATGGGAACCATCGGCCGCTGGGAGATTGCCGGGGACCACAACCGAACCAGCAGGTACCCGACCGTAGGTTGTTGAGCGAGTCTCGCGGTCGTAGATGCGAGTGCTCGAGCTGATGAAGACCCCCATCGAGAGCACTGAGCCGCGTTCGACGATCACGCCCTCGACGACCTCCGAGCGGGCGCCGATGAAGCAGTCATCCTCGATGATCGTCGGCTGTGCCTGCAGGGGCTCGAGCACGCCGCCGATGCCGACACCACCCGACAGGTGCACGTTTCGGCCGATCTGCGCGCAGGAGCCGACGGTCGCCCAGGTGTCCACCATCGAGCCGGAGCCGACATGCGCCCCGACATTGACGAAGCAGGGCATCAGGACCGCGTCGGCCGCCACATGCGCGCCCTCGCGCACGATCGCGCCCGGCACTATGCGTGCCCCGTCGGCCTTGAATCGGGCCGCGTCATAGGCAGCGTACTTGAGCGGCAGCTTGTCGTAGAAGCGCAAGGCGCCGGCGTCCTGCACCGCGTTGTCGTGGGTGCGAAAGTAGAGCAGCACGGCTTTCTTGAGCCATTCATTGACGCGCCAGCCGCCGGCGACGGGCTCTGCGACGCGGGCCTGGCCGCTACCCAACAATTGCAGGCACTGGTCCAGGGCATCCAGCAATTCGCGTGGCGTGCGGTCCGGCGAGAGCGTGGCACGCTGCTCAAAGGCCTGCTCGATGACTGCGCGAAGCTTGTCCATGGACGGATCGCGGTCAGCCCGCTGCATCGCGCGTATCGAGCGCGTGTTGCAGGGCCTCGCCGAGGGCGGTGCGCCGCGCTTCGTCGAGCGGGCGGCTCATCTCATCGGTCACGTAGAAAACGTCCTCCGCGCGCTCGCCGACCGTCATGATCTTGGCGCCGTGCAATTCGACGCGCTGGTCCCACAACAGCTTGCCGATCTCGGACAAGAGGCCCGGCCGGTCTCCCGCGACGACCTCGAGGATGGTACGCCCATTCTCCGCGTCGTCACTGAATGTCACCTGTGTCGGCGTCGTGAACATGCGCGCCTGCCGCGGCATGCGCCGGGTCACGGTCGGTGTCGATGCATTTCGTTCGGACATCGCCTGGGCAAGCTGGCGCTCGATGCCGGTCATGCGCTGACGATCGGTGATCGGCATGCCGGTGTCCTCGAGCACGAGATAGCTGTCGAGGCTCGCGCCGTCCATAGCCGGCGTGATGCGTGCGTCCTGGATGTTGAGCCCCATCTGGTCGAGCGCCGCGGTCGCGCGTGCGAAGCTGTGCCGGCGCCCGCGGGTGTGGACCAGCACGACGGTCGCTCCGCCGCGGCCCGGGTGTCCGGCCACGGCGATCAAAGGGCTCGTGTCGGCGGGATCGCGCGCGGCGAGCCGCTCGGTGTGCCAGGCGATTTCCGCGGCGGAGTGCCGAAGAAAATAAGTATCGGTGTGGACCGACCAGATGCGATCCACGGCCGCGGCATCGACACCGGCTGAGGCCAGCAGTTCGCGTGCCTGTGACTGTGTTTCGGCGACCAGTTGCTCGCGGTCGATCGGGCTCTCGAGACCACGGCGCAGCGCCTGCTTGACGCGCTCGTAAAATTCGTCGAACAGCGTGGCTTTCCAGGAATTCCACAGCTTTGGGTTGGTGCCGCGCACGTCTGCCACGGTCAGTGCGTACAGATAGTCGAGACGGGTCTGGTCGCCGACTTCGCGCGCAAAAGCATTGACGACCTGCGGATCGGCGATGTCCTGCTTCTGCGAAGTCACCGACAGCATCAGGTGATGGCGCACCAGCCAGGCGACCAGGCGAGCGTCATAGCGCGACAGGCCCTGCTCAAGGCAGAAGGCCTCGGCGTCAACCGCTCCCAATTCGGAATGGTCGCCACCGCGACCCTTGGCGATGTCGTGGAATATCGCGGCGAGGTAGGCGAGCTGGGGCTTTGCCAGCGAGCGGAAGATCTCCGCGAGCTTCGGAAATTCGTGGTCATAGCGCTCGAGCGCGAAGCGTCGCAGGTTGCTGACCACGAACAATGTGTGCGCATCCACCGTGTAGGCATGGAACAGGTCGTACTGCATGCGGCCGACGATGCGCCCGAAAGCCGGGATGTAACGGCCCAATACGCCGTAAAGATTCATGCGGCGCAGCTCGTGGGTCACGCCGGCGGGAGCCTCGAGGATCTCGAGGAACAGACGGTGATTGCGCGGGTTCTGCCGGAACTCCTCGTCGATCAGCCACAGGTTCTGAGTGACAAGACGGATCGTGTTCGCGCGCACGCCCTTGAGACGCGGGTTCTGCTGCAACACCAGAAACAGTTCGAGGAGGGCCGAAGGGTATCGCAGAAAGACGTCCTCGCCCGCCACTTCGAGATATTCGTCGCGCTCCTGGAAGTGGCGGGACAGTGGCACGGCCGGCGCGTCGCGATCAGCCAGAATCTCCTCGCGAAAATGCTGCAGCAGGAGTTCGTTCAGCCAGCTGACGAACATCGCAGTGCGGTAGTAACGCTGCATGAACTGCTCGACCGCGAGCGTGTAGGTCGCATCCTCGTAACCGAACATGCGGGCGAGACGGATCTGATGATCGAACAACAGGCGGTCTTCGCGGCGCTGCGTGACCAGGTGCAGCGCAAAGCGGATTCGCCACAGCCAGGACTGCGCGGTCTGCAGCTGCGCGAGCTCGCGGGCGGTCAGGAATCCGTGGCTCGCGAGTTCCTGCAATGTGTCGGCGCCGAAATGGCGCTTGGCGACCCAGCCGATGGTCTGCAGGTCGCGCAGTCCACCCGGGCTCTGCTTCACATTCGGCTCGAGGTTGTAAGCCGTGTCGTGGTAGCGGTGGTGGCGCTCCGTCTGCTCACGGACCTTGGCGTCGAAAAAATCGCGGGCGGACCACAGCCGGTCGGGCGCGAGCGCGCGGCGCATCGCGGAGAACAGCGGTTCAGGTCCTGCGAGCAGTCGCGCCTCGATCAATGTGGTCGCGACGCCGATATCGGCCAGTGCCTCGCGTTGGCAGTCGTCGATCGTGCGGACGCTGTGGCCGATCTCGAGGCCGATGTCCCAGAGGAAAGTCAGGAATCTTTCGAGCGGGGTGGTCCAGCCCGGCTGTTCGCCCTGCGGCAGCAGCACCATGACGTCGATGTCGGAGCAGGGCAGCAACTCGCCTCGACCGTAGCCACCGACCGCGACCAATGCGAATTCGCCTGAAGCATCGCCCGTATGCATCGCCCAGGCGCGTACCAGCAGCGCGTCCACCAGCAAGGCGCGGTCGCGCACCAATGTTTCGACAGGCTCGTCGG
This sequence comes from Steroidobacteraceae bacterium, assembly GCA_031415935.1. GTDB lineage: Bacteria > Pseudomonadota > Gammaproteobacteria > Steroidobacterales > Steroidobacteraceae > SCUD01. The sequence continues at coordinate 19,515 of JANOSR010000101.1, read as the reverse complement.
CATGGAAACGTCGCGCCAGCTCGCGATCGCCTTCCTCGAGCGCCGCGCGGAAATCGCGAACCGGCTCGCTGGCCGCGGGAAGTCGGGCCTTTAGCGCATCGACATAGGCCCAGGGCATTGCCGCGCCTGCCGCGACGGGCGCCGGGCCCTCGCCTGCTTCCGTGAGTCCTGCGCGCATCGATCAGTTGCGCGCGCGGTCGGCGCTGCCCAGGGTCAGAACCTCGAATCCGTCAGCCGTCACCAGCACCGTGTGCTCCCATTGAGCGGACAGCGAGTGGTCCTTCGTGACCACGGTCCATCCGTCACCCAGGAGTCTTACATGCCGGCGGCCGGCGTTGACCATCGGCTCGACCGTGAATGTCATGCCAGGCTCAATCTCGAGCCCGGTGCCTGGCTCGCCGTAATGCAGCACCTGCGGATCCTCATGGAAGATTCGTCCAATGCCGTGGCCGCAGTATTCGCGCACCACCGAATAGCCCTGGGACTCGACATATTGCTGGATGGCGTGGCCCAGGTCGCCGAGCCGGCGGCCTGGCGATACCTGCCGGATGCCAAGCCACATCGCCTCGAACCCGATGCTGCAGAGGCGCCGGGCCTGAACCGAGCAGCCCCCGACCAGGAACATGCGGCCGGTGTCCCCATGAAAGCCATCCTTGATGACGGTGACATCCAGATTGACGATGTCGCCGGGGCGCAACTGCCGCTCCCCGGGGATGCCATGGCAGACGACGTGGTTGACCGAAGTGCAGATCGACTTCGGAAATCCCTTGTAATTCAAGGGCGCCGGGATGGCGTTCTGCTCCCCGACGATGTAGTCGTGGCAGATCTGGTTGAGTTCCCCGGTGGTCACCCCGGGGAGCACCAGGGGTGTGATCATGTCCAGAACGTTGGCAGCCAGGCGGCCGGCAACCCGCATCGCCTGCTGTTCAGCGGGCGACTTGATGGAAACCTGGGCCTGTCGCGCCATCAGCATTGATGCGGAGCGCCTATCACGTTGTTTCGACGGAACAAAGATGGTATAAAGCGCGGCGTTTTTTCTCAACCAAATCCACACGCGTATCGTCACGTGCGGCCGGGTGCCGGACCTGCGGGTCTGGTTGCCGCATGCGGATTCGCGGAGGGCTAACCCGAACAAGGAGTAATCATGGCCAGCGTGTCCATGCGGCAGATGCTGGAAGCGGGTGTCCATTTCGGCCACCAGACCCGCTTCTGGAACCCGAAGATGGCCCCCTTCATCTTCGGCGAGCGGAACAAGATCCACATCATCAACCTCGAGAGGACGCTGCCCCTGTACAACGAGGCCGCGGCCTTCATCAAGGGCGTGGTCGCGGACGGCGGCAAGGTGCTGTTTGTTGGCACCAAGCGAAGCGCCAGGGACGCGATCCTGGCCGAGGCGAGCCGCTGCGGCATGCCCTATGTAAACCAGCGCTGGCTGGGCGGAATGCTGACCAACTTCAAGACGATCCGGCAGTCGATCAAGCGGCTGAAGGAACTCGAGGAGCTGCGTGACTCCGGCGCGCTCGACCGGCGCAACAAGAAGGAAGCGCAGACGCTCCGGCGCGAGATGGACAAGCTGACGCGCAGTCTCGGTGGCATCAAGGAAATGAATGCGTTGCCGGACGCGCTGTTCGTCGTCGACGTCGGCCATGAAGAAATCGCGGTTCATGAAGCAAGGAAGCTCGGCGTGCCCGTCGTTGCGGTCGTGGACAGCAACTGCTCGCCGGACGGCATCGATTACGTGATCCCCGGCAATGACGATGCGATGAAGGCCATCCAGCTTTATGCGGCCGGTATCGCCGAAGCCGTGCTCGATGGCAAGACTTCGGTGCCCGTCGTGCCGGCAGGTGAGGACGAGTTCGTCGAACTGGACGAAGAAGGCCAGCCGCGCCGCAAAGCCGCTGCTCGCGGACCGCGCAAGGCGGCAAATATACGGCGCAAGGCGCCCGCACGCGCGCGCGTGCCGGTTGCGGCCGCTCCAATCGAGGCCGTTCCAGTCGCCGAAGTCGCCGCACCAGCGGCCGCTGATGCCGCTGAGCCCGCCGACCTGGCGGACGACGATGCGATTGTCGACGAAGCGATCGTCGGGGTGATACCGGACGTGGGGCATGTAAAGCCCGCCCTGCGCCGCAAGCCGGGTTCGAGAGAATCCGACGAGAACGGGGAATGACGATGGCTATCACGGCCGATGTGGTCAAGACGCTGCGTGAGCGCACCGGCGCCGGCATGATGGAATGCAAGAAGGCCCTGGTCGAAACCGGCGGTGACCTGGACGCGGCGGCCGAGATCATGCGCAAGACGGGTCTTGCGAAGGCCGACAAGAAGGCCGCCCGGATCGCGGCCGAGGGCGCCGTGGTCGCGGCCAGAAGCGTCGACGGCCGCAGCGCGATCCTCGCCGAGGTCAATTGCGAGACCGACTTTGTCGCGCGCGAGCAGGCGTTCCAGGCATTCGCCGCCGCCGTGGCCGCGGCGGCATTGCAGGCTTCAGTGACGACGGTTGAAGCCGCGGCGGCGCTGCCGCTTGCGGGCGGCACGACGGTCGAAGAGACACGCCGTAACCTGATCGCCAGGATCGGCGAGAACATCACGATCCGGCGCCTCGAGCGCCTCGCCGCGCCGACGGTCATCGGCAGCTACGTGCATGGAACACGTATTGGAACGCTCGTGGGCCTCAATGGCGGTGACGCGACGCTCGCCAGGGACCTCGCGATGCACGTGGCCGCAGCGAATCCCCAGTACCTCCGGCCAGCCGATGTGCCGGAATCGACGCTTGCCAAGGAGCGCGAGATCCTGGCCGCACAGGCCGCCGCCGAGGGCAAGCCGGCCGCGATCGTCGACAAAATGGTCGAGGGGCGGCTCCGTAAGTACCTGGCTGAGATCTGTCTGACCGGCCAGCCTTTCGTGAAGGACCCGGATACGACGGTCGGCAAGCTCCTTGAGGCTGCCGGCGCCACGGTCACCGGTTTTTTGCGCTACGAGGTCGGAGAGGGCATTGAAAAGAAGCAGGGTGACTTTGCCGCTGAGGTGATGGCGCAGGTCGAAGCGGCGCGGAAAGCCGAAACGGAGAAAGAGACCTCCGACGATGACTAGAAACCCCGCCAAGGCGGGGTTCCTTATAATCGGCAAGGCTTGATTGGGGGGATGGGCATGGCTGAACCGCAAGCCCGAAAGTCGCTTTCACGGATACTGCTGAAGGTCAGCGGCGAGGCGCTGCTCGGCACGGAGGACTACGGCATCGACCCGGTCGTCCTGAAGCGGGTTGCCGGCGAGATCCGTGATGTGATGGCGCGCGGCGTGCAGGTCGCCGTCGTGATCGGTGGCGGCAACATTTTCCGCGGTGCGGGGCTCGCCCGGGCCGGCATGGACCGCGTGACAGCCGACCACATGGGCATGCTGGCGACGGTCATGAATGGCCTGGCGCTGCAGGACGCGCTGGAGTCGCTCGGTCTTTTCGCCCGGGTGTTGTCCGCAGTGCGCGTTCAGGAGGTCTGCGAGGACTACATCCGCCGCCGCGCGGTGCGACACCTGGAAAAGGGCCGCTGCGTGATTTTCGCGGCCGGCACCGGCAACCCGTTCTTCACGACCGATACGGCAGCAGCCCTGCGCGCAATCGAGATCGGCGCCGATCTGTTGTTGAAGGCAACCAAGGTCAATGGAATCTACGACGATGACCCGGTGCGCAATCCAAGCGCGCAACGATACCGGACACTGTCGTTCGACAAGGTCCTCGACGACCGCCTCAATGTGATGGACGCGACGGCGATCGTCATGTGCCGCGACAACGGCCTGCCGCTGCGGGTCTTCAACCTGATGAATGAGGGCGACCTGATGCGCATCGTGGATGGCGAGGACATCGGAACACTGGTCGCCAACGGCCTGTAGCCGGATTCAGTGAGGACGCAGTCATGATCGAGGAGATGAGTCGCGACGCGACCCAGCGCATGTCCCGGTGCGTAGCGGGGTTGCGGGACCACTACCGCAAGATGCGCACGGGTCGCGCCAACACCGGCCTGCTCGAAGGCATCAAGGTCGAGTACTACGGCACCGAGGTGCCGCTGAATCAGGTCGCCAATGTCACCGTGGAAGACGCCCGGACACTCGCCGTGACGCCCTGGGACAAGTCGGCCGTCAGCGCGGTCGAGAAGGCCATCATGAAATCCGACCTGGGCCTGACACCCAATACGGCCGGGCTGGTCATCCGGCTGCCGCTGCCACCCATGACCGAGGAACGGCGGCGCGAGCTGACCAAGGTTGCGCGCCACGAGGCCGAGAATGCGCGCGTGGCGGTCCGTGCCGTGCGCCGCGACCTGATGAACGAACTGAAGGAAATGCTCAAGGAGAAGCTGATCTCCGAGGACGACGACCGTCGCTCCCAGGACGAGATCCAGAAACTGACCGACCGGCATGTGCACGACATCGACGCCGTGCTGGCCGAGAAAGAAAAAGAACTGCTGCAGGTCTGAGATGCCGGCACCCGCCACCGAACAGCCGAGCGCAGGGACGGTGCCGCGCCACGTCGCCGTGATCATGGACGGCAACGGACGCTGGGCCGAGCAGCGCTCGCTGCCGCGCGCCGCGGGACATCGTGCCGGCGCTCGCTCGGTGCGCTCCACGATCGAGCATTCGGTGCGACGCGGCGTGACGGCGTTGACCTTGTTCGCGTTCTCGAGCGAGAACTGGCAACGGCCGGCCGAGGAAGTCGGTGTGCTGATGCAGCTATTCCTCGAGGCGCTCGATCGCGAGGTCGCGGAGCTGGACGCCAATGGCGTGCGGCTGCGGTTCATCGGCGATCGCACGCGGCTTGCGCCGGCGCTGGTCGAGAGGATGTCGGCAGCGGAAGCGCGTACCGCGGATCACCAACGGCTGGACCTCGTCTTGGCCGTCGCTTACGGCGGTCGCTGGGATCTCACGCAGGCAGCGCGGCGATTGGCCGGCAAGCTGGTCGCCGGGACCCTGGAACCGGGAAAGCTGGACGAGCAGGCATTCGCCGAATGCCTGACGACCGCTGGTCGCGCGGAGCCTGACCTTTTCATCCGTACCGGCGGCGAACGGCGCATCAGCAATTTCCTGCTGTGGGATCTGGCCTACACGGAGCTCTGGTTCACCGACACGCTGTGGCCGGACTTCGACGAGTCGATCTATGAGGGCGCGCTCGCGGATTTCGCGGGCCGGCAGCGCCGGTTTGGTCGCACGGCGGCCCAGTTGAGGGGCAGCTGATGCTGGCGCAACGCGTCATGACTGCAGTCGGACTCGTGGCGGTGCTCGCGATCGTATTGCTGCTGCTGCCGCCGATGTACGCGGTCGTGGCGCTCGCCATCATGATTCTGGCCGGCGCCTGGGAATGGGCGACGCTTGCCGGGCTCGAGTCGCCGGCGGCCCGCATCGCCTACGTCGGTGCCTGCGCACTCGCAATGGCCGCGCTGTGGTGGCTCGCCAGCCCCGGTCTCGAGAGCTTCGAGTCCATCCTGATCGTGGCGATGCTCGGCTGGGTGCCCTTGTTCGGCTGGATCGTGCTGGCGCCCGGGCATAGCCATCGAGGCCTCGCCGCCAGCGCCGGTCTCTGGGCGCTCGCGCCGACCTGGCTGGCGCTGGCACGCCTGTATCTGCAGGCAGACCATGGCCGCGAACTGGTCGTGTTCGTGCTGGTGCTCGCCTGGGCCGCCGATATTGGCGCTTATTTTGCCGGCCGGTTCTTCGGCCGCCTGCGCCTCGCACCGCTCGTCAGTCCCCACAAGACCTGGGAAGGCGTGCTCGGCGGCCTGTTCGCAGGATCACTGATCGCCCTCGCAGGCATGGCCTGGTTCGAGTTGCCGCCACTGGGGTTCCTGTCGCTGTGCATCGCAGCGGTGCTGATATCGGTGGTCGGTGACCTCGTGGAGAGCATGTTCAAGCGCCAGCGCGGCATGAAGGACAGCGGGAGCCTGCTGCCCGGTCACGGTGGCATACTCGATCGCATCGACAGTCTCACATCCTCGGTGCCACTGCTGGCATTGGGCCTCTGCTGGCTCGGGCTGGTGACATGAGGGGCCTGGTCGTGCTGGGTTCGACGGGCTCGATCGGGGAGAACACCCTCGATGTCGCCACGCGCCACCCCGACCGATTCCGGATTGTGGGTCTTGCGGCCCGCGCCAATGACGAAGCCCTCGCCGAGCAATGCTTGCGCTGCCGGCCCTCCCATGCAGCCATGCTGGATCGGACTGCGGCCGCAAGGCTGGCAGAGCGCCTCGCAGCTGCGCGATGCGACACTCGTGTCCTGGCTGGACCTGAGGCACTGATCACGGTGGCGACGCTGCCGGAAGCAGAACTCGTCATGGCCGCAATCGTGGGCGCCGCTGGTCTCGCCCCGACGCTCGCCGCTGCCGCTGCTGGCAAGCAACTGCTGCTCGCCAATAAGGAAGCCCTGGTGCTGGCGGGGGAACTCCTGATCGATACGGCGCGCAAGTCGGGCTCCCGGATCCTGCCGATCGACAGCGAGCACAACGCGGTCTTCCAATGCCTGCCGCCCGGCCACGAGCGCGGCGGACCGCCACCCGGCGTGACCCGCATCCTGTTGACGGCCTCGGGTGGCCCTTTCCTGAAAACGCGACGCGAAGAATTCGCCTCGGTGACACCCGAACAGGCCGTCGCTCATCCCAACTGGCGCATGGGCCGAAAGATCTCGGTGGATTCCGCGACACTCATGAACAAGGGCCTGGAATTGATCGAGGCCTGCCATTTGTTCGGGGTCAGTCCCGATCGCGTCCAGATCGTCATTCACCCGCAAAGCATCGTCCATTCGCTGGTCGAATTCGACGACGGGTCGGTGCTCGCCCAGCTTAGTCATCCGGACATGCGCGTACCGATTGCCCATGCGCTCGGCTGGCCGGATCGGATCGCATCCGGTGTACAATCCCTGGACCTCGTGCAGGTTGCGCAGTTGTCTTTCGAAGCCCCTGATCTGGAACGATTTCCCTGCCTTGGACTGGCGGTCAGGGCGGCCCGGGCCGGTGGTACGGCGCCGGCCGTCGTCAATGCCGCAAACGAAGTGGCCGTAGCGGCCTTTCTCGAGCGGAGTCTGAACTTTGACGACATTGCGGCGGTCATTGACAGCGTGTTGCAACAGCATCAGGTAAGGCCGGTACGGACCCTGGACGACGCGCTGGCCGCCGATGCCTGGGCACGCGACCGGGCGGGCGCTGCGCTCTCCACCCGCCTGGTGGCCGGCGCATGAGCTTCGGCTTCACCACGCTGCTGGCTTTTATTGTCGCGATCGGTGTGCTGGTCTCGGTGCACGAGTTCGGCCACTACTGGGTCGCGCGCCGGCTCGGATTCAAGGTGTTGCGCTTCTCGATCGGATTCGGCAAGCCCATCCTGCGGCGCGTCGGCCGCGATCCGGACCAGATCGAGTACGTGCTGGCGGCGATCCCGCTGGGTGGCTATGTGCGACTGCTCGACGAGCGCGAAGGACCGCTGCCACCGGGCGAGGAACATCGGGCATTCAACCGCCGGCCACCGCTCTCGCGCATCCTGGTGCTGCTGGCGGGTCCCTGCGCGAATTTCCTGTTTGCAATCGCGGCGTACTGGGTCCTGTTCATGTACGGGATTCCGGGGCTCAAGCCGGTGATCGGCGAAGTGGCCGTGGGTTCTTATGCGGCGGCGGCAGACCTGCGCCCCGACGACGAGCTGATCCGTGTTGCCGGCCGTCCGACGTCGACGCGCCAGGCGGCGGTACTCGGCATCCTGGAAGAAGTGGTGGACGGCGGCCGCGTGTCGCTTTCCGTGCGCGGGCATGACGGCCGCGAGCGGGAACTGGAGATCGTTGTCCCGGCAGGCGAACGGCACGCGTTGACCGAACCAGGAATCCTGCTGCGCGGTCTGGGACTCTCGTTCTGGTATCCGCCGCGGCCGGCCGTGGTCGGATTGCTGGCGAGCGGCGATCCGGCTCAGCATGCCGGGATCGCGCTCGGTGACCGGATTGTCGAAGTGGAGGGCCGGCCGGTCGCGGACTTCCCGGCTTTCGTTGCGGCGATACGGGCACGTCCCGGCATGACCACCCAGCTCACCGCACTGCGCGGCGGGTCGCGGCTTTCTTTCACGCTCGTGCCGAAGCTTGTCATCGAAGACGGCAAGTCCATCGGACAGATTGGCCTTGGCGTGGACGCAAGAGCCATTCCCGCCTTCCCGGAATCGATGCAGACCGTCGAGCGTCATGGCGTGTTCGCGGCCTTCGCACCGGCCGTGCGCGAAACCTGGGAAAAGAGCGCCCTGACAGTGCGATTCCTGTGGCATATGGTGACGGGCCGCGTCTCGACCAAGAACATCTCCGGCCCGATCAATATCGCGCAATACGCCGGACTGACGGCGAACGAAGGCTTCAACTACTATCTCGGTTTCCTGGCGCTGGTCTCGATCTCGCTCGCGGTGCTGAACCTGCTGCCGATACCGGTGCTGGACGGCGGCCAGATCATGTACCAGCTGATCGAAATGGCGAAAGGCGGCCCGCTGCCGATGCAGGCGCAGGTGCTCGGCCAGAAACTGGGCATCGCGATGCTGGTGCTGCTGATGGGCTTCGCGTTCTACAACGACATCGCGCGGCTCCTCGGCTGATCGCGCAAGGAATCCACGCGCAAATGCTTCGACGGCTCATCAGCGGCATTCTGCTGGCATACGCCCCCGTGGCGCTCGCGCAGGGCGTGGGTACCGAGTTTGTCGTGGGCGACATCCGGGTCGAAGGCCTGCAGCGCATTTCGGAAGGCACGGTCTACAACTACCTGCCGGTCAATATCGGCGACCGGCTCGATCAGCGCCGACTGCAGGAGGCGATCCGCGCACTCTTCGCGACCGGATTCTTCCGTGACATCGAGCTGCGCCGCGACGGCTCGACGCTGGTCGTCGTCGTTTACGAACGTCCTTCGATCGAGAGTTTCGAGATCACCGGCAACAAGGACATCAAGACCGAGGATCTGCAGAAGTCGCTGCGCTCCGTCGGTCTTGCAACCGGCAAGACCTTCGACCGCTCGGTGCTGGAGGAAGTCCAGGGCTACCTGACCGACCAATACTTCAGCCGCGGCAAGTACGCGGTCCGCATCGATCCAAAGGTCGAAGAGGTGCCGGGCAACAAGGTCAAGATCAAGATCGAGGTCGTCGAGGGCAAGCGCGCGCGCATCCGCCAGATCAACATCGTCGGCAATAGCGTCTATGACGACGAGGCGTTGCTCGAGGAATTCGAGCTGCGGACGCCGGGATGGCTGTCCTGGTACAAGCAGGACGACCGTTATTCACGCGAATCCCTGCAGGGCGACCTCGAGACGCTGCAGTCCTGGTACCAGGACCGCGGCTATGCGAATTTCGAGGTTGAGTCCACGCAGGTCGCGATCGCGCCCGAGAAGGACGACATTTTCATCACGGTCAATGTCCGTGAGGGCGAAGTCTACAAGGTCGGCGAGGTGAAGCTTGCCGGCGCAATGAAGGTACCGGAAGCGGAGTTGCGCCGGCTGCTGGTGGTCCAGCCGGGCCAGACCTATTCGCGAAAGCTGATCACGCAGACGCAGGAGCTGCTGGCGTACCGGCTTGGCGTGGAAGGCTACGCATTCGCAAAGATCGACCCGGTGCCACAGGCGGACGACGAAAAGAAGACCGTCAACCTGACATTCTTCGTCGATCCCGGCAGCCGGGCCTATGTGCGGCGCGTCAATTTCATCAATACCAGCGCGATCGACGACGAGGTGCTGCGCCGCGAGTTGCGCCAGCTCGAGGGCTCCTACCTGTCGAATGCGCTGCTGGAGCGCTCGAAGGAGCGGTTGCAGCGCCTGCCATACATCGAGAAAGTTGAATTCGAATCGACGCCGGTAGCGGGCACGCCGGATCTCGTCGACGTGGATTTCGACATCAAGGAAGGATTGCCTGGACAGTTCAGCGGCGGCATCGGCTACTCCGCGTCGCAGTCGTTCCTGCTGAACGGCAGTTTCGTGCATTCGAACTTCATGGGATCCGGCGAGCGACTGGCCGTCGAGCTGGTGTCGGGACGCTTCTCGCAGTCCTACAGCATTTCGCATACGGATCCGTACACGAATGTGGACGGCCTGTCGCGTACCCTCGGCCTGCAGTACCGCGACATCACGCAGTTCGTCTCGGCAGCATCGGATTTCTCGACGACCACGATGTCCGCTTCAATGGAATTCGGCTATCCGATCAGCGAATTCCAGGGCCTGCGGTTCGGAATCATCGCGCAGATGTCCGACTTGATCGTCAACCCGCTTAGCAGCGCCCCCGAAGCCGTGGCCTGGGTGCGGGCCAACGGCAACCCCTACACGCGGGTGATCGAAAGGGAAGTCGACGACCCCGACAGCGACGACCCGCAGATCATCACGACGACACTGTATGGCACGAAGTTCAATACTTACGAGCTGGTCACCGGCTGGTTCTTCGATTCCCGCAATCGCGCGATCTTCGCGGACCGCGGCATGCGGCATTCGGTCACGCTGTCGGTGGCGGCGCCGGGCAGCGAAGTGAGCTACTACGTCTTCAACTACGATTTCCTGCAGCTGATCCCGGTGTGGCGACAATGGACGGTTGCGCTCAGCGCGGAACTCGGTTTCGGCGACGCGCTCGGCAAGGACACGACGGCGCTGCCGCCCTACCGCCAGTTCTTCGCGGGCGGACCGGAATCCATACGTGGATTCTCGGAAAGCCGGCTCGGTCCGAAGGATGGCTTTGGAAATCCCTACGGCGGCAACATGAAGGTCATCGGGCGCGCCGAGCTCCTGCTGCCGGTGCCCCAGAAATGGCGGGCGAGCACGCGCATCAGCCTGTTCTACGACGTGGGCAATGTGTTCTCGCAGGGCGCCGGCGTCGATTTCGTCGGCCGTGACGGCGTCACGCCGGTCGACTATAAGTTCGATTACAATGAGCTGAAGCAGTCCGCGGGCCTTGCTGTCCAATGGCTTGCGCCGCTGGGCGTGTTCCGGTTCAGCTACGCCATCCCGCTGAACGAGTACCGCGGCGACGCAATACGCTATGCGGATGAGGTCGAACGCTTCCAGTTCACTATCGGTTCCGCCTTCTGACGAGTCGAGACAAGATGACAAACATGATCAGGCATTCCATTCCCTGCGCGCTGCTCTTCGGAATCGCGTTGGCGGCCGTGCCGGTGGCAGGTCACGCCGAAGTGAAGATCGGCTACGTGAATACCGGACGGCTGCTGGAGGAATCGCCGCAGGCGCGTGCGGCCCAGCAGGCGCTCGAAGGCGAGTTCCTGCCGCGGCAACGCGAGCTGGCCAGCCAGCAGAAAGCGCTGCAGGAGAAAGCCGACAAGCTCAAGCGGGAAGCGGCCGTGATGTCCGAGGCGGACCGCACGAAGGCTGAACGGGAGGTCCGCGAAGGCGAGGTCAACCTGTCGCGACGCTTCACTGAGCTGCAGGAGGACGCGAACCTCCGGCGCAACGAGGAGTTCGGCAAGGCCCAGCGTGCGTTGTTGCAGGAAGTACAGGTCTATGCGCGCGCCAATGGTTATCAGCTGGTCCTCAGCGACGGGGTGCTGTTCGCGGCCGAGACGGTGGACATCACGCCGCAGGTGATCGCCGCCATCAAGGCCAAGGCGCCGGCACCAGCGCCCGCTCCAGCGCCTAAAAACTGAGCGGCAGGCGACTGCCCGTGGGGAGCGCCGCCATGGCGATCACGCTCGGCGAGCTTGCGGTCCGCTACGGTCTGGAACTCTCCGGCGACCCCGGCCTCACGGTCCAGGCCGTCGCCTCATTGACGTCCGCGACGCCGGGCACACTCACCTTTTGCAGCAACGCGAGGTACCGCCGGCAACTCGCGTCCACGCGTGCGACCGCCGTCGTGCTCGCGCGCGACATGCTCCCTGATTGTCCCGTCGCCGCGCTGATCAGCCCGCATCCCTATGCGGCCTATGCGCGTATCGCGGCGGGCATGCACCCGCAGCCGGCGGTGATCGCGGGTGTCGCCCCGGGTGCCAGCATTGCGGCAAGCGCGACGGTTGCGGCAAGCGCCTGGGTCGGGCCGAATGCCGTGATCGGGGCGGGCGCGGTGATCGGCGAGCGCTGCTTTGTCGGGCCCAACACCGTCATCGAGGAAGGGGCGCAGCTCGGCGACGACTGTCGACTGCAGGCCGGCGTAACGATCTGCCATCAGGTGATCGTTGGCGCGCGCTGCGTATTCAAGCCAGGCTGCGTCGTCGGCAGCGACGGATTCGGTTTCGCGCCGGCGCCCGACGGTTTCGTCAAGGTGCCGCATCTCGGCAGTGCAAGGCTTGGCAACGATGTCGAGGTCGGCTCGAATACGACGATCGATCGCGGCACCATCGAGGACACGGTCATCGACGACGGTGTCAAGCTGGACAACCTGGTGCAGGTCGGCCATAACTGCCGCATCGGGGCGCATACGATGATCGCGGGCTGCGTCGGTATTTCGGGCAGCACGATCATCGGGCGCCGCTGCATGATCGGAGGGGCGGTCGGCATCGTGGGACATCTCGAAATCGGTGACGACGTCGTAGTGACGGGTTTCTCGATGGTGACGCATTCGCTTCCGGGACCCGGAACCTATTCGTCCGGCCTGCCAGCGATCCAGGCGATCGACTGGCGCCGCACGGTGGCGCGTCTGCGCCGACTGGACGCGCTCGAGCGCCGCCTCGCGCGGCTCGAGCGGGGTGGCGACGGCGCGGGCCAGGAGACGGACGAATGAGCGAAGGCTTCCCGATGGACATCCATGCGGTGCTCAAGCAACTGCCGCATCGCTACCCGCTGCTGCTGGTCGACCGGGTCATCGAATGCGTGCCGGGCAAGAGCATCCGCGCAATCAAGAATGTCACGATCAATGAGCCATTCTTCCCGGGGCACTTTGCGCATCGGCCGGTCATGCCGGGAGTCATGATCCTCGAGGCGCTCGCCCAGGCGGCGGGCATCCTTGCATTCAAGACCGCGGGTGTCGTGCCGGACGCAGAGACACGCTTCTATTTCGTCGGCATCGACAAGGCGCGCTTCCGGCGCCCGGTCGAGCCGGGCGATCAGCTGATTCTCAAGGCAACACTCGAACGCTCGATGCGCGGCATCTGGAAATTCTCGACGGTCGCCGAGGTCGGCGGGGAGGAAGTCGCCTCGGCCACGTTGATGGTTGCGCCGGAGGTCAAGGCGTGATCGATCCGCGCGCCATCATTGCGCCGGATGCCGAGTTGGGCGAGGGCGTCCAGATCGGCGCTTATACGATCGTCGGCGCCGGGGTTCGGATCGGCGCGGGCAGCTGGATCGGGCCGCACGCCGTCATCAACGGGCCGACGACGCTCGGTCTCGAAAACAAGGTCTTCCAGTTCGCGTCGATCGGTGATGCGCCCCAGGACAAGAAGTACCGCGGGGAACCGACCCGGCTCGAGGTCGGCGACCGCAATGTATTCAGGGAATTCTGCTCGGTCAACCGCGGCACCGCCGGGGGCCGCGGTGTCACGAAGATCGGCGACGAGAATCTGTTCATGGCTTATTCGCATGTGGCGCACGATTGCATTGTCGGCAGCCACTGCGTGATGTCGAACTGCACGGCGCTGGCGGGACATGTCGAGTTGGGCGATTGGGTGATTCTTTCGGGCTATGCCGGCGTCCACCAGTTCTGCAAGATTGGCGCACACTCGTTTCTGGGCAACAATGCGGCCGTCACCCGCGACGTTCCGCCTTACCTGCTGGTCGCCGGCACGCCGGCTGAACCGAAGGGTGTCAACAGCGAGGGTCTGAAGCGACGCGGCTTTGGCCCGGAACAGATCGCCAACATCCGCAATGCCTACCGGCTCCTGTACCGGTCCGGGCTCAAACTCGCGGCCGCGACCGAACAACTGCAGGCGCTCGCGGCGGACCAGCCGGAACTGCTGCCATTCGTGCAATTCCTGGCGCTCAGCGCACGCAGCATCGTTCGCTGATGGTCGCTGCGAAAGCGCTGACGATCGGCCTGGTCGCCGGCGAGTCATCCGGCGACAATCTCGGTGCGGCACTGATCAGGGCGATCCGCGAACGAGCGCCTGGCACGCGATTCGCCGGTGTCGCCGGTCCCGCGATGATGGCCGAGGGTTGCGAAGCCTGGGCGCCAGCCGATGAGCTCGCAGTCATGGGCTTGTTCGAGGTCCTGCATCATCTGCCGCGGCTCATGCGCCTGCGCCGCAGGCTGCGCGGCCGTTTCCTTGCCGAGCGGCCCGACGTGTTCGTCGGGATCGATGCACCGGAATTCAATCTGAACCTGGCGTCTGCGTTGCATGCGGCGGGCGTGCGCACGGTGCAGTACGTGAGTCCGCAGGTCTGGGCCTGGCGTCAGGGCAGGGCGCGACGCATGGCGGGTTTTCTCGATCTCGTGCTGTGCCTGCTGCCGTTCGAGCCGCAGGTCTATGACCGGGCCGGACTGCGCGCAATCTTCGTCGGACACCCGCTTGCAGACCAGTTGCCGCTTCTGCCTGATCGCGCGGCAGCCCGCGCGAGTCTCGGGCTGCCCGCCGAAGGCCAGATTGTGGCCGTGCTGCCCGGGAGTCGCGTGGGGGAAGTCGCGCGCCTGGCGGACGATTTTGCGGGCGCGATCGGTTGGCTGGCAGGGCGTCGCCCCGGACTTCGTTTCGTCGCGCCGATGGCGAACGCGCAGACAAGAACATTGTTCGAGCAGGCATTGGCACGGTGTTCGCCCGGCGCGAAGCTGCAGATCATCGAGGGACGCTCGCAGACCGCGCTCACGGCCGCCGACGCGGTGCTGGTCGCTTCCGGAACCGCGACGCTCGAGACGCTGCTCTGCAAGCGGCCGATGGTCGTTGCTTATCGGCTTGGCTGGTTGACGGCCCTGGTCTTGCGGTCGCTGCGATTGCTGAAGGCCCCGTACTTTGCGCAACCGAATCTGCTGGCGGGCCGGCTGGTCGTGCCGGAACTGGCCCAGGGCGAGGTCAGGCCCGAAAGATTGGGCCGTGAGATCGAACGCTGGCTGGACCAGCCGGCTGAAGTCGCGGCGCTCGCCGAGCAGTTCACGGCCATTCATCGGCAGTTGCGTGCCGGCGCCAGCGAGCGCGCGGCCGAGGCCATCCTCGAGCTGG
This sequence comes from Steroidobacteraceae bacterium, assembly GCA_031415935.1. Taxonomy (GTDB): domain Bacteria; phylum Pseudomonadota; class Gammaproteobacteria; order Steroidobacterales; family Steroidobacteraceae; genus SCUD01. The sequence continues at coordinate 4,469 of JANOSR010000101.1, read as the reverse complement.
CCCGGGGACGCGGCGCGTGAGCGCAGGACGGGTGTCATCATCGGTCGGCGGCCTGGTTGCCGGCGTCGATGAAGCCGGCAGGGGGCCCCTGGCGGGGCCGGTCGTGGCCGCCGCGGTGATCCTCGATCCTGCCCGGCCGGTCCGGGGCTTGCGGGATTCCAAAGCAATCGTCGAGCCGGTGCGCATCCGGCTTGCGGCCGAGATTCGCGGAAAGGCATTGGCCTGGGCCATCGGCTGGTCGGATGCGGGCGAGATCGACGTGCTCGACGTGTTGCAGGCAAGCCTGCTGGCGATGCGCAGGGCCTTGCAGGGGCTCGCCGTGGTGCCGTGTCATGTGCGTGTCGACGGCAACCATTGCCCCTCCGTGTCGATGCTCGGGTTTCCCTGCAGTATCGAGGCGATCATCGGCGGCGATGCGCGCATCGCCGAGATCAGCGCCGCCTCGATCCTCGCCAAGACCAGCCGTGACGCCTGGATGGCCCGCGTGGCCATCGTCTACCCGGGTTACGACTTCGAGCGCCACAAGGGCTACCCGACGCCGGAGCACCTGCGCCTGCTCGCGCAGCGTGGACCCTGCCGCCTGCACCGGCAGAGCTTCGCGCCGGTAAGATCGCTCCATGCGCCGAGCTGACGCCAGGGACTTGAGCCCGACTTTCGTTCACCTGCGGCTCCATACCGAGTATTCGCTGGTGGACGGCATCGTGCGGGTGCCCCGCCTGATGCAGGCGGTGGCAGCGTCCGGCATGCCGGCGGTTGCGCTGACCGACCAGAGCAACCTGTTCGCGATGGTCAAGTTTTACCGCGAAGCGCAGCGGCACGGCGTCAAGCCCGTCATCGGCGTCGATCTCTGGCTGCGCGAGGAAGGCGAGCGCACGGAGCCGACCCGGCTGACGCTCCTTGCGCAGGGGCTGGCCGGCTATCGCAATCTCACCCGGCTCGTGTCGCGAAGCTATCTGGAGGGCCAGGACCGCGGCCGGCCGCTGCTGGAGCGGGCCTGGCTGGATGAGGCCACGACGGCCGGTCTCATCGCGCTGTCCGGGGCAGGGGAAGGCGATATCGGCCGGGCATTGGCAGCCGGTCGCAGCGAGGCAGCGCGGAGTTTGCTCGCCGGATGGCGCGCGCTGTTCGGTGACCGCTACTACCTGGAGATCCAGCGCACCGGCCGGGCGGGTGAGGACGAGCATGTCGCTGCCGTGCTCGCGCTGGTCGCCGGGCTGCCGGCGCCGATCGTCGCGACCAATGACGTGCGATTCCTCGCGCGCGACGAATTCGAGGCGCACGAGGCCAGGGTCTGCATCCATGACGGCGCACGCCTCGACGATCCGGGCCGGCCGCGCCGCTATACGCCGGAGCAGTACCTGAAAAGTCCGGCTGAAATGGCGGAGCTTTTTGCCGACCTGCCGGAGGCGCTTGCGAACAGCATCGAGATCGCGCGGCGCTGCTCGCTTGCGTTGACACTGGGTCGGAGTTTCCTGCCGGTCTTCGAGGTGCCGGACGGTTCCACGGTGACGGAGTACCTGCGCGGGCTGGCCGAGCAGGGGCTCGGCATGCGGCTTGCTGCGCTCGCGGCAGAACCCGCGCTCGTGATCCGGCCGGTCGAAGAAACCCGATACCGCCAGCGGCTCGCGGACGAGTTACGGGTCATCTGCGAGATGGGCTTCGAGGGCTATTTCCTGGTCGTTGCCGACTTCATCGGCTGGGCGCGCGGGCAGGGAATTCCCGTGGGGCCAGGCCGCGGCTCCGGTGCAGGCTCGCTGGTCGCCTGGTCTCTTGCCATCACCGACCTCGATCCGCTGCAGCACGACCTGCTGTTCGAGCGATTCCTGAACCCGGAAAGGGTTTCGATGCCGGATTTCGACATCGACTTCTGCATGGCCCGCCGTGACCAGGTGATCGACTATGTCGCGCAACGCTACGGGCGCGATCGTGTTTCGCAGATCATCACGTTCGGGTCGCTGGCGGCGCGCGCCGTCGTGCGCGATGTCGGACGGGTGCTCGGTCATCCCTATGGCTTCGTCGACGGGGTCGCGAAGCTGATCCCGTTCGAGCTCGGGATCACGCTCACCGACGCGCTCGAGAAAGAGCCGGAGCTCGCGCGGCGCTACCGCACCGAGGATGAGGTCCACGACCTCATCGAACTCGCGCAGCAGCTGGAGGGCCTCGCTCGCAATGCCGGCACGCATGCGGGCGGTGTCGTGATCGCACCCTCGGTGCTGACCGATTTCACTCCGCTCTATCGCGAGCAGGGCGCGGGCAGTGTCGTCACGCAATTCGACAAGGACGACGTCGAGTTGATCGGGCTCGTCAAGTTCGATTTCCTCGGCCTGAGGACCCTGACGATCATCGACTGGACGGTGAAGCTCGTGAATGCGGAGCGTGCAAGGGTCGGGGAGCCGCTGCTGGACATCGCGCGCCTCCCGCTCAATGACGCGGACACCTACCGGATGCTGAAGTCCTGCCGGACCACGGCGATCTTCCAGCTCGAGTCGCGCGGCATGAAGGACCTGGTGCGCAAGCTGCAGCCGGATTGTTTCGACGACATCGTCGCCCTCGTCGCGCTGTTCCGGCCGGGGCCGCTGCAGTCCGGCATGGTGGACGATTTCATGGCGCGCAAGCACGGCCGCAGCGATGGGCCCATCGACTACCTGCATCCGAGCCTGACCGAAATCCTGAAACCCACTTATGGCGTGATCCTGTACCAGGAACAGGTCATGCAGATCGCGCAGACGCTGTCGGGTTACACGCTGGGCGGCGCCGACCTGCTGCGGCGCGCAATGGGCAAGAAGAGCCCGGAAGAAATGGCCACGCAGCGCTCGGTGTTCATCGATGGCGCCGTTGGGCGCGGTGTCTCACCGCCGCGGGCCGCGCAGATCTTCGAGTTGATCGAGAAATTCGCGGGCTACGGCTTCAACAAGTCGCACTCCGCAGCCTATGCGCTGATTGCCTATCAGACCGCGTGGCTCAAGACCCATTACCCGGAAGCATTCATGGCGGCCGTGTTGTCTTCCGACATGGACCACACGGACAAAGTCGTCTCGATCATCGACGAATGCAGCGGGATGGGACTGGAAGTATTGCCACCCGATGTGAACCATTCGATGTACCAGTTCGCCGTGGCCGGCCCGGGCTCGATCCGCTACGGCCTGGGCGCGGTCAAGGGAGTCGGCCAGGGTGCCGTCGACACGATCGTCGAGGAACGCGCACGCGGCGGTCCGTTCCGGGATCTCGCCGATCTATGCAGCCGCGTGGACCTGCACCAGGTCGGACGCCGGACGCTCGAGGCGATGGTCAAGGCCGGATGCTTCGACGGCTTCGGGCCGAACCGCGCGACGCTCGCCAGCATGCTGCCGGCGGCCATACAGCTCGGAGAGCAGAGCACACGCGCCGTGGCGGCGGGCCAGGACGACCTGTTCGGCGGACTGGTCGAGCCGGCAGCGGCCAATGTGCCGTCACCGATCGTAGTCACCATGCTTCCCGAGTGGAGCGAGTCCGTGAGGTTGCAGGGCGAGCGTGACACGCTGGGGCTCTACCTGACCGGCCACCCGATCGCGGAATACGAACAGGAATTGCGCCAGCTGGTCGCGGCGCGCATTGCGGATCTCGGCGGCCCGCGGCCTGCCGCGGGCTCGACGTCTTGGGGCGGGAGCGGCAGGAATGTGACGCTTGCGGGTCTGGTGCACGAAGTGCGGCGGCGCGGACCGCGAATGACACTGGTGCTCGACGACCGCAGCGGGCGCATCGAGGTCAGCATGTTCGATGATGTCTACCAGCAGCATCGCCACGTCATCGCGCGCGATGCAATCCTGGTGGTGGAGGGTCAGTTGCGCTTTGACGAGTTCATCGAAGACTGGCGTGTCAACGCGAAGAAGCTGACGCCGATCGAGGAGCTGCGCGAGCGCGAGGCGCGCCGCCTGATCATCCGCTGGCCGGGCGGGGCCGGTGACATCCGGTTCATCCAGCGGCTCGAGGAGACACTGAGGCCCTGCACCGGCGGGCGCTGCGGTGTCGCGGTGCATTACATGGGATCCGGCGCGCGCGCGACGCTCGCACTCGGAGACGAATGGTCGGTGCGACCGACACGCGAACTGCTGGAGGGCCTGGGCCGGCTCGTGGGGCGCGACGGCGTGCGCATCATGTACGGCCCCAGGGGCGATTGACCCCTCTATACTGCCGATATGGCGCTGCAATTCCTCGATTTCGAGCAACCGATCGCCGAGCTGGAGGCGAAGGTCGAGGAGTTACGCTTTCTCGGTAACGACTCCGAGCTAAGAATGTCGGAAGAGGTCGAGAAACTTCGCGCCAGGAGCCGCGCGCTGACGACCAGCATCTTCGGGAGTCTCACGCCCTGGCAGATCACGCAGCTTGCGCGCCACCCGCAGCGGCCCTATGTGCTCGATTACATCCCGCTGGTATTCACTGAATTCCAGGAGCTGCACGGCGATCGCATGTATTCCGACGACCAGGCGATC
>JANOSR010000100.1:0-2738 GCA_031415935.1 Steroidobacteraceae bacterium | reverse complement strand
CTCGCTGGACGCGCAATGGGCCGCGAATGGATGGGAAATCAACGTCAGTATCTTTGGCTCGGAGATTCGCCACCCGCTCGAGGTGCGGCCCGCATCGGAGGCAGGCCGGCTTGAGCTCGTCAACGGCGAACGACCGCGGCGAGCGTTGGGTGGCGAGGCCTTTCTGCGGTATGTCACGGGCCCGCTTCATGTAATCGGCAGCTACACGTTTCTGGATGTCACCGAAGCTGCGTCCGGGGGCGGGCGACGCGCCGCTGACCGGGTGCCGCGTCACACGGCGGAGTTGGCGGCACTGCTCGAGGACGAGGCGCGGGGTCGCATTGGAGTCGAGATTTCCTATACCGGTCGGCAGACCCTTTCGGACAACCCATACCGCAGGTCGAGTCCGTCCTACGTGGAGTTGAACGCACTGGCCGAGATCAAGTTCGGTGAGACGGCTATATTTCTGAATGCCATCAACCTCACCGATGTGCGTCAGACTCGATTCGATCCGCTCCTGCTCGCGACTCCCGGGGCCGGTGGTCAGAGAATTACTGACGTGTGGGCGCCGCTCGCGGGTCGCGTGTTCAATCTGGGGGTGCGACTGGAGTTCTAGGGACCTGTGCGCTAGCAGACCCGATTGCGCTTGCGCCCCTCGTTGAAGGCCGCGACATTCAACGCAAGCTCGTCCAGGCAACGTTGCCGGGCCTCGCGCGCGGCCCAGGCGACATGCGGCGTCAGGATCAGATTGGGCACCGATGAATCCAGCAGGGGATGGCCGGGCGGCGGCGGCTCGCGCTCCAGCACGTCGATGCCGGCGCCGCCGAGGCGGCCGTTCTTGAGTGCCCCGGCGAGCGCCGCGGCGTCCACGAGCGCGCCACGCGCCGTGTTGATCAACACCGCGTCGGGTTTCATGCGCGCGAGGCGGGCCGCCCCGATCAATCCACGCGTTGCGTCAGTTAGCGGGCAGTGCAGCGACAGGACATCGGCCCGCGGCAGCAGTTCGTCGAGATCCACGCGACCCTCGAGCGGCGGACCACCGGGGCGATTCGCGACCTCAACCTGCATCCCGAACGCCGCGGCTGTACGCCCGACGGCGCGCCCGAGGGTTCCATGCCCGACGATGCCGAACACACGGCCGTGCAATTCACGGATCGCAAAAGGAAAGGTCGAGAACTGCCCGGCCTGCTCCCAACCGCCGGCGCGCACCAATGAATCGTAATTGTGCAGGCGATGCGTCAGGGCCAGCAGCATCGCGAATACGTGCTGGACGACGGACGAAGTGCAATAGTCGTGCAGGTTGCAGACCGCGATGCCTGACTCGCGTGCCGCAGAGAGATCGACGTTGTCGACACCGGTCGCCGTCAGCGCGATCAGCCTGAGTTGGGGGTTTGCCGCGAGCGTCGCGCGGTCGATGACCGCCTTGTTGGCGAACACGACCTCGAAGCTGGCAACGCGTTCCGCAACCTGCCCGGTCGACGTCTGCTGATGAATCACGAAGCCGGGGACCACGCGCTCGAGCGAATCGGTGTCGAGGTCGCCGTTGCTGACTGTTCCGAAATCCAGAAAGACTGCGCGCATAGGCACGCAGTATCGCCTAGAACCTCATCTTCACGCCGGCCAGCACAGTGCGCGGCGCGCCGGGCCGCGCACCCGCGGGTCGCAGCGCCACGTTGTAGGCCTCGTCGCCAAGATTTTCGATCGCGGCAAACAGCGAGAGCGCCTTCGAGACGTCGTACTCGCCGGAAAGATCGACGAGCGTCCTGCTCTCGATGCGCTGCGCGACGGGAATCGCGCCGGAGCCCGCAATGGCGCGGGCTTCGCTGACGTAATTCGCAGCCAGGAACACCCGCCAGGACTGTCCTTCCAGTCCGGCGTTCAGCGTGAGCTGATGCTCCGGCACGTAGGGAAGTTCGTCGCCGGCCGTGACATTCGCCCATTCCGCGAAGCCGCTCTGGAAGCTGGTCCGGAATTCGCCTTGGGTCCAGGTGTAGACAACCGAGATCGGCAGAGACAGGCCGGGTCCGAGCAAGCGGCCGAGATCGTGGCTGGCGACGAGTTCGAGGCCGTGCACGCGTGCGCGGCCGCCATCGTACTGGTCGCCGATGTTGCAGCCACCGCCGGTCGAGGCCGTGCAGGTGCCGACCAGGTTGTCGTATTCGACCAGAAAGCCCATGGCCTCGAGGGCAGCATCGCCGCGCTCGAAGCGCAGGCCGGCCTCGTAATTCCAGGACTGCTCCGGATCCGCACTTGAGCCCGGCGCGGGATTCACGAAGCCGCGATGCAGGCCGGCGATGAGCCGGAGTGATGCGCCGATTGCGCGCGTCACGCCGAGCCCGGGCATCGTCGCGTCCACGTTGTTCCTGACGATGGCCGGGCTGGCGCTGCGGGTCGGGTCGGCCGTGCCCCAGTTACGCTGTGTCAGCGAGATGCTTTCGTAGCGAAGACCCGGCGCCAGGACCCAGTCCCCGGCGGTGATCGTGTCTCGAACGAAGAAGGCCCAGGCCTCGGCCGAGCCGACGCGATTGTCCTGCGTGCCCGGCGGTCCGGCCGTGGTCAGCAACATCGCGCCGTCCACCATCTGATAGCGGTCGTCGTGCTGGAAGCGGTCCTCGTCGTCCTGGTGATAGCGCAGGGAGAATTCCAGTTCATGTGCAGCCCCACCGGTTTCGAACGCCATGCCGAGCACCGACTGGATGCCCTGGGCGTAGTACTCGCGGTCGTTGTTGCGCACGCGCAGCGCGCCGGCTGCGCTTGTC
>JANOSR010000099.1:0-4955 GCA_031415935.1 Steroidobacteraceae bacterium | reverse complement strand
TGCAGCAAGCCCGGCTTCGCGTAGAAATAGCCCTGGCCTGCGACGCAGCCCAGCTCGATCAGTTCGCGTTGCTGGTGCTCCAGCTCGACGCCCTCCGCAATGACCTCAAGACCCAGCGTGTCGCCCAGCGTGATGATCGCGCGCGTGAACGCTGCGCCGTCTTCGACGCCACCCAGCCGCTCGATGAAGGAGCGGTCGATCTTCACGATGTCGATCGGGAACCGGTGCAGGTACGCCAGCGACGAGTAGCCGGTGCCAAAGTCGTCGATGGCGATGCGCACACCGAGCTTGTTCAGCTGGTTCAGCTTGACCAGCATGCTCTCGGTGTTGTGCATCAGCACACCCTCGGTCACTTCAATGACCAGGCAGCCTGGATCCAGCTGAGAGTCCTGCAGTGCCCGAGTCACATCGGCGACGAGATCGGAGTCCCGGAGCTGGCCGACGGACATATTGACCGCGAGGCGAACCTGCCGGCCTTCGGGCAATCGCGCCTGCCAGGCCTTTACTTCCGCGCAGGCCTGGCGCAGCACCCAACGCCCCAGCGCGATCATCTGCCCGGAACCCTCCGCGATGCCCAGGAATTCTCCCGGCTCGACGACGCCACGCTTCGGGTGCCGCCAGCGCACCAGCGCCTCGACACCCAGCAGGTAACCGGAGCGCAGTTCGACGATGGGCTGGTAATGGAGCTGGAACTCGTCATTGGTCAGGGCCTGCGCGAGTTCCGCCTCGACCTGCAGGCGCTTGTTCGCGACATCCGGCATTTCAGCCACGAAGATCTCGTAACGGCCCTTGCCCTGGGCCTTGGCCGAGTACATCGCGACATCGGCATTGCGCAGCAACTCCTCCACGCCGTCATCCGGCGTCGCGAACGCGACGCCAATGCTCGCGGAGACGCGCAGGTCGCTGCCCAGGAACGGGAACGGCTCCTGCAGCGCCGTGACGATGCGGCCCGCGATCTCGACCACCGGCTCCTGGCTCACCAGGTTCTCGAGCAGTACCGCGAACTCGTCACCGCCGAGTCGCGCGACGGTGTCGCCGCTGCGTGTGCACTGGATCAGCCGCTGGGCCGTGGCACTGAGCACGCGATCGCCCTGGCTATGGCCGAAGCTGTCGTTGACCGTCTTGAAGTTGTCCAGGTCGATGAACAGCATCGCGACGCTACGGTCGCTGCGCTTGCTGACGGCCAGGGCATGTTCGACGCGGTCGCGGAACAGCGCGCGATTGGCAAGCAGCGTCAATGGGTCATGGAAAGCCAGGCGCCGCAGCTGTTCTTCGATGTCCTTGCGGTCGGTCGTGTCGCGCGAGGTCAGCTGCCGGCTGCCGAGAGCTTCCGCTGCGTGCGTGGCACGGTCGGCTTTCGCCGCAGTGGCCGTGCTCGCCGCGAATGCCCGGCGCGCGAACAGGAGGACCGCCAGGACGCCAACGATCCAGGCCAGCAGGCGCGCGGGTTCGGCGAGATTCCGGAAATGTGGCGCCAGCAATACCAGGCCGGCGAAGCCCGCGCAGAGCAGCAGGAACCACGACGCCGGATGGTCAAACCACGACGCCAAGGACTTGCGCAGGCCACTGCTCGGCTGCTGGTCTGATTCCAGCTCCATCGATACCGCTCCCGATCACGGGCGAACCGACCTGATGGTGACTTAATATGGCCTTGCCGGACGCCAAGCCGGTCACAGATTGGGCCCGGCCCCCGGCTCGGCGGTTGCCTGACTGCACGGTTTATGGGAATAGCATGACCCCAAGGGACCGGATCCAGCATCTGCTGGACGCGGCCGATGTCCGGCTCGACGGCGGCCGAGCCTGGGACATGCGCGTTCACGACGAGTCGTTCCTTCACCGCGTACTGGCCCATGGCTCGCTCGGCCTGGGCGAAAGCTACATGGACGGGAGCTGGGACGCAGTCGAACTCGACTCGATGCTGTTCCGGCTTCTCGACGCGCGCCTCGACCGCCGGGTCCGGACGCTGGACGACTACTGGTTCGCCGTGCGCGCCCGCCTCTTCAATCTGCCAAAGCGCCGGCCCTTCGAGATCGGCAGGCGCCACTACGATCTCGGCAACGATCTTTATCGCGCGATGCTCGGCAAGCGGCTGGTCTACAGCTGCGCTTACTGGCGGCAGGCGCGGGATCTCGACGAAGCCCAGGAACACAAGCTCGACCTGGTCTGCCGCAAACTGGGCCTCGGCCCCGGCATGCAGGTGCTCGACATCGGCTGTGGTTGGGGCGAGGCGCTCGAATATGCGGCTGCGCGCTACGGCGTCAGCGGCGTCGGCGTGACGGTTTCGGAGCAGCAGGCCGGATTCGCGCGTGAACTGTGCCGCGGGCTACCGATTGATATCCGCCTGCAGGATTACCGCGAGGTCGCCGGCCACTTCGATCGGGTGTTTTCGATCGGCATGTTCGAGCATGTCGGCGTCGCCAACTACCGCCGCTACTTCGAATTTGCGCGCGCGCGCCTCGCGGACGATGGCCTGTTCCTGCTGCACACGATCGGCAGCGATGAGTCGGTCCGTGCCAACGATCCCTGGATCGGCAAGTACATCTTCCCGAACTCGATGCTGCCGTCCGCCGCTCAGATCACGGCGGCGCTCGAAGACCTGTTCATCATCGAGGACTGGCACAACTTCGGCACGGATTACGACCGGACGCTCACCGCGTGGCGCGACAACGTGGAACGCGCCTGGCAGGCCTTGGGCGAGCGCTACGACGAGCGCTTCCGCCGCATGTGGCGCTACTACCTGTCGACCTCGATGGCCAGTTTTCGCGCGCGACGCTCGCAACTCTGGCAGATCGTGCTGTCGCCGCGCGGATTGCGCGGCGGTTACGTGGCTCCGCGCTAGGAAATCCTGCGTCGCCTAGAACGGGATGTCGTCGTCGAAGGATTCTGCCGCACCGGCGGGTTCGGCGCGCGGCGCACGGTCTTCGCTGCTCTCCGCTGCTGCCGCCGGCCGGTCCCGACCCGCGCCCGCGCCGCCAGCGGCCGCACCGCGGCCACCCAGCATCTGCATCTCGTTCGCGACGATCTCGGTCGAATAGCGATCGTGGCCTTCCTTGTCCTGCCATTTGCGCGTGCGTAACTCGCCCTCGATGTAGACCTGCGAGCCCTTGCGCAGGTACTCGGCCGCGATTTCTGCCAGCCGATCGAACATCACCACCGTGTGCCACTCGGTGGATTCCTTGTTCTCGCCGGTCTGCTTGTCGCGCCACTGCTTGCTGGTGGCGATGCGGAGATTCACGACCGCTTTTCCCGAAGGCATCGCACGGCTCTGCGGGTCCTGCCCGACATTGCCCAATAGAATGACCTTGTTGACGCCGCGTGCCATGGCCGTCTCCCCGCCTCTTGTTGTCGATCGCTCATTGTAGTCGCCGACCGGGTCCCGGCACACCGTCAATCGGGTGATTTCACGGGGATTCGGACCGGCCGGCCACCACGAGCCAGCCGGCGGCGGCCAGCCCGGCGAGCAGGAACACGCCGGGAATCGCCGCCGCGCTCCCCAGCAGCCCACCACCCAGGATCCCGCCCGCGAAAGCCCCCGCAAACTGGCAGGTCGAGAACACGCCAAGCGCCGCGCCGCGCGTGGTCTCGCCCGCGGCCTGCGCGAGACTGGCGGGGAGGCGCGCCTCGAGAAAATTGAAGGCTCCGAAAAAGATCACGAGCGCCACTGCCATCGCCAGGAGATCCAGGTAGACCAGCGCGAGCGCGCCCTGGGTGATTGCGAGCAGCAATCCGCCGGTAATAACGGCGCGTACGGGCCGCGCGCTGCGCTCCGACCAGAGCAGCATCGGCACGGTCAATGACAGGGAAGCGGCAAACACAGCCAGATAGAACTGCCAGTGCTCCGCCACGACCATGCCGTGCACGTCGCGAAGCGCATGGGGAACGGCGATGAATGTCGCGGTCAGCGACAGGTGCAGCACGAAGATGCCCGCGTAATGCGGCAGCAGGCGGCGGGTCAAAACCTCCCGCCAGGGCCGTCGACCCGGTCCGGCTCCGCGTGGCGCTTCCTTTGGAACCGCGAACACGACGAGCGCCAGCGCCACGAGCCCGAGGCCGCCGATCAGCGCGAAGATGCCGGAGACGCCGATCGCCCCTGCCAGCAGCGGTCCACCGACCAGCGACACGACGAAGGAGGCGCCGATGCTGATTCCGATGAAGGCCATCGCACGGGTGCGCGAGGCGGCGCGCGTGCGGTCTGCGAGGAGCGCCATCACCGGACCCGATACCGCGCCCAGGCCCTGCACGATGCGCGCGATCACGAGCGCCCAGGCGGTCGCAGCGAAATAACCGAGCGCCGAGCCGCCGATGTGCAGCAGGAGGCCGGCCACGATCAAGGGGCGCCGGCCAAGGCGATCGGACCAGACTCCGAACGGGATCTGCATCAGGGCCTGGGCCAGACCATAGGCCCCGACTGCGAGCCCGGCCATGAGCGGTGTGCCACCGGGCAGGGAGCCCGCGTGCAGGGCGAGGACCGGCAGCAGCAGGAAGAGCCCGAACATCCTGACCGCGTAAATGGCGGCGAGCGTCGCGACGGCACGGCGTTCAGGAGGCGAGAGCGCCGCGGCAGCCTCAACCACCACTGGAAATCCCTTTGCGGCGCACGGAACGGGCCGGTTATTCTATCAGGCTCGCCGCGCGCCACTCGCGCGGTGCCGATGGACGGACATGACGACGACGATCCAGATTCGCGGGGCGCGCACGCACAACCTGCGGGGTTTCGATCTCGACCTGCCGCGCGACCGGCTGATCGTGTTCACCGGGCTGTCCGGCTCCGGCAAGTCGTCGCTCGCCTTCGACACGATCTACGCCGAGGGCCAGCGCCGCTACGTCGAGTCGCTGTCCGCCTACGCGCGCCAGTTCCTGTCGATGATGGAAAAGCCCGATATCGATTCGATCGAGGGGCTGTCGCCCGCGATCTCGATCGAGCAGAAATCGACCTCGCACAATCCGCGCTCGAC
>JANOSR010000098.1:0-6678 GCA_031415935.1 Steroidobacteraceae bacterium | reverse complement strand
GATCTCGCGCGCACGGCGCTGGCACGCGTTACGCGGGAATTTCCCGAAACGACGGCCGCCGTGGAGGCCGCCGAGCGCCTCAAGCGCATGACGGCCGAGGGGCGCTGAGGAGGCGTGATGCAGGGCCAGGCGGCTGCCGCGCCCCCCGCGTCGATCGAGGCCGTGGCGCGTCTCAAGATCACCGAAACCTTCTATTCGCTGCAGGGGGAGGCCGATGCAGTCGGCTGGCCGACGTTTTTCATCCGCCTGACCGGCTGTCCGCTGCGTTGTCAGTATTGCGACACCGCCTATGCCTTTGAAGGTGGTGAATGGCGCAGTCTCGATGCGCTGGTGGGCGCGGCCCTCGCCTCAGGCGCCCGCCATGTCTGCGTGACTGGCGGCGAGCCACTCGCCCAGAAAGCCTGTCTCGCGCTGCTTGCACGGCTCTGCGATGCGGGATTGCAGGTGTCACTGGAAACCAGCGGCGCAATGGATGCGAGTGCGGTGGACCCACGCGTCGTGCGGGTCATCGATGTCAAGACGCCGGGTTCGGGCGAATCGCAGCGCAACCTCGACCTCGACATGCAGCGCCTGAGATGCAGTGACCTGCTGAAGTTTGTCATCTGCGATCGGGGCGACTACGAATGGAGCCGCGAACTGGTCAAGTCGCGCAGACTCGACTCCCACTGCCCGGTGCTGTTCTCGCCGAGCTTCCTGCAATTGCCGGCGGCCCAGCTCGCCGACTGGATCCTGGCCGACCGCCTGCCGGTGAGATTCCAGGTCCAGCTGCACAAGGTCCTCTGGGGAGACACGCCTGGCCGCTGAATCACAGGCCGCCGGAACGGTGGCTGTCGTTTTGGTCTCCGGCGGACTCGACTCTGCGACCGTGCTGGCAATCGCGCGTGAGCGCGGCCACCGGTGCCATGCGCTCAGCTTCGATTACGGGCAGCGTCACCGCTTGGAGCTTGATGCCGCCCGACGTGTCGCGACGGCGCTGGGTGCCATCGAGCATCGCGTCCTCGCACTGCCAATCGGCGATTTCGGCGGCTCAGCGCTCACCGACAGCGGCATCGCCGTGCCGGAACAGCCGGGCGATGGCATTCCCGTGACCTACGTGCCGGCCCGCAACACGATCTTCCTCGCCTGCGCCCTCGGCTACGCCGAGGTGCTCGGCGCGCGCGACATATACATCGGCGTCAACGCCGTCGATTACTCGGGATATCCGGATTGCCGGCCTGAGTTCATCGCAGCGTTTGAGCGGGTCGCGAATCTGGCGACGAAAGCGGGCGTTGAAGGCGCAGGGATGCGCATTCACGCGCCATTGATCGAATTGACGAAAGCGGAAATCATCCGCCGCGGCGCCGCCCTCGGGGTGGATTACTCGATGACGATCTCCTGCTACCAGCCGCATACGGATGGGCTGGCCTGCGGTCGTTGTGATTCCTGCCGGCTGCGTCGAGCGGGATTCAAGGAGGCCGGCACCGCAGATCCGACGCGCTACAGATGATCGCGGCCGGTCGCTCCTGTATCATTCGCGCCGGTTCCGACGGGCCGTTAGCTCAGTGGTAGAGCATCTGGCTTTTAACCAGTTGGTCGATGGTTCGATCCCATCACGGCCCACCACAATAAGCGAAGAGATCGAGCAGCATTTGAAAGGAGCCCCGCCCCTCCAGCCGCGCGTACCTAACTTCCCGCGATTGCTTGGCGTTGCTTCGAACCCTGGGTTCGCCGGATGAACGATCGTTCGAAGATTCCCGTGACACAAATACGGCAGAAAAGAAAGTCAGGGATGTACGGGTGACGCGGTGCCTGCGGCAGGCGCGGCGCGCATCACCGGAAGCAATGAGGCGCTCACTGACTGCTACTGGGCGCCTTGTCCCATTGGACAGGCTCTTTACCATGTCCGCAGAACCTGCGCCGGCGCGCTCACACTGCGTCGTCGATGATCCGTCGAGTCATGTCCTCCACGCCGCGCGCAAGCGCCTGCAACTCCGCGGAAGGGGAGATCAGCCGCAGTAGCATGGTCGGCGGAATCATTCCTAGAAACGTCTTTCCGGCCTCTTCGTAGATCGAGATGCGGCAGGGCAGGGCCATGTTGATTGCCATATTCATATGCAGCACTTCGCATGCCTGCTTCGGATTGCAGACCTCCAGCACGCGACATTCGTTCGGCAGATCGAAGCCTTTTTCCTTCAAGGTCTGTTTGAAGTCGTAGTGGTGGAGCAGGCCGAATCCGTGCTGCTTGATCGACGCCTCCAGGTCATGGAAGGCCTGGTCGACGGATTTTTGTGTTTCCTTGATGTAGAGCATGTGGTTCTCCTAGAAATTGTTTTGGCGGCGTGCCGTCCCGCGATGAAGGCCTGCGCCTGTGGATTACTCCGACCACGGCGAGTCAGCGCCACGCCGGCGTCGCGATAGATCCGGTACTCCGTTTCGATCTCGACGAGGTCCGCCAGCTTCGGGATGGCGATCGGGGGCGTTGATGGGTAAGAACAGCAATGCGCGAATCACGGCAAATCTCCTTTGAGTGAGCGGTGCAATCAGGCGCGCGCGACGGCGCGATGCATCAAGGCGCCGACCACCATCGCCGGCACGAACCACAGCGCTTCCCGCAACAGCACACCCAGCCCGATGAGCGCTGGCCCCGGGCAGTAGCCGGCGATGCCCCAGCCGATGCCGAACAGCGCCGCGCCGCCGAGCAGTTGGCGATCCACGGCGCGCAGGCGTGAGACCTGGAAGGTGTCGGCCAGCACCGGTGATTCCTGGCGCAGTACGAACCGGAACGCGATGCTGGTGACGGCAACAGCCCCGCCCAGCACGAACAGCAGCGCCGGATCGAAGTCGCCGAAGATGTCCAGGAAACGGAGCACGCGCTGCGGGTCGGTCATTTCAGACATCGCCAGGCCGACTCCAAACAGCACGCCGGCAACGAGTGCAGCCAACAGCAAACGCGTCATGCTCAGCTCCCCACGTGACGGATGATGAAAGTGGTGGCGATCGCGGTAGACATGAACGTCAGCACCGCGGCTAGCGAGCGCGCAGAGAGCCGCCCCAAACCGCAGACCCCATGGCCGCTGGTACAGCCGTTGCCCATCCGTGTGCCAAAGCCCACCAGCAGGCCGGCCACCACCAGTGCGGGCACCGGAAAATCCGCGCGTGGCACGTATGTCCCCGGCACCAGCGCCAGATACACCCCGCCTCCGGCAATCAGGCCGAGCAGGAACAACACCCGCCAGGCCACGTCGCCGCGCTTGGGCATCAGCACGCCATTGAGCACGCCGCTGACGCCGGCAATGCGGCCGTTGAGCCAGAGCAGCAGGGTGGCCGCGGTGCCGATCAACATGCCGCCCGCCAGTGCAGTCATCCAGCCGTTCATGTTTCGTGCCCGATCTGGTTCAGCGGCAGGCGCAGATAGCTGATGCCGTTGCCGTCCGGCGGCGGCAGCCGTCCGCCGCGGAGGTTCACCTGCAGCGCGGGCAGGATCAGTTTCGGCTCGGGCAGGGAGGCATCGCGCTCGGCTTTGGTCTTCGCCAGTTCCCGCTTCAGCCGCGCCACTTCCGCATCATCCGCCTTCATCTGCCCGCGCCCCGGAAACGCCTGCGCCTTGTCAGCACGCGCCTCCCGCACCCAGCGGCTCACCACGTTTTGTTGGATACCCAGATCCCGAGCCACCTGGGCTGCCGACATACCTCGTTCCAGCACCAGCTTCACCGCCTCGAGCTTGAACTCCCGATTGAAAACTCGCCGTCCCATACATCACCTCGTTTAGCATCATCGCCCTAAACCAGGTGTCAACAAAACCGGTAGCAACCCACACTGCCGACGCCGCCCGCGGGGGAGGGTAGCAAGTAATTGCCAAATCGAGCCCCTGATTTGAACCTGCCGCGTGTACCTGGCGCGGCTCTTGATCGCTTTACGCGTGGATGTACCAGACGTGCTACGCGGTATGGCCGATGATCTGGAAAGCCCGGCGAAAAACGAACTGAGACCGACGACGAAGAACGCGACGGACTGTTGGACATCAACGGCTAACAGCGTCCAAGGAAATGCTAGAGCAGCGCGACCGACTTGGGGGTAATTCTGGGGGTAACTGGCCTTGTGAGCCTACGCAAATGCTCAGCTAATCAATCAGATATCCGCATTGCGCGGTGGAATCACGGCCCACCATCCGTCGCACGACGCACGGCATCCAGGAACTCGGGGTCGCTTTTGCTACCCATCTGCTCGGTGCGAGCTAGCACGCGACCATCCGCGTCCAGCAACACCTGCGCACTTGTGTGATTGAACTCGCCGTCGGCGAGTTGGCGAAAGCGGATGCCCAACACCGCCGCCACCGCGCGCACGTCGGCGGCGGGTGGGGCGACCAGCGACCAGCGCGCCGTATCGAGTCTTCGTTTCGCGGCCGTTTCCTTGAGGACTGCGGCTGAGTCCCGCGCGGGATCCATGCTGATCAACACAATGCCGAGGCGCTGCAGCTGAGCCGGCGTCAGGCTCCGCTCCACCGCCTTGCCGGAGTCGATGATCAGCGGGCAGATGTATTGACACGACGTATAGAACATCGACACGAGTCGTGGCTTGCCGCGAAAACTGCGCCACTCGCGCGGCTTTCCGTCCTGATCGGTGAGCTTCAGCGGCAGCTGGTAGACGGAATCACGCGGGAGCGGCCCCGATTCGAGCGGCTGCGTAATCGCGATAGTCCCGAACGGCAAGCAGGCGGCCAGCGCGAATGCAGCGAATTTGTTCGTCATCTTCATGGCAAGTCCTTCGCGCATCGGAAGCCAAGATTGGCCGTGGCATCGGCGCCGCCCAGCGACGACAGCATGGCGACCCTCATCATCACGGCGTAGCTGTCGCTGTCCTCAATCGAGATCGCACCGGCGCCGCAGAACCGGGTATCGTCCGCGTCGCCCTGATTACGGTTGTCACCGGAAACCAGGAGCGACGAGAAGTCGCCCGTCCACTCCCACACCAGACCGTGAAGGTCGTGGACGCCATAGGCATTCGGCGACTGCTGGCCCACGGGCGGTAACGCCGATGTCGATGGCCGCGAGTACCAGTCGAGTATTCGCTCGCGCCAGGCTGGATTGTTGCGCGCGTCGGCTCGTGTCTCGTCGGCGGCTCCTGAGTATTCCCATTCCGACCACGTCGGAAGGCGGGCGAGCTGCGCCTCGCAGTAGGCTTCTGCTGCGAACCAGCTGACCCAGGTGACTGGCTGCTGAGGCAGTGCACGTTGGCCCAATTCGACCGGTCCTTTCCAGTGCGACAGGAAGCGCGACTCCGCGAACACCGACGGCGCCCGGTTGCGACGCCACGCGGGATTGGCCCTGACAAACATCAGAAATTGTTCGTTCGTGACCGGCGTTCGCATCAGATCGAAAGAAGCGACGCGTACGCCATCCTTGACATCCTCGTATCGCAACGCGGACTGGAACATGCCGCCTGGCACGGTAAGGTAATCGCCGGGCTCGCCTGCTGATGCGCTCGCGAGCGGCACGCCCAGAAACAGGAGGGCGGCGAGACGGCCCACAATCGGCAGTAACACCTGATTCACTTCGCCGGTGGACGCTTGCGAATCGTCGCTGCCTCTTCCTTCGTTACTCGTCCACCGGGATTTCCCCAGGTGTTGAGCACGTAGGTTGAGATGTTTGCGACCTCGTCGTCGGTGAGCTGACTCATCGGCGGCATCACCGAGTTGTAGTCCTTGCCATTGACCGTGATCTTGCCCTGCAAGCCGTGCAGCATCGCGTTGGGTACGCTCTTTGGGTCCCTTGCGATCCAGTCGGATTTCGCCAACGGTGGGAAAATACCCTCCAGTCCCTGGCCATTGCCTTGGTGACAGGTGGAGCAGGTGCCGGCAAACAAAGCCTCGCCGGCCTTGACCTGCTGCGCGACGGTGAGTTCACCGCGCGTGGCGGCTGCTGCAGCCGCCGCAACCGCAGCCAGATTTGGCTGGGCACGGTCGCCAAGATACATCTCGTCTACTTCCTTGCCGGAGTAGATGGCCTTGTTCTCAGGACCCTCGGCCTTGAGGATTGCGAGCGCTCCCTTGTTGAACGCGCGGAAAATGCTGTGATCCACCAGGATGTAGCTGCCTGGCACCTCGAGGTCGAACTCCATCATTGCCGCGCCGCCCGCGGGGATCAGGGTCGTCTGCACGTTCTCCTGGAAGCGCGTACCGCCCTCGAACCAGACCTTGTCGAAGATCTCTCCGATCACGTGAAAGCTGGAGATCAGGTTTGGACCACCATTGCCCACGTACAGGCGGACCGTTTCGCCGGTCTTTGCGGCGAGTGCCTTGTCGCCGGTCATCGAGCCTTCCGAGCCGTTGAATAGCACATAGGTCGGGTGCTCTTCGATTGCCCTTTCCATGTCGAATGGCTGGTGGCCCTTCTCGCGATACTTTCCGGTCGTATAGAAATCGCCCTGCATGACGTAGTACTCGCGGTCGACGGCCGGCAATCCTTCCGGTGGTTCAACCAGGATCAGTCCATACATGCCATTGGCCACGTGCATGCCGACCGGCGCGGTCGCGCAATGGTAGACATACAAGCCCGCGTTGAGCGCCTTGAACGTAAAGCGCGACCTGTGACCGGGCGCCGTAAAGCTGGACGCGGCACCGCCACCCGGACCGGTGACTCCGTGCAGGTCGATGTTGTGCGGCATCTTGCTGTCGGGCGCGTTCATCAGGTGGAACTCCAC
>JANOSR010000097.1:0-1901 GCA_031415935.1 Steroidobacteraceae bacterium | reverse complement strand
CCCCGCCGACACGAAAGCCGCAGCCTGGCGGCAGGATGAGCGGCAGGTGCACGACCAGCCGGAAATTCGCGACGCCGGTATGCGCAGGTATGCGGGTCTTCGGCTGCAGCACCGAAAACATCGCCGTCGGTGAACGCAGGTCGACCTCCGCCTGGGGCAGGCGGCGGACAGCCTCGATCGTCGCCGGGGCGCGGCGGCATCGCTCCTCGTCAGGCAAGCCGAGCTTGTAGAAATGAAAGGCGCTCCAGCGCGGGGACTTGTTCAGTTCGCGCCATTGGTCGAGGGGCATGTGATCTTCATAATGGATGTAGGGGCTGAAGCCTGCCTCATCCTCGACCAGGATCCTGGCGAGCTCCAGCTGGATCGATTCGGTCGCCGCTTCGAAATCCGCCAGCCACGGGAATTCCTCGCGTTCGTAGAATTCGATCGCGGGCAGACCTGGGTAGTAATACTCGAGCGGCTCCTGCTGGTAGCGCTTGCGCGTGCGAAGTGTCGTGTCGATGAAGGCCTCGATGCGGCGGCGCTCGACGGGCGTGCAGTGATCGCTAGTCGGCGCTGCATGATCGCGGATGTACTTGCCGAGCTCCCCGATGTACTTGCCGTGCACGGTCCGTGCGCGTTCGACCGCCTTGAGTGTCGGCGCATCGAGGTATTGGTCGGGCGGCGCCTGGGCGAGCGCCACGCCGTAGGCCGTCGCTGCAGCCACCGTTTGTCCCAGCCGGTCCAGCAGCGTGGCATGCATCAGGAGCGCCGGGAAGTTCCGGCTGTCGAGTTTGAGGACTTCCCGCAAGGCTGCGAAAGCGCCGTCGAGGTCACCGAGTTGTCGGCGGACGATTGAAAGATTGAACCACAGGCTGATGTTGGCCTGGTCGCGGGCCAGCGCCTCCAGGAGTATCGACTGGGCGCCCTTCATGTCGCCCGTCGCCATGGCCCGCATGGCGGCCTTGTTCATGCTCACAGCCTCGTCGTTCATGGCGGCGGCTAGACTAAGGCCCAGTCCGGCGGACCCGCAAGGCTTTTGCCCGCCGGAACATCAGCCGGCATAATGCCTTCCGGTCGGGACGGCCGGTTTCACATCCTGACTTCATCATGAGCAACGCCGCCGAATACGCAACCGTAGGCACCGAGGCCCTGCGCAAGGGCGATGCGCAGAAGGCCCGCGAGTACCTTTCGCGCGCCGCCGAGGGCGGTCGCACCGACGCGCCCGTGATGTTGGGCCTCGCGCTGGCCTGCAAGGCACTCGCCGACGGCCCGGGGCAGATCGCGGCGCTGGATCGACTGCTTGCTGCCGAGCCGCGCAATGTCCCGGCACTGATATTTCGCGCCGATTGCTTTGCGGCGGCGGGCGATACCCGCTCGGCGTCGTCCTTTTACCAGATGGCGGTCAGGGCCGCGCCGCCCGCCGCCAATGTTTCGCTGGAGCTTGCGCAGGAGCTGCGCCGCGCGCAGCAGATGTGCGAGCAATATGCCGCAGAGTACAAGACCTGGCTGCTCCAAAGCCTGGCGGCGAAGGGCTTCGACGAAGCGCGCTCGAGCGCGCGCTTCGCCCAGTCGCTCGACATCGTACTCGGCAAGAAGCAGATCTTCGTCCAGCAGCCGCGTTATTACTATTTCCCGGGGTTGCCGCAGATCCAGTTCTACGAGCGCGATGCTTTCCCTTGGCTGGATGAGGTGGAGGCCGCCACGGACGATATCCGCGCCGAACTGCTGGAAGTCATGAAGGAGCCCGGGGCATTCGCGCCATATGTCGAAGGAGATCCGAACCGGCCGCGCAAGGACCAGATGGGCATGCTGAACAACCCGGCATGGAGCGCTTTCTATCTCTGGAAAAATGGCGACGTCGTGCCGGCGAATGCCGCACGCTGCCCGAAGACCCTGCAGGCGCTGCGCAACGCGCCCCT
>JANOSR010000096.1:0-4923 GCA_031415935.1 Steroidobacteraceae bacterium | reverse complement strand
GTTGCCGGCTTGAGGTGACAGTGCACGAACCGCGCCTGGTTCGCGGCCGCAAGAGTGCGCCCGCGTTCGCTCGCTTCGAGCACCGTCAGGCCGTCCTCGGGCAGGGCCAGGTGGCGGCGCAGCAGGGGCAATGCCGTCTGCCCGATGCTGCCGCAGCCGACCATCAGCACACGACCGGAGAACTCCGTGGGATCGATCCGGGTATTCGGCACCCGGGAACCCTAGCAAAGACGCGGCGGTTCTGCAGCCCGGATGGTGGATCGGCGGGTAGCGGCGGGCTTGGCCTGCGGCACCTGCGAAATCGGCAGCAGCGCGCGTTCGATCTCGCTGAATCGCCCGACGATATCGCCGCTGGCGATCATCGCGGCGCTCACCAGCGGGTGACTCGGGCATTCCCGATCGAGCCGGCAGACCAGATCGACCAGCGGGTCGACGTCCGCGCGCAGCCACTCGAGGATCCGCGCCGCCTGCGGCGCTGACCGGCTGGACAGGTCCTTCAGTTCGTCGCGCAGGTCCCAGACGATGCTCGAGTCCAGCGAGTCCAGCTGATCGCACAGTTGGCGCATGCGGCGGTGGCCCTGGCCCGCCTGGTCCAGGCTTCGCAGCTCGGACCGCAACCAGCCCGATTGGCCCAGCATCTGTTGCATCAGTCCGGCAATCTGCGTCGCAAGGGAAGATCGCATGTCAGTCTCCAGGGTGCCCCGGCACCATCGTGACCAGCATGCGGGGGCGGGTGGCTCAGGGCGCGAGCCAGCCCGGAGCCGCATCATCGGCTGGACTACAGACGCGTCATTTCGACCGGTTGGTTGCGGCGGTCTGGCCGAACAGGATCCGGCGGGCCTCTTCGGTCATTGGTTCGTTTCCGTATGCTTCAGTCAGCGCGTAGGCACGCACCGTTGCCGGCCGGGCGCGGATCGCATCAAACCAGCGCCGCAGTGCCGGGAAGTCGTCCAGATTTTGCTGCTGGCGCTTCCACGGCACGATCCACGGGTAACAGGCCATGTCCGCAGTCGTGTAATCGTCGCCCGCGATGAATGCACGACCCTCAAGCCTGTGGTCCAGCACGCCATAGAGGCGGTTTGTTTCATTGATGAAGCGCTCCATCGCGTACGGAATCTTCTCCTCGGCGTAGGTGACGAAGTGGTGATTCTGGCCAGCCACGGGCCCGAGGTTGGCCACCTGCCAGATGAGCCACTCGATCACGGTCTTGCGAGCGCGCAGGTCCGGGGGCAAGTAACGGCTGGTTTTTTCGGCGAGGTAGATCAGGATCGCAGCGGATTCGAACACCGACACCGGGGCGCCGCCGTCGGCGGGTGCATCATCCACGATTGCCGGCATCCGGTTGTTGGGACTGATCGCGAGGAATTCCGGCCGGAATTGCTCACCGGCGCCGATGTTGACCGGGACGATCCGGTATGAAACAGACGCCTCCTCGAGGAACATCGTGATCTTGTGGCCATTCGGCGTTGGCCAGTAGTACAAAGTGATCATCGGAATGATAATGCCACGGCTGATTTCAACCTGGAGCGCGACATGATGCATGACGACGACAGGCCTTTTGGTTCGGTTCTGACCCGGCGCGAGGTCATTGGCCTGCTCGGTGCGGCTGGCGGCGCGTGGCTCGGGCGTGGTTCACCTGCCTTCGCAGCGACCGCGGGCTGCGTTGTCCGTCCCGCGCAGACCGAAGGGCCCTATTTCGTGGACGAGATGCTCAACCGGTCGGACCTGCGCAAGGATTCGACCGATGGGAGCGTGCAAGCCGGCGTGCCGCTCGAGCTCGCCATCGTCGTGACCCGATGGGCGGCTGGCGCCTGCGCGCCGCTGCCCGACGCCCAGGTCGATCTCTGGCATTGCGATGTCCGCGGCGTTTACTCCGGAGTCAAGGATCCGGCCTTCGACACAGTGGGGCAGAAATTCCTGCGCGGCTTCCAGCGCACAGATGCCACCGGCCGTGCGCAATTCACGACCATCTACCCAGGCTCGTATCCGGGGCGCACGGTGCACATCCATTTCAAGATCCGGCCGCCGGCCGCACGGCAACCTGGATTCGAATTCACCTCGCAACTCTATTTCGACGATCTGCTGACCGATCGCGTATTCGCGGCCGATCCCTATGCCGCGCGCGGGCCGCGCAGCACGCGCAATGAGCACGACGGGAGTTTCCGGCGCAATGGCGCGGAACTCCTGTTGACCCTCGAAGCCGGCAACGGCGGTTACGTTGGCACGTTCGAAATCGCGCTCGAAGGCGTCTAGAGCGCGAGAGCCTAACTCCTTCCGTGTTGCGATCGATACGTCTGCTATCCGTCCTGATGCTGCCACTCCTGTGGTCCTGTGCAGGCGAGCCGGATTACGACCTCATCATTCGCGGCGGCACGATCTACGACGGCTCGGGACGACCCGGCTACGTCGGCGACGTTGCGGTGCGCGGGAACCGGATCGCCTATGTCGGGCCGCGGGCGGCGGGTGATGCGCTGCGCGAAATCGACGCCAATGGCCGCGCGGTGGCGCCTGGCTTCATCAACATGCTGAGCTGGTCGAACGAATCGCTGCTGATCGACGGCCGTGGCCAGGGTGAGCTGCGCCAGGGCGTGACGCTCGAGGTCATGGGTGAAGGCTGGTCCATGGGACCGCTGACAGCGGCCATGAAGGAGGATCTTGCCGCGCAGCAGGGGGACCTGAAGTATCCGATCGAGTGGACAACGCTCGGCGAGTACCTCGGGACTCTCGAGCGGAAAGGTGTCTCGCTGAATGTCGCTTCGTACATCGGCGCGGCCACCGCGCGCATGAATCTGCTCGGCGAAGCGGATGCGGACCCGACACCGGAACAGCTCGAAGCGATGGGCGAGATCGTGCGTGGCGCAATGGAGGAGGGCGCGCTGGGCGTCGCATCGTCGTTGATCTATGCGCCGGGCACATTTGCCGAAACCGACGAGCTTGTCGCGCTCGCCGAGACGGCTGGCCGCTGCGGCGGCATCTACGCGACCCACATGCGCAGCGAGGGCCGCCGCCTGCTGGAGGCCATCGACGAGACGATCGAGATCTCACGGCGCTCCGGCACACCGGCGGAGATCTATCACCTGAAGGCCGCTGGCCGGGAAAACTGGCCGAAACTCGAACAGGCGATCGCGAGCATCGAAGCGGCGCGACGCGAAGGCTTGCGCGTCACCACGGAGATGTACTCCTATCCCGCGGCCGGCACGGGCCTCGACGCTTCAATGCCGCCATGGGTGCAGGAAGGCGGCAATGAAGCCTGGTTCGCGCGTCTGCGCGATCCTGCGATCAGGCAGCGTGTGGCCGCCGAGATGCGCGCGCCCAATGCGGGTTGGGAAAATGTCATGCAGATGTCGGGCGGACCCGAGCAGGTCCTGCTGGCGGTTCTCAGGAACCCGGCCTTGAAGCCGTTGATCGGCAAGACGCTGGCCGAAGTCGCGAAACAGCGCGGCGTGACCGCGGAAGAAGCCGCGATCGATCTCGTCATCGAGGACGAGAGCCGCGTCGGCGCGATCTACTTCCTGATGTCGGAGAACAATGTGCGCCGGCAGATTGCACTGCCGTACATGAGTTTCGGCTCGGACGGCACTGCCGTCTCTGCCGAGGGTGTCTTTCTGAAGAGCAATCTGCATCCACGCGGCTACGGAAATTTTGCGCGGGTATTCGCGCGCTATGTGCGTGATGAGAAACTCGTGACCATCGAGGACGCGGTGCGGCGCATGACGGCGCAACCAGCGGCTGTGCTCGGCTTGCGCGACCGCGGCCAGCTCAAGGCGGACTATCACGCCGATGTCGTGGTATTCGATCCCGCGACCATCCAGGATCACGCGACCTATGCAGCGCCGCACCAGTACGCAACGGGTGTGTCCCATGTGCTGGTGAATGGCGTGGAAGTCCTGCGCGACGGTGAGCCTACCGCCGCGCGCCCCGGACGCGTCGTGCGCGGCCGCGGCTGGACCGGCTGGAGTGACGGCGGCTGCCGCGCGTCGCCCGCGGAATGGGACTGGCCTTTCTGGGGTCCCGCCGACTGGAGCGGTGCAGGGAATGTACCCGGCAAGGCACTCGATTCGAACTGAGATATATTACGTAACTAGTTGAAATAACAAGTCACAAATGTTCCAGATCGAGTTTCTGTTCTTCGGCCTGACTTTGTTCGGTGTCGCTGTCTTCCATCGGCACTCGCTGCCGATCGCCGCCTGCGGGCTCGCGGTCATCGTCGGTTATGAATGGTTGTTCACGCAGTTTCCCGCCGGCGCCGGGTGGGCGGGCCTCGTCACGCATGCCTCGCATGAGTGGGTCATCCTGACGAACCTGTTGCTGTTGCTGGTCGGATTCGCGCTGGTGTCGCGGCACTTCGAAGAAAGCGGGATCCCGGCCGTGCTGCCGCGCTACCTGCCCGACGACTGGACCGGCGCATTCGCCTTGCTGGTCATCGTGTTCGTGATGTCTGCGTTCCTGGACAACATCGCGGCCGCGCTGATCGGCGGAGCGATGGCGCACACGCTGTTCCGCGCGCGCGTGAGCGTCGGCTACATCGCGGCGATCGTCGCAGCCTCGAATGCCGGCGGCTCGGGCAGCGTGATCGGCGACACCACGACGACGATGATGTGGATCAGCGGCGTCGCGCCGATGGAGGTCGCGCATGCTTATGTCGCAGCGGTGGCCGCTCTGCTGGTGTTCGGCGTCGCCGCAGCGCGGCGGCAACAGCGATTTGCCCCGATCATGAAGGATGCCGGATCGTCAGTTCAGGTCGACTGGACGCGTGTGATGGTCGTGGCATGGGTTCTTGCATGCGCGGTCGCCGTGAATATCGTCGCTAATCTGAAGCTGCCGGAAATCGCGGGCCGGTTTCCGTTCATCGGCGCTGCCGTGGCGTTCGCCTTGCTGGTCACGATCCCGGTCCGTCAGCCCGACTGGCGCGCGTTGCCCGGT
>JANOSR010000095.1:0-33755 GCA_031415935.1 Steroidobacteraceae bacterium | reverse complement strand
GCATGACGCCCAGGAAGAACGCGGCCCACATGCCGAAGAGCAGCACGGTGCTCGCCGCATAGACCAGGAAACGGTGCATCACGCGGTTGTAGCTCACGTGGATCAGGCTATGCAGGGCGCGTAAGCCCACGTATGCCCAGGCCGCCGCGACAAACCCCGATGTCGAGGCGCCGTTGACCGCGATCGCAATGCAGAGCACGTAGAACAGCACCGGCACCTCGAAGAGATTCCGGAAATTGTCTGCAGCCTGCGTGTTTTCCAACTTGCCGGCCGCAGCGCGCTCGGTCGCCAATGACTGCGGGTTGATGCGTTTGCTGCGCATCTCGCTCAGGCGGTCGGCGTAGAGCTTGATCCAGACGAGTGCGGTCACGAGCACCATTGCAGCGCAGGGCAGCCAGATCGGATCGGTTGTCATCATGCCCACTACCCTGGTCGCGGCAGCGCGCCGCCGCACGCGGTAACATACCGTAGGCCCGCGCACTTGGCAGCCCGCACGGTATCCCGATGAACGATGACCTGAATCTCGGCGCCTTGCCGACCTTCGACGACGTCCAGGCGGCAGCCGAAAGGCTCGCGGGCGTCGCCAGGCGCACGCCCCTGCTCGCGGGCACGCCGCTCGACGAGCTGACCGGCGGCCGGATACTGGTGAAGGTGGAGTCGCTGCAACGCACGGGCTCGTTCAAGATTCGTGGCGCCTACAACCGCCTGGTCCAACTCGGTCCGGACGAGCGGGCGGCCGGTGTCGTTGCCTTCTCCTCTGGCAATCACGCGCAGGGTGTCGCCGCCGCGGCCGCGATGCTCGGCATCCGCGCTGCGATCGTGATGCCCGCTGATGCACCGCGCGCCAAGCTCGAGGGCACGCGCGCGCTCGGCGCCGAGATCATCCAATATGACCGCGAGCGCGAGAACCGCGAGGCCATCGCTTCGAGCCTGGCCGCGGAGCGCGGCGCCACGTTGGTGCCGGCCTTCGACGACCCGTACATCATCGCGGGCCAGGGCACGGTAGGCCTGGAGCTGATGGAGCAAGCCCGCGAACTTGACGCGACGCCGGACCAGGTGCTGATCGGCTGCAGCGGCGGCGGTCTGGTCAGCGGCTCAGCGCTGGCGATACGCGAACTTTCGCCCAATACGGAAGTGCTCTGCGTCGAGCCGGCGGGTTTCGACGACACGCGCCGATCGCTGGAAGCCGGGCATCGTATGTCCAATGCTATGGGCGCGCCTTCGATTTGCGATGCGCTGTTGTCGCCGTCGCCGGGTGTGCTGACCTTTGCGCTGATGCGGGAGTTGCTCGCGGGCGGAGTGACTGTCAGCGATGCACAAGTGCAGGCGGCGATGGCCTGGGCGTACCGGCATCTGAAGCTCGTGATCGAACCGGGTGGCGCGGTCGCGCTAGCGGCGCTGCTCGCCGGCCAGGTGCCGACGCACGGCCGGACGATCGCGATCGTGATCTCCGGCGGCAATGTCGACCGGGCCACTTTCGTCGAGGCGCTCAGACAAGTGGCGGGATGAGGTCGCCGTGGGTCCGCTACTTCGCCCGCACGGCTCGCCGCACGAGTTCCGGTTCGTCGTGGTCAGGACGGACAGGCAGCAGTTTCTCGACGGCGGGCCGGATGCGATCGACGATCGATTTCAGATTCGGCGATTGGTTCGCCGTCGGCCGGCGCAGCTGATCGAGCGTCGCGATGATGGCGCCACATTGCGAATGGCCCAGCACGATGACCAGCCGCGTGCCGAACTGGGCCGCGGCGAACTCGACGCTGCCGATCAGCGAAGGTGCCACGATGTTGCCGGCGACGCGGATCACGAACAGGTCGCCGAGGCCCTGATCGAAGACGATCTCGACCGGCACGCGCGAGTCCGAGCAGCCCAGCACGATCGCGAAGGGCTGCTGCGCCACCGCCAGTTCCGCGCGGCGCGCGGCGCTCGTGAACGACTCCATGCTGCGCACGTTGGCGACGAAACGCTCGTTGCCTTCGCGCAACCGCCGCAATGCCTCGCGACCCGTCGTCATGTCGCATCGCCCCTGATTTCCCCGACCAAGGTCATTGGCCTAGGGTGACGATCCCGGCCAGCCTCCAGAGCGTCACAAACAATCCGCCGGCAAGCAACGCCAAGGCACCGGCAAAGTACAGCAGGATTCTGCCGCGTCGCGCGGCTGCGCTCCCCTCGTAGGTTCGCTGACCCTCGATGATCCAGGAACCCGGCGGCGGCATCCGTTCCGTGCGGATCACGCGCATGGCCATCCACGCGATCCACGCGGCGATGCCGAGCAGGCTGCCACCGTACAACCAAGCATAGATGCGGACGCGGCGCACGACCTCCGCCGTCGCCTGCGCGGGCGACTGGTCTAACAGTACCCCCAGGTCGGCGGTGGACGCCCGCATCTTCTGGATCACGAACCAGACGATGACGGCAGCCGCGGCCAGCAGCAGGATGCCGATCCATGCGGCCTTCGCGCGGGGCAGGACGCGATAGCTTGACTGATTCATCCGATTTCCGTACGCAACTGGTCCAGATAGCCGCGCATGAAGTCGCTGCGGCGCTCTGCCTCGCGCCGCCCCGCTTCTGTTTGCATCGTCGCCGCGAGTCTCAGGAGCTTGGTATAGAAATGATCGACCGACGCCCCGGTATCGTCGGGCTCGCGTGCCGCGCAGAACGGGTCATCGGCCTGATAGATCGGCCGTCCCAGCGCGGCGCCGACCGCGATGCAGCGCGCGATGCCGATCGCGCCCAATGCATCGAGACGATCGGCGTCCTGCACGATCTTCGCCTCGACCGTGCGCGGCGCGATGCCTGCCGAATAGCTGTGCGCCTCTATGGCATGCCGGATGTCGGGCAGGCAGGCGGACGGATAACCTGCTTCAGCGAGAAACTCGACTGCACGCGCTGCGGCGATGCGCGAGGCGTTCGACCGCTCCCTGGAGTCCTTGGCAACATGGACGCAGTCGTGCAACCAGGCGGCCGGCAGCACGACCTCGCCGCGTGCGCCCTCGGCAACGCACAAGCGCGTGGCGGTCGCGACAACGCGGCGCACGTGTACCAGGCCGTGCCCGGGGTCGCTGCCTGGCTGGCCCGACAGGAAGCGCTCGAACAGCGGTTCCCATTCCTGCTGCAGGCTCGCAAAATTCTCCATCGCTATCGTGTCTATCGGCGGCCTGCCGGACGCCGGCGGCGCGCGCTGCGTTTCGAGCGCGCGGCGAGCGCAGCGGCGAGCGCTTCCCGGGTCCAGAGTCGCAACTGCTCCGCGTCCTCCAGCACCTCGGCCGGCACTTCCCAGTAAGCCATCACGTGATTTGGCCGGTCCGGGAATGGGCAGAACGGCCGGCTGCCGGCTTTCTCAAAGCGCGGCCGGTTGGCGTCGTCGGTCTTGAAGTACAGCGCGTCGTCGTCGATCAGCGCAAAGAACAGGCCGTCGAGATATAGCCCGACGCCGCCGAACATCCGGCGCGGGCTGACCTTGCCCGCGGCCGCGAGTTGTTCCAGCACGTGATCGCGGAATTCGTCCGTGACGGCCAAGCCGCGCTCCTGCCAAGGGTAAGCATCTTTGGCACGATGCCGCCCTCACGGTCAATAGGGTGTTTCCGACACGCCGAGCGCCGCGTGTATGCGATTGCGCAGCTCGCGATGCTGTTCCGGATCGAAGGCGATGGCAGCGTTCCAGTCATAGGCCCAGGGATGCGTGGTCGCATACCGCGCTGGTTCGTCATGGAACCGCGGAATGACGTGCGCGTGCAGCGCCGGCTCCTGATTGCCCAGGATCGCATAGTTGATGCGCAGCGCCCGCGTGACTCTCTGCACGGCATCGCCTAGCGCCGCCATGTCGGCGAGGAATTGCGTGCGCTCCGTGACCGTAAGCGCATTCAATGTGGGCACGACCGGATCGGGCAGCAACAGGCAATAGCCAGGCAGCACCTGGCGCTCGCCCATGACGGCCCAGCCCGAGCTGAGGCGCGCGATAAAGGTCGGGTCGCTGCCGGCACGCAGCGCATCGACGCGGCGATGTATGGCTGTCGTCATGGTTACCCCGACCAGCTCCGTACGCGGCCAGTATCCAGATGTACGAAGTCCGACACTGGATAATAGCCGACCCCGCCGGCCTGCCTTGCGAGCGCGAGGTCCCTCAGCGCAATGGCCGGCAGTCCCACCAGGCGAACGTCGATGGCGCGACCCTCCGTGTGCAGGCTATTCGACGAAACCCCGTCGGTGGTCGCAGCCAGCATCGCATTCGTGGCGGGCGAACGGTAACCGGAAATGATTTCGTAGCGCGGCTCCCGGCCGGCCGCCAGCGCAAGCTCGTGCAACAGGTCAAATAGCCGCGATTCAATCGGAAAAATGTCGCCGGTTCGATAATCGCGCAGCAGCCAGTCCAATGCGCCCAGTTGCTCTGGACTGTAGGTCCCGTCCACGAAGTAGCGCGTGTCCAGCTCTTCGCCGGTATGGGTGTTGATCAGGTGCAATTGGCGTTCCACGACCGTTGCGTCGACCGCGCGCGCGGCGCGGGCCAT
The DNA here is from genome assembly GCA_031415935.1 of Steroidobacteraceae bacterium. Classification (GTDB taxonomy): domain Bacteria; phylum Pseudomonadota; class Gammaproteobacteria; order Steroidobacterales; family Steroidobacteraceae; genus SCUD01. The sequence continues at coordinate 29,250 of JANOSR010000095.1, read as the reverse complement.
CGCCGCGGCGGCCGGCAGGCAAACGATCAGACGAGTGAGGAAGCGTCGGCGGCTTCCACAGGCACATACTGAATTATTTTCCGGCAGGCGTGACATTGACGACCAGCACGCGTGCACGCGGGAATAAATTGAAATCGGTGGCGGTCGCATTCGTGTAGGCGCCCATCTGGCGGCCGAGCAGCAGGTCGCCGGCCACGAGTTCCGGCATCGGGATGTCCTCGGCGATCACATCGATGCTGTCGCAGGTGGGTCCCGTCAGCACGCAGGGGAGCAGCGGACCGGCATGTGGGGCGACCGGCGCCACGGGGTAGCGCGAGTGGTCATACAGTTGGCCGCTGAAGGAGCCGTACAAGCCGTCGTCGAGGTAATACCACCAGCGACCGTCGCGCCTGGCGCGGCCCATCACCGTGGTCAGGCAGAAACCCGCCGGTCCGCAGATGTAGCGACCCGGCTCGGAAATAACGCGAATCCCCTTCGGCAGCTTCGCGAGCGCCGCGCGAATCGGACGGCAGAACTCATCGATGACCGGCGCCGGCTGGAGGTAATCGATCGGAAACCCGCCGCCGATATCCAGCACTTCAAGCGGCGGGAGGCCGTGGCCTGCCGCCTCAGCGATCAGACGGGCGCAGATTTCGATGGCGCTCGCATGCGCGTCCGCGGTACCGACCTGCGAGCCGACATGGAAGGAAAGCCCGCTAACGGTAACGCCCGCGCGCGCCGCGGTCTCGGCGAGCGCAATCGTGCCCTCCGGATCACAGCCAAACTTGCGCGACAGATCCACCAACGCATCGGGACTGCGGTAGGCCATGCGCAACAACAGTCGTACCCGATCGCGATAGGGCGTGAACTTGGCAATCTCATCCGGATTGTCCGCGACAAATGTCGTGACACCGTAATCGAGCGCCTTGCGGATATCCTCATCGCGCTTGATCGGATGCGTATGGATACAGCGCTCAGGCGCAATGCCCGCCGCACGGACCAGATCCACCTCGCCGTTGGTCGCGAGATCGAACCAGGCGCCCTCCCCGGCCAGCACCTTCACGACGGTCGCATCGGGCTGCGGCTTCAGCGCGTAGTGCAGGTCCACGCCAGGCAGCGCCGCCGCGAGTGCGCGGTACTGGCGCCGGATCACGTTGCAGTCGATGAATAGCAGCGGCGAACCGAAACGGGCGACGAGCGTGGTGAGCGCAGCCTCGGTGTACGGCTCGGCGAGACATGGATGATTCATGACAGCAGCGGATCCACCAGCTTCAAGAGCCGGTCGAGCGCACCACGATTGGCATCCAGCACGCCGCGCCCGGCCGCACCCATCGAAGTGCGCAGCCCAGTATCGCCCAGCAAGTCTGAAACGGCCTCGCCGAGCTGTCGGGTGTCGGCGACGATGCGTGCTGCGCCCGCTTCAAGCAGCAGGCGCACGACCGCCTCGCTGTTGAAATTGTGAGGCCCTGTCAGCACGGGGCGGCCAAGCGACGCGGGCTCCAGAAGATTGTGGCCGCCGATCGGCACCAGGCTGCCGGCGACGAATGCGACGTCGGCCGCGGCATAAAACACCATCAATTCGCCCATCGTATCGCCCAGCATGACCGAGGTTGCGCGCGGGATCGCCGTGCCACTCGAGCGCTTGGTGTAGGCCTCGCCACGCCGGGTCAGCAGTTCGCGCGCGGCGTCAAAGCGTTGCGGATGCCGCGGCACGAGCAACAGGAGCGCATCGGGGAAGCGCCGGAGCACGGCACGGTGCGCATCGAGGATCATGTCCTCCTCGCCTTCGTGAGTGCTGCCGGCTACCCAGATTGGCCGGCCCGGGGCATTCGTCTCCCGCCAGCGGGTGCCGCGCTCTTCGATTCCGGCCGGTGGCTGGAAATCGAACTTGATATTTCCAGTCACGTGCGTGCGCGCGGGATTCGCGCCGATGGAGCGGAAGCGCCCGGCGTCGGCTTCGCTTTGCGCCGCGATGACGATGCCATGCGACAACGCCTGCCGGAACAAGGGCACCAGACGCCGGTAGCGCCCGACCGAGCGTGGCGAAATGCGCGCGCTTGCGAGCACCAGCGGCACTTCGCGGCGACCGCACTCCGCATAGAGGTTTGGCCATAGCTCGGTCTCGAGGATCATCGCGAGCCGCGGCCGGACGCGGTCGAAGAATCGCCGCACCGATCCTGGAAGATCGAATGGGACATAGCGCAGCAGCACCGAATTACCGAAGAGCTGCCTTGCGCGTGCCGCTCCAGTCGGCGTGACCGTCGTCAATAGCAGCGGGTGACGCGGATGGCGAGCCAGCAACTGCTTGACCAGCGACTCCGCCGCCTGGACCTCGCCGACCGATACCGCGTGGATCCAGATTGTGTCGCCGGGCAGCACGGACCCGAAGCCGAAGCGCTCGCCAAGACGTTCCCGGTAGCTGGGATCGCGCAGCCCGCGCCACAACTGCATCAGGAGCGCTATTGGCGCCGCAAGGTAGATCAGCACGTTGTAAATGAGTCGCATCGGTCTTCAGCCATCGTGCGCGGAGCGCAGCACCGAGAATCCGGGCTGCCACTCGATGCGGCCCGCGGTGATCTTCGCGAGGCTGCGCGCCAGGCGGTCGAGAACTCGCTCGCGCCAGGCGCCGGGCTCGCGCAGGCGGCCCCGATCGAAATCGAGCACCCAGACTTCGCCCGCCTCGCCCAGCATGATGTTGTTGGCATTCAGGTCGGCGTGTTGTACGCCGGCGTCATGAAAACGCCGCAGGCAGCGACCGATCGCCGCCCAGCGCGTCTCGTTCATGCGTCCCGCGCGCAGCATTTCGGTCAAGGACGCCGCACCCGCCAGACGTTCGGTGATGAGTTCCGCCACATACGTGCAGAAGCTGCGTCGATACCCGGCCGCAACCGGCGCCGGTACCGGCAAGCCTCGCTGCAACAGGGACGCGAGCAGTCGCAATTCGAGGAACGAGCGAGTCCGGTCCTCGCCGAGAAACAGGAATCGTTCGCGCACCAGTCGGGCCACGATGCCTCCACGCAGGTAGCGCCTGAGCGCCCAGCGCCGTCCGCGATCCTCGATGAAGTGGATCGACCCGCGCCCGCCAGTGTGAGCGGTCACGACGCCGCGTGCGCGCCAGCGCTCGCGGTCGAACAGCTCCCAGCCGGGATCGTCGACTCGTTCGGGATCAAAGAGAATCGCGCCGCGGTCGACTGCGAGCCGCTGGAACATCAGGCGTCAGCGCACCAGAAAGACTCGCGGGTGGCTGTTGCAGTCGGCTCGCGCCGCCCTGTCTCGGTGCATTGCACGGAATCCAGCCCCTGGCCTGCAGGCGGCGATTATAGCGGCGCGAGCTCCCCGTCCGCGACTATCGCCTGTCCTTACACTTCCTCGAAGCGTGCCGTGAAATGCCGCAGGACCGGCGGTTCATACACCATGCGCAGCCCGCGCAGATCCCCGCGCCTGTCGCTCAGGGCGGCGCAGACCTCGATGACGTAGTCCATGTGGCTCTGAGTGTAGACGCGCCGAGGCATGGCGAGCCGGACGAGTTCCAACCGCGCGGGCAACCCACTGTCGCGCCGATCCGGGTCGGAGGGGGTCCCCTTGCCGAACATGGCCGAGCCGATTTCTACCGTGCGGACGCCGCCGATTCGATAAAGGCCGCAGACGACCGCCTGCCCGGGGAATTGTTCGCGCGGAATGCCCGGGCACAGCGCAGCGGCGTCGATGTAGACGGCGTGGCCGCCGGGCGGTTGCATGATGGGAATGCCCGCTGCGGTGAGCCGCTCGCCCACGTACTCCACGCTGCGGATGCGATAAGCCAGATAGTCCTCGTGGACGGCTTCCTCGAAACCTTGGGCCATCGCCTCGAGATCGCGGCCCGCCAATCCGCCGTAAGTGATGAAGCCCTCGGTGAGAATGAGCAGGTTGCTGGCGCGGTGCAGCAGTGCTTCGTCGCGCAACAGCAGCAATCCGCCGGTGTTGGCCAAGCCGTCCTTCTTGGCGCTGATCGTGGCGCCGTCCGCCAAGTTGAACATCTCCAAAACGATTTCACGGACCGACCGCTCGGCCTGGCCCGGCTCGCGGCGCTTGATGAAAAAGGCGTTCTCTGCGAAACGGCAGGCGTCGAGAAATAGCGGCAGCTTGTGCCGGTCGCAGACGGCGCGGACCGCGCGAAGGTTTTCAAGACTGACGGGCTGACCGCCGCCGCTGTTGTTCGTCACCGTGACCATGACGAGCGGGATGCGCTCGCGTCCCACGTCGGCGATGAGCCGCTCCAGCGCCGCGACGTTGATGTTCCCCTTGAACGGATGGCGACAGGCCGGATCGGCTGCTTCGGCAATCGGCAGGTCCACGGCGGTCGCGCCGGAGTGCTCGATGTTGGCCCGCGTCGTGTCGAAATGGGCGTTGTTGGGTATGACCTTGCCCGGCCCGCCGACCAGCTCGAAGAGGATGCGCTCGCTCGCCCGACCTTGATGGGTCGGCAGGATGTGCTCAAAGCCGGTCAGTTCCTGCATTCGTCCCTGGAACCGGTAGAAGCTGGCGGCCCCGGCATAGGATTCGTCTCCGCGCATGATGCCGGCCCATTGCTCCGACGACATCGCCCCGGTGCCGCTATCGGTCAGCAGGTCGATGATGACGTCGTCGGCGCGGACCAGGAACAGGTTGAATCCCGCCTCGCGGAGAACAGCCTCGCGCTGCTGCGGCGTCGTCATGCGGATCGGCTCGATCGATTTGATTCGAAACGGCTCGATGATGGTCTTCACGGCAGGTCCCTAATCCCGCAGGATCTTGTCACCCTCGACCGGCTCGAAGCGTGCCTGGAAGAACCGCAGGTGCTTGGGCTCATAGGTGAATTGCAGCCCGACAATCCTGGCCCGCTGCTGGTACAGCGCAATGACCGATTCGGCGGTCACGTCCATGTGCGCCTGAGTGTAAACGCGCCGCGGGATCGTCAGCCGCACCAGTTCCAGATGCGGAAAATGGTTCTTGCCGGTCTCTGGATCGCGCCCGGCCGATACGGCCCCGCGCTCCATCGCTCGCACACCGGAATCGACGTACAAGGCGGCGGCCAGCGCCTGCGCCGGAAACTGCTCGCGCAGGATGTGCGGAAGAAACTCGAGCGCGTTGAGGAAAACGCCGTGACCGCCGATCGGACGCACGATGGGAACGCCCTCGCACCCGATCATCTCGCCGAGGTATTGCACCTGGCCGATCCGCGCGTGCATGTGATCGTAACTTATCGACTCGCGGATGCCGATCGCCATGGCCTCCATGTCGCGCCCTGCCAATCCGCCGTAGGTATGCAGCCCTTCGTAAATGACGACCATGTTTCGGGCGGCGTCGGCCAGATCGTCATCGTTGACGGCAAGAAAGCCGCCGATGTTGACCAGGCAGTCCTTCTTTCCGGACATCGTGCAGCCATCGGTGTAGGAGCAAAGCTCACGGAGGATCTCCACGAGGCTCTTGTCGGCGTACTCCAGCTCGCGCTGCTTGATGAAGTAGCAGTTCTCCACGGCGCGTGTCGCGTCCAGGAACACCTTGATCCCGTGCCGCCGGCACAAAATCGACACCTCGCGCGCATTGGCCATGCTGAGCGGCTGACCACCGGCCATATTCACCGTCGCGTGCAGGGAGACGTAGGGAATCCGCGCCGGGCCGACGCGCTCGATGAGCCGGGCAAGTTTGTCCAGATCGACGTTGCCCTTGAAAGCGTACTCGGAACCCGGATCGTGGGCCTGATCGATGATGACGTCGACGAATTGCCCGCCAGCCAATTCCTGGTGGACCCTGGTGGTCGTGAAGTACATGTTGCCCGGCACGAAATCGCCCGGTTTGATGCACAACCGGCTCAGGATATGTTCCGCGCCCCGGCCCTGGTGCGTGGGGATGATGTGCTTGTATCCGTAGAACTCGCGCACGGCACTTTCAAGATGGTAGAAATTTGCCGAGCCGGCATAAGCTTCATCGCCCCGCATCATGCCTGCCCACTGGTGGTCGCTCATGGCCGACGTGCCGGAGTCCGTCAGCAGGTCGATGTAGACGTCTTCACTGCGCAACAGAAACATGTTGTTGCCCGCATCGGCGATGGCCCGCTCGCGCTCTGCGCGCGTCGTCATCCGCAGGTGCTCGACCATCTTGATCTTGAACGGTTCGGCCCAGGATCGACGTTGCATTTCACCGGCTCCTCATGAGTTCGACTCTTGCTGATCGCTACATCGCCGGCCTTGATCTAGATCAAAGCGGACCGCGAAACGGTTCGGTTGAATGCGAACATGGGGTTCGGATCCACCATGACCCGGCAGCTCTTGCGGCTGATCCCGCCGCCCGCCCAGTTCGTGCAGCCGTTGCGGGCGCTGCCGCAACCGCTGCTGCAGCGAGGCACCGGGCGATTGATCGACCTCGTGCTGGCCGGCCCGTTGGCTGCTGGCGCGCTCGACGATCTGGCCGGTCGCCGGCTCGGCGTCGAGGTGACCGACCTCGGGCTGCGCTGGGTCGTGGCGATCGGCGAGCGCCGCATCGAAGTGCTGGGGCCGGACACCGAGGCCGAATCCACCGTGCGAGGCAGCGTCACCGATCTGCTGCTGCTCGCCAGCCGGCTGGAAGACGCCGATACCCTGTTCTTCCAGCGCCGGCTGCAACTCACGGGCGACACCGAACTCGGCCTCGCTGTGCGCAACCTGCTCGACCAGCTGCCCTGGGAGACGATACCGCTCGGGCTGCGCATCGTGCTCAACCGCGGCGCGCAACTGGCGCGCGCCGCGCGCGCGGCCTACCGAGGCACGCACCGCATGCCAGCCGTGCCGTGCCAGTAGCCGTTCTCCTCGCCTGCGCGGGCCGGGGGAATGCCGCTGTCGATCGCATCGCGAAAGCGTGCGACCACGTCCGCCATGCCCTCGGACTGCGGATAGAGGCGCAGCAGGTCGATACCGGCTTCGCGCAGTTCGTCGAGTTCCGGGCCGAGGTCGCAACGGCCGGAGGTTTGGACCTGGATCCCGTTGATGGTCAGGAACGGAGTGCCTTCGCGTGAGGAGAGTGGCAGGCCGTCCGGGTATTCGAGGCAGCGGAACCCGCAGTCGTCCTTGGCGAGATCCAGCGCGCGCGCCGTGAAGCAGCGCGCGGAATGAGCGAGCGGCAGACGGCCCCAGACCGTGATCTCGAGTTCCGGCAGCGGCTCGCCGCTGGCGCGGAATTCCCCGATTAGCGCCCGGCCCTGCTCGACGCCGAGCACGAGCCGCTGCAAGCCGTCCTCGCGCAGCAGTCGCAGCGTGGCGTGGTTGTAGACGTTGAGCGTCGGCCCGCCGATGAACGGCAGGCCGCGCTCGCGCAACAGTTGCACGGCCGACATGTCGTTGGCTTCGATGCGGAACCGGCCGTTCTCCACGAGCCGCGTGAGCGACGCCAGTTCTGACTCCGCCTCGAGCAGCGCGAGCGTGGACAGCACGATCTCGCGGCCGCTGCCGGCCAGCTCCCCGGCGAGCGCGATCCAATCGCGGGTCCGCAGTTCGCGCCGCTTGCTGCACACGGTCTCGCCGAGATAAAACACATCCACCGGCCAGGCGGCGGCGGCGCGGTAGAACGCAAGAACCTGCTCGCGCGGCCAGAAGTACTGCAAGGGTCCGAGGGTCAGGCGCACGTCGTGCCCTCAATGCCAGGAGCGGTGATACGGCCCGAGCGTGGTCTGGTGACCCTCGGCATGCCGTGCCAGTTCACGTTGCCAGGCCTCGTCCGGCGACCAGTCCTGCGGGTGGGTCTTCAGGCGGTCGATGGCCTGGCGCCACACCTTCGTGACGGAGGCGACGTAGGCCTGGCCGCGTTGCCGGCCCTCGATCTTGAGTGCCACGACGCCGGCGGCCTGCAAGCGTGGCAGCAGTTCCAGGGTGTTCAGGCTGGCCGGTTCCTCGAGCGCGTGAAACGTCTCGCCGCCCACGGCGTAACGGCCCTTGCACACGGTCGGGTAGCCCGCCGGCTCGTCCGGCGCGAATCGGTCGATCAGCCGCCCATTCAGGCTCACGCGGCGCACGCCGCCCGGTTCCTCGTCCCAGCGCACGAACTTTGCCGGCGAGCAGACGCCGTGCCGGTTGGGCGAGGCGCCGGTGACGTAACTCGAAAGCTGGCAGCGGCCCTCGACCATGATGCACAGGCTACCGAACGCGAACACCTCGATGGGAACCACATCCTGCGCGCACAGGCGCTCGACCTGCTGGATCGCCAGCACCCGCGGCAACACGGCGCGCGCGATGCCGAAACGCTCGCGGTAGTAGCGCAGCGCGGCATGCGTCGTGGCCGAGCCCTGCACGGAGAGGTGGCGCGGCAGCCCCGGATGGCGCCGCGCCGCGTAGTCGAGCACCCCCATGTCGGCGCAGATGACGGCATCGACTCCAAGCGCCGCCGCGCGGTCGACCGCCGCGTACCAGGTGCCGAGGTTTGCCGGGCCAGGATACGTGTTCAGCGCGACGTAGATCTTGCGGCCGCGCCCGTGGGCGTACGCGACGCCGCATCTGAGGTCGGCTTCGGTGAAATTGAGGCCGGGAAAGGCGCGGGCGTTGGTCTGATCGCGGAAGCCGACGTAGACCGCGTCGGCGCCATGGTCAATGGCGGCTTTCAGGGCCGGCGGGCTGCCGGCGGGACAAACGAGCTGCATGGGATCTCCGTGAGTCAGGGCGGTGCGGAACCGAAGATTTTCGACCACAGGGCATCGACGCGTTTCTCGATCGCCAGGTCGAGCGCAATGGGCCGGCCCCACTCACGCGTGGTTTCGCCCGGCCACTTGTTGGTCGCGTCGAGCCCGAGCTTCGATCCCAGGTTCGGCGCCGGGCTCGAGAAATCGAGGTAATCGATCGGCGTGTTCTCGATCAGCATGCTGTCACGCGCCGGGTCGACCCGCGTCGACACGGCCCAGATCACCTGCGACCAGTCGCGCACGTCGATATCGTCGTCGGTGACGATCACGAACTTGGTGTAGGTGAACTGGCGCAGGTAAGACCAGATGCCCATCATCACGCGACGCGCGTGACCGGGGTACTGCTTGCGGATGCTGACCACGGCGATGCGGTAGGAACAGGCTTCGGGCGGCAGGTGAAACTCCACGATCTCCGGGAACGCCTTGCGCAGGATCGGTACGAAAAGCTCGTTCAACGCCATCGCGAGTTCGGACGGCTCGTCGAACGGTGCGCGTCCCATGTAGCTGCCGTGGTAGATCGCCCCGCGGCGCAATGACATGCGCTCGATCGTGAACACGGGAAACTCCGCTTGCGCGTTGTAGTAACCCGTGTGATCCCCGAACGGCCCTTCGAGCGCCGTATCGCGCGGATGAACGAAGCCCTCGAGCAGGATCTCGGCACCGGCCGGAGCGTCGAGTCCGGTAAGCGTGCTGTGCCAGACGCGGGTGCGCGCGCCGCGCAGCAGGCCGGCGAATTCGTACTCGGAAAGCGTGTCCGGCACGGGCGCCGCCGCCGCCAGCATCGTCGCAGGATCCGCTCCGATCGCGACGAGCACCGGGAAGGGCTGGTCGGGATGCGCCGCGCGCCAGCCAGCGTAATCCAGCGCGCCGCCGCGATGCGGCAACCAGCGCATGATCACGCGGTTGGGGCCGATGAGCTGCTGCCGGTAGATCGCCACATTCTGGCGCTGGTGGCACAGGCCGCGCGTCACCACCAGACCGAATGTGATCAGCGGCCCGGCATCCTCGGGCCAGCAGCGCTGGATGGGCAGCCGGCCGAGATCGATGTCCCCGCCCGAGACCACTTCATCGCAGAACGCCGCCTCAGCGGCGCGGCGTGGCGCAACGTGCGCCAGTTGCGCGAACTCCGGCCACGCGTCCAGGGCCTCGCGCAGGCTGCCCGGCCAGCGTGGCTCCCTGAGGGATGCCAGCAGTTCGCCGAGTTCGCGCAACGAGGAGAGCGGCCGGCCAGCGAGCGCCGCCTCGATGCGTCCGCGGTCGCCGAACAAATTGCCAAGCAGCGCGTGTGCCGATCCCCGTGGCTGCTCAAACAGCAACGCGGGACCTCGGGCGCGCTGCGTGCGCAGACAGAAGGCCGTGCTCTCCAGCTCCGGATCGACGGGCTCCGCGACCCGCCGCAGCTGGCCGGTTGCCTCGAGTCGATCGAGAAATCCGCGCAAGTCGTGGAAAGCCATGGCCCGCCTGCCGCTTGTGATCGGCGGTATGCTGCCGATCAAGCGCAGTTGGCGCTCTGACTTGAGTCAATTGGCGTCAGTGCGCCAGCACGAACTCGGCGCTGCAATACGGGCACTTGGCCCAGCCGGTCGCCTCGATCGGCAGATAAACGCGCGGGTGGCTGTTCCAGAGCGACATCGACGGCATCGGGCACGACAAGGGCAGGTCCGCGACGGTCACTTCATAGCGGTTCTGGGCATTCGGCAGCACCGATTCGCGCTCGCCTGACTGGGTGCCGGACACGGTATGGATTCCTTAGCGTCGCCTGCCAGGATTATACCGGCGCCGGGTCGGCGCGGTTCGGATCATGCTGTATCTCCCGCTGATGCTCACGAACCGCATCGGGAGTCTCCTGAAAATGCGCCGATGGCCTCGGCTAACATGGTGCCGGTCCGGGATCACTGGAACCTCGGCGTTGATCATGCGATCTTGGAGTCACCGCAGCGGCTTCGTCGAGATTGCCTGCACGGGACATGCAACGGGAGTCCAAATGACAGCGCGGCAGGAACAGCTGTCGGACGCGGTCCATCACGGCCGCGAAAAGCTGTACACCCTGGGCGAGGAAATCGCGCATGCGGTGACGCACGGCCTCGGCGTGGTGCTGGCGATTGCGGGGCTCACGGTGCTGGTGGCGTACTCCACCCGGTACGGCGACTCCTGGCATATCGTCGGTTCAGCGATTTTCGGCAGCACTCTGGTGCTGATGTACACCGCCTCCACGCTCTACCACAGCATCCCGCTGCCGCGGGCCAGGAAGGTGCTGCGGATCATCGACCACACGATGATCTATTTCCTGATCGCCGGGTCCTATACGCCGTTCACGCTGGTGACCCTGAACGGGCCCTGGGGCTGGACCCTCTTCGGCATCACCTGGGGGCTGGCACTGGCCGGGGTCGTGTTCAAGGTATTCACCACCGGGCGCTTCCAAAGGCTGTCGCTGGCGATCTACCTCGCGATGGGCTGGTGCGTCATCGTCGCGATCCGCCCGCTGATCGAAACGCTGGCCACCGGCGGACTGGTGCTGCTCGTCATCGGCGGGCTGTGCTACACCGGTGGCGTGGTGTTCTATGTCTGGGAGCGGCTGCGCTACCACCACGCCATCTGGCACGCCTTCGTGTTGGCGGGCAGCGTATTTCACTACTTTGCCGTGCTGTTCTACGTCATTCCCGGCGCGCCCTGAAGGAAAGACAGGAATTCCAAACGGCCTTTTCTAATCTGTGCTCGGCGCGCGGATGGCTGTTCCACAGCGACATCGACGGCATCGCGCAGGCCAGCGGCAGGTCCGGCTGCGTGGCCTGCCGGGATTACACCGGCGCCGGGTCCGCGCCCGCGACCATCACCTGCTCCCAGATCGTCGCGACCTGCACACGCGTGTCGGCCCATGGCCCCTCCTCCACAACCGGCGTGTGCTGCTCGAGTGAAAGATGATGCGCGGCTTCGCGGTAGCGGCGATAGGCATCCACCAGGCGGTCGATGACACGGTGATCCACGAGCGCGGCCGAGCCGACCGATTCGAGGTGGCGGATCGTGTCGGCGAACTCGCAAAGCGGCGGCTGATCGATGACGAAGCGCAGCACCCAGTATTGCGCCATGAACTCGATGTCGGCGATGCCGCCGCGGTCCTGCTTCAGGTCGAAAAAACCCTCGCGCGCCCTGGAGAGTTCCGTTCGCATGCGCTCGCGCATCGCGCCGATGTCTTCGCGCAACGTCTGGCGCCGCACTGCATGCATCAGGACCTCGCGCCGGATGCGGCCGAACTGCGCGCCGAGCTTCGCATCGCCGGCCACCCATCGCGAGTGCAGCAGGGCCTGGTGTTCCCAGGTCCAGGCTTCGCGGCGCTGGTAATCCTCGAAGGCACGGATCTGCGTGAATGCGAGCCCACCCTTGCCGCTGGGCCGCAGCCGCACGTCCACTTCGTACAGCCGGCCCGCCGCCGTGTGCACGGTCAGGAGATGCACGAGACGCTGCGCGAGGCGCAGGAAAAAGACCTCGTTGTCGGCCGCCTTCGGGCCTGCAGTCTGTTGCTGCTCGCCGGCGGAATCGTGCAGGAATACCAGGTCAAGATCCGAGCCATAGCCCAGCTCCATGCCGCCGAGCTTGCCGTAGCCGACGATGGCGACACGCGCGCCGCGCGGTCCATCCGCATCTACGCAACGCGGCTCGCCGTGGATCGTGACCGTCCGCAGCCAGGCGAGCGCCAGCGCCTGCTCGAGGATCAGCTCTGCCACGTCCGTCAGCCGGTCGCTGACCTGCATCAGCGGCAGGCGTCCGGTCAGGTCCTGCATGGCGATGCGGAATGTGGCTGCGCGGCGGAAGTGCCGCAATGCGTCCACCTGCCTTTCCTCGTCGTCGCCGGCATGCTCGAGCCGGATCGCCAGCTCCTGCCGGAATTGCTCGCGGTCGGGAAGCGTCTCGAAGATGCGCGAGTCCAGCAACTCGTCGAGCAGCAACGGGTGCGCGGCGACCTGGCGGGCCAGGTAGTCGCCAAGCCGGCAAATGCTCACGAGTCGAGCGAGCGCGCTCGCGTTCTCGTTGAGGAGCGCGAGATAGGCGGTGCGACCGCCAATGGCCTCGATGATCCGGATCAGACGCGCGAGCAGCAACAACTCACCGGTAGCGCGATCGCCGCCGACGGCGGCTGAGATCTCGGACAGCAACCGCGGCAGGAGGGTCGCGACTCGACGCCGGCCAAACTCGTCGAGACGGCGAAAGTACGCCGACTGCCGAAATTCGACCAGCAGTCCAGCCGCAGCGGCGGCGTCCCCGATGCCGAGTCGCGCGATATCCCGCGCGATGGCTTCGGTGTCGGGTTCCTCGGTCCAGAGGGATCCTAGGGTGGCGACCGGCACGCCGGCCGCGCGACTGCCGGGCCCGAAAACGACATCGTTGAAATGCCTGGTGACAAAACGGCGTTTCGCGTCGAGCAGCTGGACGAATTCGCTCCAGCCGGCAGTATTCATTGCCGCCGCCAGCCGCTCCCGGCCGAGTTCATCGGCGGGCAGCGCATGCGTCTGCTGGTCCGCGACCATCTGCAGGCGATTCTCGCTGCGGCGCAGGAATTCATAGGCATCCAGCAATTCGGCAACCGCGGCAGCCGTCAGCAGCTTGGCGCCTTGCAAGCGCGGCAGCACGGTGAGCAGTGAAGGCGTCTGCAGGCCTGGCTCGGAACCACCGCGTATCAACTGCTGCGCCTGCACGATGAACTCGATCTCGCGGATGCCGCCTGGCCCCAGCTTGATGTCCTCCTGCAGGTCGCGCCGCGCGACCTCGCGCACGATCATCTCCTTCATGTCGCGCAGGCTCTCGAATACGCCGAAATCGAGGTAGCGACGATAGACGAAAGGACGCACCGCTTCGTCGTAGAGCTCGCGATAGGCCGAGACACCGGTGATCGCGCGGGCCTTGACGTAGGCATAGCGCTCCCAGTCGCGGCCGTGCTTCTGCAGATACTCCTCGAAAGCGCCAAAGTTCACGACCAGCGGACCGGAGTCTCCGAATGGCCGCAGTCGCAGATCCACGCGGAACACGAAACCTTCCGCCGTGCGCGCATTGAGCAGCCGGACCAGCGCCTGGCCCAGGCGCGTGAAGTAATCTTCGATTGCAATCGGCCGCCGGCCATCCGTCTCGCCCGCCTCCGGGTACAGGAGTACGAGGTCGATGTCCGAGGAGAAATTGAGTTCGCGACCGCCGAGCTTGCCCATCGCCAGCACGACCAGCTCCTGCAACTCGCCTGCCGCCGAACGCGGCTGCCCATAGCGCGGCGCGAGCGAGCGCGAGGCAAACGCGAGGGCTGCCGCGATGGCCGCATCGGCGAGAGCGGAGAGCTCCACCAGCACTTCAGCGAGCGGCGCCGCGCCCGTGAGGTCGCGCCAGGCAATGCGCACCAGTTCGCGGCGCCGCAGCCGCCGCAAGCCATTCATGAAACCGGTTTCGTCGTCGCCGGATTCCAGCAGCGCCATCGCAGAGCCCTGGATCTCGCCGGCGCCGCGGGAGCGGCCAAGTTCCCCATTGGCGGCGAGATCATTCAGCAGCGCCGCCTCGCGGATCGCCGCCTCCGCGACGAACTCGCTCGCGGCAAAGACCCGCTCCAGATCTGTTGCGCTTACCAGCGCCGACACCGACCCGCCGGCATCGCGCCAGCGCGCCAGCAACTCGAACGTACGCGCGCGCAACTCGCTCAATCGCGGTTCACCAGCCACAGTCCGGCCAGACAGAGAACGACGCCGGCGAAATTCGTGATCGTCAGACGATCCTTGAAGAACAGAAACCCGAGACCGAGCAGGGCAAGCGCCGCCGCCACCTGGGTCACCAGCGCACCGAACGACACCGGGAATCCGCTGCGGTACAGGAGGATGAAGGCGAGGTCGAGCATCACGACGACAGCCGCGAGCGCCGGCGCGGTCCAGTTGACCTGCGTGAAATGGCTGCGGAAGCCGGCCTCGGCCGGCGTCACGAGCAGGATGCCGGCGCAGAGCAGGCTGCCGAACAGGTAGGCCGACAACAGCGTTGCCACCGGGTGGGCGCCCGCCGGCACCAGCTTGGTTATGAGGTGATAGGCCACGGTCGAGCCGATGGCCAGTGCGAGCGTGATGGACTGCATGTGGGTGCTCCGCGAGGCAGCCGCGAGCCTATCAGCAACCCGCAATGGCGGCGACGGCGCGCCGGAAAAACAAAACCCCGCCTCGTGGCGGGGTTTCGTTCGGACCGAAGCCGCAGGCGGCTTACATGTCCATGCCGCCCATGCCACCCATGCCGCCACCCGGCGACGGGTGGTCGTGCTCCTCCTTCGGAGCCTCGGCAACCATCACTTCGGTGGTCAGCAGCAGACCGGCGACGGAGGCCGCATTCTGGAGCGCCAGGCGCGTGACCTTGGTCGGGTCCAGGATGCCCATCTCGATCATGTCGCCGTACTCGCCGGTCGCGGCGTTGTAGCCGAAGCTGCCCTTGCCCTCGCGGACCTTGGCCAGCACGACCGAGCCGTCTTCACCGGCGTTCTGCACGATCTGGCGCAGCGGCTCCTCGATGGCGCGCGACAGGATGCGAATGCCGACGTTCTGGTCCTCATTGGCACCGGTGAGCTTGTCGAGCGACTTCTGCACGCGAACGAACGCGACGCCGCCGCCCGGTACCACACCTTCCTCGACGGCCGCGCGGGTCGCGTGCAGCGCGTCCTCGAGACGGGCCTTCTTTTCCTTCATCTCGATCTCGGTGGCCGCGCCGACCTTGATCACGGCGACGCCGCCGGAGAGTTTCGCAACGCGCTCCTGCAGCTTCTCCTTGTCGTAGTCGGAGGTGGCCTCCTCGATCTGGCGGCGGATCTGCTCGATCCGGCCCTTGATTTCGGACGACTTGCCGGCGCCGTCGATGAGGGTCGTGTTCTCCTTCTCGGCGACGACCTTCTTGGCCCGGCCGAGGTCGGTCAGCGTCGCTTTCTCCAGCGACAGGCCGACCTCGTCGGAAATCACGGTGCCGCCGGTCAGCACGCCGATGTCGGCGAGCATGGCCTTGCGGCGGTCGCCAAAGCCCGGCGCCTTGACCGCGCAGACCTTGACGATGCCTCGGATCGTGTTGACCACGAGCGTCGCGAGCGCCTCACCCTCGACATCCTCGGCGACAACCAGCAGGGGCTTGCCGGCCTTCGCGATGGTCTCGAGCAGCGGCAGCATCTCGCGGATGTTCGAGACCTTCTTGTCGTACAGCAGGATGTACGGGCTCTCGAGCTCGCAGGTCTGGTTCTGGCCGTTGTTGATGAAGTACGGCGACAGGTAGCCGCGGTCGAACTGCATGCCCTCGACGACCTCGAGTTCATTCTCGAGGCCCTGGCCCTCTTCGACCGTGATCACGCCTTCCTTGCCGACCTTCTCCATCGCATCCGCGATCTTTTTGCCGATCGACTCGTCGCAGTTCGCCGAGATCGTGCCGACCTGCGCGATCGCCTTCGAGTCCTTGCAGGGCTTGGAGAGCTTCTTCAGCTCCTCGACTGCAGCGGTCACGGCCAGGTCGATACCGCGCTTGACGTCCATCGGGTTGATGCCCGAAGCGACGGCTTTCATGCCCTCGCGGATGATCGCCTGTGCAAGCACGGTTGCGGTGGTCGTGCCGTCACCGGCCTCGTCGGAGGTCGATGAAGCGACTTCCTTGACCATCTGCGCGCCCATGTTCTCGAACCTGTCCTTGAGTTCGATTTCCTTCGCGACCGAGACGCCGTCCTTGGTGATGGTCGGGGCGCCGAAGCTCTTCTCGAGCACGGCGTTACGGCCCTTGGGGCCGAGCGTCGCCTTGACGGCGTTCGCGAGCAGGTTGACGCCGCGGACCAACCGGGTGCGCGCGTCGTCGCTGAATCTGACTTCCTTGACTGCCATTGGTACTTGTCCTCTTACTTTTCGATCACGGCCATGACGTCTTCCTCGCGCATCACGAGGAGCTCATCGCCGTCGACCTTGACTTCGGTTCCACCGTATTTGCCGAACAGGATCTTGTCGCCGACCTTGAGGTCGAGCGGACGCACGTTCCCGTTCTCGAGAATCTTGCCCTTGCCAACCGCGACGATTTTGCCGCGAATCGGCTTCTCGGCAGCGGTGTCGGGGATCACGATGCCGCCGGGTGATTTGCGCTCTTCGTCTTCGCGCTTGACGATCACACGATCATGAAGCGGACGGATCTTCATGGTTCAACACTCCTTGGAAAATCACTTGTAATGGACCCGGGGAGACACGGTTTCGGTGTTAGCACTCTCTCCAGGCGACTGCTAATCATAGGGATCGCGGACTCAAATTCAAGCACTGTCTGTCCCACCCCCAGCGCTTTTCTTAACTCATTGAAATGTAATGCTTTTATTTGACGGCCGTCGCATCGAAGCCACGGCGAATTTCGGAAACCGGGCAGGCGGTCGCGACAAGCGTGCGGCGGGCCGCTAACCTCTCGCCCCGCTTGGTGAAAAATTAGCCGGAAGGATCCCTGCGAATGAAGAGTCCGAGGACTGTCCTGGCCGCGTTCCTGCTGGCCGCCACTGCGGCAGCCACCGCGCAAGGTCTGCTGGGTCCCGCGATCAACGACGATCAGTTCCTGCCGGTTGACCAGGCCTTCATCTTCACCGCAGTCGCTGACGGCGGTGCACAGATCGCGCTCGACTGGCAGGTCGCAGCGGGTTACTACCTGTACCGTCACCGCGTTTCGGCCAAGACCGCGACGCCGGGATTCACGCTCGGCGAGATTGCGATGCCGCCAGGCAAGAAGAAGACCGACGAGTTCTTCGGCGACGTCGAGGTTTACTACGACACACTGAACGCGACCGTCCCGGTCCGGCGTCCTGCGAACGTCTCCACCCTGGAGATCACGGTCGGCTACCAGGGCTGTGCCGACGCCGGTCTTTGCTATCCCCCGGTTACCAAGACCGTCACGATCAAGCTGCCGCCGCCGGGCACGCTGTCCCGCGCGGACGCCCCACCGATGGTCGCCGAGCAGGACCAGCTCGCCAGCCTGATTGCGAAGGGGCGGCTGCTGTTCGTCATGGTGACGTTCTTCGGTTTCGGCCTGCTGCTGGCATTCACACCTTGCGTGCTGCCGATGATCCCGATCCTGTCCGGCATCATCGCCGGACAAGGCGCCGCGGCGACTCCGCGGCGCTCATTCATGCTCTCCCTGGTCTACGTGCTCGGCATGGCGACAACTTACACCGTCGCCGGGGCGGCATTCGCCGCCGCCGGCCAGCAGGCCCAGGCATTCTTCCAGCAGCCCTGGATCATCATCGGTTTCGCGATGCTGTTCGTGGTGCTGGCGCTTGCGATGTTCGGACTGTTTGAGCTCCGCATCCCGGCCGCGCTGGAATCACGGTTGTCCTCGGTCTCGGGCCGCCAGAAATCCGGCAGTTTCGTGGGTACTGCCATCATGGGCGCGCTGTCGGCGCTGGTCGTGACAGCCTGCGTCGCGCCGCCAATGGTCGCGGCGCTCGCGGTGATCGGCCAGACCGGCGACATATTGCGTGGGGCGCTCGCGCTCTTCGCGATGGGGATCGGCATGGGTTCCCCGCTATTGCTCGTCGGTGTGGCGGGCGGGCGCTTCCTGCCGCACGCGGGACCCTGGATGACGACGGTCAAGGCGCTGTTCGGCGTGATGTTCCTCGCCGTCGCCGTCTGGATGCTCGAGCGCATCCTGCCGGGGCCGCAAACGCTCGCTTTGTGGGCCCTGCTCGTCTTCGTCGCCGGCTATTACTTCGGTGGATTCGGCCGACCGGAACCCAAGACCGGCCCGCGCCTGCTCGCGCGTGGCGCGGGCTTCGCGGCGATCGCCTGGGGCGTCATCATGATGATCGGCGCGGCCGCCGGCGGGCACGACCCCTTTCAGCCGTTGCGCGGCATTGCGTTACCGGGTGCGCTCGGCAGTTCCCAAACGACGGCGACCACGACACTACCATTCCGCAAGGTCGCCACGACTGAGGATCTGGACCGCGAACTCGAGGCGGCGCAGGCCGCCGGGCAGCCGGCAATGCTCGATTTTTATGCCGACTGGTGCGTCTCCTGCAAGGAAATGGAGAAATACACATTCTCCAACGCCGACCTGCAGCGGGATCTCGCCGGATTCGTGTTGCTGAAGGCCGACGTGACGGCAAATAACGCCGCCGACCAGGCTCTGCTGCGCCGCTTCGGGGTCTACGGACCTCCCACCACGGTCTTCTTCGGTGCCCACGGGCGCGAGTGCCGCGGTTTCCGGCTGGTCGGTTATGTGGCAGCCGATGACTTCCGGGATCATCTGTCCCGGTTCGCCCGCGAATGCTGAAACTGCCGCGCAGCGCGCAATGGGCCGGCCTCGTGCTCGTCGCCGCCCTTGCAGGCTTTGGCGCCTACCTCGCAAGCCGCGACCTGCTCGCGCCCGAACCGCCGCCGGTCGAGCCGATCCGCCCGGCAGTCATTCCCGAGCGCCGGCCTGACATCACCCTCGCCGATCGCGACGGAAAGCCGCGCGCGCTTTCGGAATGGGATGGCAAGGCGCTCGTGATCAATTTCTGGGCGACCTGGTGTGCCCCCTGCCGGCGTGAGATACCGATGCTGAATGCGCTGGCGCGCGAGAATCGCGAGCAGGGCGTGGAAGTCATCGGCATCGCGGTCGACTTCCGCGACGACGTGCTTCAGTACCTGCAGAAGATGCCGATCGACTACACGGTCCTGATCGGCGAGCAGGACGGCATGGATGCCGCGCGAGCCTTTGGCATAGAAACGATCGCGCTGCCTTTTACCGTTTTCACGGATAGCAAAGGCCGCATCGCCGCCATCCATGTCGGCGAGTTGCACCGTCCGCAGGCCGAGGCCATCCTGAAAGTGGTCCGGGAAGTGGACTCCGGTACCATCGACATGGCGGCCGCCAGGGCCCTGATTCGCGAAAGGCTCGCCGACATCGGCCAGCCCGGCCCCTGAAGTACCCCCAGATCGACCTGATCGGCGTCAAATCGACGCCGTTCGCCGCATTATCCCGCCATTATGTAGACAAAGTGAGCTTTGTCCGGTTCAATGAGCGTCCACCGTGGCGGGTAAGCCCAGGGGACTGCACGGCCTATGCGACGGATTCTGCTCATCAATGGACCGAACCTCAACCTGCTCGGCAGCCGCGAGCCGGATCACTACGGCCGGGACACGCTGGCAGCCATCGAAGAGCGGTTAAAGGCCCAGGCCGCGGGCCGCGGTGCGGTGCTCGAGAGCTTTCAGAGCAACGCCGAGCACGAGCTGGTCGATCGCGTGCAGGCCCTACGCCTGCAACCCGTCGACTTCGTGATCCTGAATCCCGGCGCCTTCACCCACACAAGCATTGCGCTGCGTGACGCCCTGTTGGCCGTGGCGGTGCCCTTCATCGAAGTGCACCTGTCCAACGTGCAGGCGCGTGAACCCTTCCGCAAGCATTCCTATTTTTCCGACATCGCGGTGGGCAGCATCGCCGGCCTCGGAGCGCAGGGCTATGAACTGGCGCTCGCGGCCGCACTCGAACGCCTCGACCGGCCCCAGGGGAAATGAATGGACATACGAAAGATAAAAAAACTGATCGAGCTCCTGGAGGAATCCGGGCTGGCCGAGCTCGAGATTTCGGAGGGCGAGGAATCGGTGCGCATCGCCCGCTTCACCCAGGGCGTGAACGTCGCAGCGCAGGGTCAGCCGGTGGCGATGCCGATGCAGGCAGCTCCCGCACCGGCTACCGCCCCGCCCGCCGCCCTGCCGGCCGAGCAGCGCGATGAAAACATGGTCACGGCGCCGATGGTCGGCACCTTCTACGCATCGCCGGCACCCGGCGCCAAGGCCTTCGTCGAGATCGGCCAGGAAGTCCGCGTCGGCCAGGTGCTCTGCATCATCGAGGCCATGAAGATGATGAACCAGATCGAGAGCGAGCGCGCCGGCAAGGTCGTCGCCGTGCTCGCGAAGACCGGCGAGCCGGTCGAGTTCGGCCAGCCGCTGTTCGCGATCGAGTAGGCGGGATGCTCGACAAGATCGTCATCGCCAACCGCGGCGAGATCGCATTGCGCATCCTGCGCGCCTGCCGCGAGCTCGGCATCAAGACGGTCGCGGTCCACTCGACGGCCGACCAGAACCTCAAGCACGTACTGCTGGCCGACGAGACGGTCTGTATCGGGCCGCCCGCCTCCAGGGACAGCTACCTCAACATGCCGGCGATCATCAGTGCCGCCGAGGTCACGGACGCGGTCGGCATTCATCCCGGCTACGGCTTCCTGTCCGAAAACGCCGACTTCGCGGAGCGAGTCGAGAACAGCGGCTTCGTATTCATCGGCCCGCGCAGCGAAACGATTCGCCAGCTGGGTGACAAGATCTCCGCGATCCGGTTCATGAAGCAGCACGGCGTGCCCTGCGTGCCCGGTTCCGACGGACCGCTGCCGGCGGACACCGACGAATGCTTCCGGATGGCGCGCAGCATCGGCTACCCGGTGATCATCAAGGCCTCGGGCGGCGGCGGCGGGCGCGGCATGCGCGTGGTGCACAGCGATGCGACACTCGTCAACGCGATCAATGTCGCGAAGACCGAGGCCCAGGCGGCATTCGGCAACGATACGGTCTACATGGAGAAGTATCTCGAGAAGCCGCGCCACATCGAATTCCAGATCATCGGCGACAACTACGGCAATGTCGTGTCGCTCGGTGAGCGCGATTGTTCGTTACAGCGCCGGCGCCAGAAGATCATTGAGGAGGCTCCCGCGCCAGGCATCACGCAGGCGCAGCGCGACGACATGGGCGAACGCCTCACGACGGCCTGCGCGGGGGTCGGGTATCGCAGCGCCGGCACGCTGGAATTCCTCTTCGAGGACGGCAATTTCTACTTCATCGAGATGAACACGCGCGTGCAGGTTGAACATCCGGTCACCGAGCAGGTGACCGGTGTCGACATCGTCAAGCTGCAACTGCGCATCGCGGCCGGCGAGCCGTTGCCATTCCGGCAGCAGGACATCGTGCTGCGCGGCCACGCGATTGAATGCCGCATCAACGCCGAGGACCCGAAGACATTCGCGCCGTCGCCCGGTCCGGTGCGGCTGTGGCATGCGCCGGGCGGGCCCGGCGTGCGCGTGGACAGCCACCTGTATTCCGGCTACTCGGTGCCGCCCTACTACGACTCGCTGATCGCGAAACTGATTTCGTACGGCGAAAGCCGCGACACCGCGATCGCCCGGATGAGGAACGCGTTGTCCGAAATGGTCGTCGAAGGCATCAAGACCAACGCGCCGCTGCACCAGGAAATCTTCGGCCACTCCGCATTCATGCAGGGTGGCCTGGACATCCATTACCTGGAACGCCGGCTCGGCCTCAAGTGACCGCGGCTGCCGCTGCCAGCCGACGCGGCGGATCATCCGCTACTGGAACCGGCACCCGGCGAAACACCGCTGTGGCCGGAGATACGGCTGCGCGCGCTGTATCCGGCCGATGCGAATCCCCGCATCGTCGCGGCGACCTTGATGGCGGTATTGGCGCTGCCTGCCGAAGCGATCCGGATCGAAGAAGTCGAGGATCGCGTCTGGGAACGCGAATGGCTCAAGGACTTCCGACCCATGCGATTCGGCAGGCGCCTGTGGGTCTGCCCCGGCGGTCAGCCGCCCGGTGAGCCCGACGCCATCGTGCTGGAACTCGATCCGGGTCTCGCATGCGGCACCGGCACGCATGCGACGACAGCCATGTGCCTGGAGTGGCTGGACGGCTTCCCGCTCTCAGGCCTGCGTGTACTCGACTTTGGCTGCGGGTCCGGCATCCTTGCGCTCGCTGCGCTCAAGCTCGGCGCTGCGTTCGCATGCGCCGTCGACATCGATTCGCAGGCCCTTGGCACCCGATCTGGCCAGGCTCTGCCCCGCCGGCACGCTGCTGCTAGCGGGCCAGCTCGATGCGCAGGCGGCGGAGGTGGCGGATGCCTATAGTCCGTGGTTTGATATCGAAACGGCGGCCCGACGTGACGGATGGATCGCCCTCATCGGCCATCGGCGCGCGGAGTAGGCGTGTACACCCAATGCCCTGATTGTACGACGGTCTTTCGCGTCACTGCCGACGCGCTGCGTACTGCGCAGGGCGACGTGCGCTGCGGGGTCTGCTCGACGAGCTTCAATGCGCTCGAAAATCTGAGCGAAGAACCGTTCCGGGCTGGACCCGAGAATGAAGAATCCCCGGCTCCGGAAGACACGATCACGGTCGAGGAGCTGCCGGGCACTGAGGACATCGAGTTGTCGACTGTCGCCGCGGCCGAGGAGCAGTCCTTCGAGTTCGACGGCGACATCGAGGACCTCGACCGCCTGTTCGTCAAGATGCCGGCAACGGAGCTGCAGCACATGGCGGCCGCCGCGCGTGCAGGCGAGCAGGCACCATTGCCCGCAATCGACCCAGGTGCGATCGCCGCTTCGCTCACGATCGGCCACGACGATCTCGAGCGCACCGACGAGCACCCGATCCTCATCCTCGACGAATCGGACGAAATCGTCGTAGCGCCGGACGAATTCCAGCCGAACCCATTCGAGACATCGCGCATCCTGATACCGGACGCGTTGCGCAAAGGTCTTGCGGAGGAAGCGGCCGTGAGCGCCATCAGCGCGCCGGACTTCGATGAGCCAGACACGGGAGAGGGCCTGCGCCGCTGGCCTTGGGCAATTGGTGCTTCGATCCTGATGTTCTCGCTCGTCGCCCAGGTCGTGCATGGACAGCGCGACCAGCTGATCCGCAAGCCCGCAATTGGCCCGCTGCTCGCGCAGATTTATTCGCTCGTCGGCTTGCCATTGTCGGCGCCGACGGATCTTGCCGCCTATGAACTTCGCCAATGGGGCGCGGCGAGCGACGCCACGCAGGCCGGCCGTCTGCTGTTGCGCGCCAGTATCGTCAACCGGGCTGACTACGCCCAACCCTACCCGCTGCTGCGTCTGGCATTGCAGGATCGATTCGGCACGACGGTCGGGGTGCGCGACATCCAGCCGGTCGATTACCTGCCTGGGAGCGGCGCAGGAAACCTGCTGGAACCGGGACAGCGCGCGGATGCCGAGATCCGGATCGTGGACCCCGGCAAGGATGCGGTTGGATTCGAAATGGACGTCTGCCTGTCATTGACCGACGGTGTGCGTTGCGCCAACGAGACCCCGCCGGCCACGCCATGAGGATCGGACCCTATGCGTTGGCGGCGCCGCTCGCGCTGGCGCCGATGGCCGGCGTGACCGATCAGCCATTCCGCAAGCTGTGCCGGCGCATGGGTGCCGCAATAGCGGCCACCGAAATGGTGACTGCCGACGTCCGGCTCTGGAATACGTCCAAATCGCGGAATCGGCTGGTCCATCGCGACGAACCGGAGCCGCGCATCGTGCAGATTGCTGGTGGCGAGCCCGGAATGATGGCTGACGCCGCCGTTCGCAACGTCGAGCTGGGCGCCCAGATCATCGACATCAATCTCGGTTGCCCGGCCAAGAAGGTCTGTAATCATGCAGCGGGCTCCGCATTGATGCGTGACGAACCGCTGGTGCGCGCAATTCTCACCCAGGTTGTCGCTGCGGCCGGTGTCCCGGTGACGCTTAAGATGCGCACAGGCTGGGATCGCGGCAATCGCAATGCGGTGGCGATCGCACGCCTGGCCGAGGATCTCGGTGTCGCAGCGCTCGCCGTGCACGGCCGGACCCGCGAGGATTTCTTCAGCGGCGATGCGGAATACGAAACTGTCGCAGCCGTCAAGCAGGCAGTCAGCATCCCCGTATTCGTGAATGGCGACATCGATTGTCCCGCCAAGGCATTGAAGGTGCTGGCACAAACCGGCGCCGATGGCGTAATGATCGGCCGCGCAGCCCAGGGCCGGCCGTGGATTTTCAGGGAAGTGCTTGCAGCGATGTCCGGAACGTCGGTGGCGCCGCCTTCGCTCGCGGAGGTCCGTGTTATCATGCTTTCGCACCTCGAGGCCCTGTACTCGTTCTATGGCGAGTCACAAGGTGTCCGCGTGGCGCGCAAGCATCTCGGTTGGTATTGCCGGTTGCACAGGGAAGTCGGACACTTGCCACTCGAGCTGTTGACGACTGGAAGCGCAAGAGAGCAACTGTCGCTCGCGGGCGCATTCCTGTCAGGCTTCATCGGGCAGACCGCCCGCGCGGCCTGACCGATAAACACGAAGACAGGCGGGGACAAGTTGGCAATGACCGCGAAGACCAGGGCGCAGACGCCGCGCCGTCCATCCTATGCCCGACCGCTCAACGGCCATGCGCGTGAAATACCGCTGCGCAACCACACCGAGCAGGCCCTCAGCAGCTACTTCGACAGCCTCAACGGCCACCGACCGGGCCGCTTATACGACCTCGTCATGCGCGAAGTCGAATTGCCGCTGTTCCAGGCGGTCATGGACTACGCGGAAGGCAACCAGAGCCGCGCGGCGACCATTCTCGGCATCAATCGCGGCACCCTGCGCAAGAAATTGCGCGAATACGGGCTGTCCGCCTGACCGTGGCGATGCGCCGGCAAGCCCGGCGGGCGCTCCTGAGCGCCGCCGACAAGACCGGCATCGTCGAACTCGCGCGTGAACTGCAGGACCTCGGATTCGAGCTCGTCTCGACCGGGGGAACAGCCAGGCTATTGGCGTCCTCCGGACTTCCGGTCACCCAGGTCGCCGCCGAGACCGGCTTTCCGGAAATCATGGACGGGCGCGTCAAGACGCTGCATCCGAAAGTGCACGGCGCGCTGCTCGGACGCAGTGGACTCGATGACGCGATCATGCGCGAGCACGGTATCCGCCCCATCGACCTGCTGGTCGTCAATCTCTACCCGTTTGCCGCGACGATTGCGCGCTCCGATTGCAGCTACGCGGATGCGGTCGAGAATATCGACGTCGGCGGACCGGCGATGCTGCGGGCAGCGGCCAAGAACCATGAGCGCGTGACCGTGCTGGTCGATCCGGCCGACTACCGCGGCGTACTCGATGAGTTGCGCGTGGGTGCCGTCCCCGACGCGACGCGGCGACGGCTGGCCACCAAGGCCTTTGCGCATACGGCGCAGTACGACGCCATGGTCTCGACCTGGCTGCTGCAACAGCAGGCTGAATCCGCTTTTCCGGATTTGTTGACACTGGGTTTCCGGAAAAAGCAGGACCTGCGCTACGGCGAGAATCCGCACCAGACGGCCGCTTTCTACACCGATCCGCAGGCCAATGGCGCGAGCATCGCAACGGCAGTCCAGCTGCAAGGCAAGGAACTCTCGTTCAACAACATCGCGGATGCGGACACGGCGCTCGAATGCGTGCGCCAGTTCGACAACCCTGCCTGCGTGATCGTGAAACACGCGAATCCCTGCGGCGCCGCACTGGCGTCAGACGCGCTCGCAGCCTGGCGGCGCGCCTACGAGACCGATCCAACTTCCGCATTCGGCGGCATCATCGCCTTCAACCGGCCGCTGGACGCTGCAACGGCCGCTGCGATTCTCGAGCGCCAGTTCGTCGAGGTCATCCTGGCCCCGGTCATAGGCCCCGAGGCGCGGGAGGTACTGGCCGCAAAACCCAATGTGCGCGCGCTCGAGGCAGGCAACCTCGCAAGTCCGCCCGTGGCCACACCCGAACTTCGTTCAGTGACCGGCGGCCTGCTGCTGCAGTCGCGCGACGACGGCATGATTGAAGCCGGCGCGCTCAGGACTGTCACGCGCCGCGCGCCGGGTGCCGCTGAACTCGCCGATCTGCTGTTCGCCTGGCGCATCTGCAAGTTCGTGAAGTCGAATGCGATCGTATTTGCGCGCGAAGGCATGACGATCGGCGTCGGCGCCGGACAGACGAGCCGCGTCATCTCGACGCGCATCGCCGCGATCAAGGCCGCCGACGCAGGCCTTGCCGTTCCCGGCAGCGTGATGGCTTCCGACGCCTTTTTCCCGTTCCGGGACGGACTTGATGCGGCGGCGGAACTCGGAGTACGGGCCGTGATCCAGCCCGGCGGATCGCAGCGCGACGCCGAGGTGATCGCAGCAGCCGACGAACGCGACATCGCGATGGTCTTCACGGGCATGCGCCACTTCAGGCATTGATGATTAAGGTGATGGTCATCGGCGGCGGCGGCCGCGAGCACGCCCTGGCCTGGAAGCTCGCGCAATCGCCGCGTGTCAGCGAAGTGCTCATCGCCCCGGGCAATGCGGGCACGGCCACCGAGCCGAAGTGCCGCAATGTGGCAGTCGCTGCAACCGACATCGCGGGACTGGTCGCGCTCGCGCGCTCCGAAGACATCGATCTCGCCTTGGTCGGACCCGAGGGCCCGCTGGTGGCAGGCGTCGTGGATGCATTCAAGGCGGCAGGGCTCGCCTGCTTCGGCCCGAGCAAGGCGGCCGCGCAACTCGAAGGAAGCAAGCGCTACACGAAGGAATTCCTCGCACGCCATGGCATCGCGAGCGCGCGCTATTCGGTCTTCACGAGCGAAACCTTCGATCCCGCGGTGATTCGCCGGCAGCGACCGCCGATCGTCGTCAAGGCCGACGGGCTTGCGGCCGGCAAGGGCGTGGTCATCGCGGGGACCGCCGATGAGGCCATCGCGGCAGTCAGGCAGATGTTCGCGGGCGCCTTCGGCGCGGCCGGCAAGACTGTGGTCGTCGAGGAATTTCTGAAAGGCGAAGAAGCAAGCTTCATCGTCATGGTGGATGGCGAACATGTGTTACCGCTCGCGACTTCGCAGGATCACAAACGTCTGCTGGACGGTGACCATGGCCCGAACACGGGTGGCATGGGCGCCTACTCGCCGGCACCGGTCGTCACGCCCGCAATGCATGAACGCATCATGCGCGACGTGATCTGGCCGACCGTGCGCGGGCTCGCGGCCGATGGCACGCCCTATACCGGCTTCCTGTATGCGGGCTTGATGATCGCCCCGGACGGGACGCCCAATGTCCTGGAATTCAACTGCCGCTTTGGCGATCCGGAGACGCAGCCGATCATGACGCGACTCAGGAGCGACCTCGTGGATCTCTGCGAAGCGGCGCTCGCGGGCCGGCTGCACGAGGTCGAAGCGACCTGGGATACGCGAGCCGCACTCGGTGTCGTGCTGGCGGCGGAAGGCTATCCGGATGATCTGCGCCAAGGCGATGCGATCGCGGGTCTCGACGAAGCCGCCGCAATGGACGGCAAGGTATTTCACGCAGGCACGCGACTCGATGGCGGACGCGTGCTGACAGCGGGTGGGCGTGTGCTATGCGCCGTCGGCCTGGGACCCGGCGTGGCCGAGGCGCAGCGGGCCGCCTACGCGTTGGTCGACCGCTTGTGCTGGCGCGGAATGCAGTACCGCCGCGACATCGGCTGGCGGGCGCTCGGCCGCGCATGAGCGCCGCTATACTCCGCCCATGAGCCGCATCCACCTGCGCCGCTCGCATGAGCTGACGGCCAAGGCCGCGCGCGAGCGCGTCAATCGAATGGCCAAGGCGCTCGGCCAGAAATTCGACGCCGAATGCAACTGGCAGGGCGAGGTGCTCTCGATCGAACATCCGAATGTAACCGGCACCGTCACGATCGGCAAGGACGAGATCGTCGTCGAGGCGACACTCGGCTTTCTGCTCGCAATGTTCCGTGACCGTGTGGATGAGGAGCTGGTGCACATCCTCGACGCGGAGTTTCCGGACGACCAGGGCTAGGTCGGCGGCCTCACCAGCATCGGCCAGCTCACAGTAGCCTCGACATTCTGTCCGTTGCGTCGGGCCGGCACGAAAACGAGTAGGCGCAGGATGCAGACTCCCGCCTGATCGAGTGCATCATCGCCACTACTCCGTATCACCTCCGCCTTGCGGACCCGGCCGCCGTCGTCAATGGTGATGCGGTAGTTGATCCGCTGTACTTCGTCGCGACCGGATGGATAGCACTTCCGATAGGCCTCGAGGATCTGCTCTTCGCCCGAGCGTACCGTGGGTGCGTCCAGCCTCACGCGTTCATGCGGATTTCGCGTCAGATTGAAGTCCACTGGAACAGTAGCCCAGGCCTCGACGGCGACCAGGTGCAGACGTGCCGGGAAGAATGCGAGCCGGCTAGCCACGCACTTGGCGGCCTCCTCCATCCACGGAAGGACGCCTTCCGGTAGCACGGTTTCGACGACCCGGCCGTCCTTGCCGACCCGCACCAGGAGATCCAGCTCGCCTTCATAGGCACCAGTCAGGGTCGCCAGCGGATCGATGGTCGGCTGGCAGTATTCGATAGCTGTCCGGGCCGGTTCCCTCAGGGTCGGCGGATTTGGAAATCCAATAGCCAGAGATACCTTGCCCGCCACCGGCTCACCGTTGAGGCTGGCTGGTTCGTAGCGCATCGTCACCGCAACGCATTGCGCAGCGGCCGCCAGGCGATCCGCTGTTCCAGGAGGACTCGATGCGCCTGTCACCCGGCCCTCTGCATCGACCATGATCGTGACCTCGACCTCGCCAGTCACCACGCCGCCGCGGCTGTGCATCGCGTAGCAGTTGTCGGTCGCGTTACTGACATTGCCGAGCGGACGCGGCGGCTGCAGGGCGGAATCCGCCGCGAGCGCCGCAGGTGTCGCTGCAAGACACCAAGTCGCGGCGGCTGCCGCACCGAGCCTCTCGGTCCACCCGCACGCACGCGAACCGGCGCGCCGGTTACTCATGGCGTTGGCGGTCGAACAACAAAATTCCACTCAAACTCCGCGCGCACGGCTTGACTGC
>JANOSR010000094.1:0-8198 GCA_031415935.1 Steroidobacteraceae bacterium | reverse complement strand
CGCAAGGCCTGCGTCTATGCATGCGGCATCCTGATTGCATTCCTGCTGCTCGGCACCCTGATCATGCAGGTTTTCGGCATCTCGATACCGGGCCTGCGCATTGCAGGCGGGCTCGTGATCGCCTTCCTCGGATTCCGGATGCTGTTCCCGGACGCGGTGCCTGACATGTCCCCCGAGGCGCTCGCCGAGGCGCGGACCAAGGCCGACATTTCATTCTCGCCGCTCGCCATGCCGTCGCTGTCCGGTCCGGGTTCGATCGCGACCGTGATCTCGATGTCCTCGACGATTCGCCACGAGGAGCAGGGCGTACGCGTCATCGTCGAGCATGTCGGTGTCGTCATCGGCATCGCGGTCGCGGCGCTCGTCTGCTACTTCGTGCTGCGCGCCGCCGAGCAGCTCAGCAGGAAACTGGGCAGCGCCGGAATCGGCGCCATCGCCCGTATCATGGGATTCCTGATGATCTGCATCGGCGTGCAGTTCATCATCAACGGCGTGCGGGAACTTTTTCAGGGATGAGTGCCAAAATGCGCAAGACAACGATGCCGACTGCTGCAGATGCGTTGCCCGGACGCCAGGACGCGATGCCGGTGCCGGAGCGCCATTTCGTCAATGGCAATCGCCTGTCACCGCCGTTCCCTGCGGGCCTGCAGCTCGCGATGTTCGGCATGGGCTGTTTCTGGGGCGCCGAGCGGCTTTTCTGGGAATTACCGGGTGTCTATTCGACCGCTGCGGGCTATGCGGGCGGTTGCACGCCGAATCCGACCTACCAGGAAGTCTGCACGGGCATGACCGGGCACACGGAGGTCGTGCGTGTCGTCTTCGATCCTGCGCGCATCGGCTATCCCGAGTTGCTCAAGTACTTCTGGGAGTCGCATGACCCGACCCAGGGCATGCGCCAGGGCGGCGACGTCGGCACCCAATACCGCTCCGCGATCTACGCGACCGACGAATCCCAGTTACGCGAGGCGGAGGAATCGAAGGCCGCGTACCAGCACGCGCTCACCGCTGCGGGGCATGGCCGTTCGATCTCGACGGAAGTAATGGCGGCACCGGTCATCTACTACGCCGAGGAATACCACCAGCAGTATCTGGCCAAGAATCCCGGCGGCTACTGCGGTCTCGACGGCACGGGTGTCGCCTGTCCGGTCGGGCTCGGCGTCGCCTGATGCCCGGCGGACTGACCATCGATGTGACTGACGAGCGGCGCCTCGACGCCCTGCTGCTGGGCGGTGTTGGCGCACTGCTGCGCGCCACGCAGGAAGGGATTCGGCACGCGCGCGCCACCCTGGGCTTGGCGCGCGGCCAGTAAGCCGCCGAGATACTGGTAGACCGGCGTCGGAAACAGCGACTGCGTGACGATTCCGGCGAACTCGCGCGGATCGACGCCCGCGCCGTGCACGATCAGCATCGCGTCGCGCAAGCTCTCGACGACCGCTGCCATCAGGAAATTGCCGGCTGACTTGACGACATTGGCCGCCGCGGGGTCCTCACTGATGTACTGGACCCTGCCCAGCACCTCGAGTACCGGCCGGACGCGCTCGACGGCACTGCGTGGTCCGCCCGCGGCGATCAGGAGCCGGCCGGCCGCCGCCGCGTCGGGGGGACCGAACACCGGCGCTGAAATATAGACCTGTCCCGCGGCCTCGTGCGCCGCTGCCAGGCGCCGCGCGAGGATGTCGCTGATCGTGCTCATGCAGACATGGATGAGGCCGGGCATGCCGGTCGTGAGGAGCCGTCCACCATCGAACATCACGGCCTCGACGGCCGTGTCATCGGAGAGCACCGTGATCACGAGCTCGGCCTGGCAGGCTTCGCCTGCCGTGCGCACGGCAACTGCGGTGTCGGCCGGCAGGCTGTCGGCGCGGCCGGGCGTGCGATTCCAGGCGAGGATTTCGTGGCCAGCGCGCGCAATGCGCCGCGCGATGGGCTGGCCCATCGTGCCGAGGCCGATCACGCCGACTTTCACGCCGGTTCCTCCCTGGTATGAGCCTCAGCGCTTATGAGCTTCAGCGCGGCTCGGCGCCGGGCTCCGGGTCTGGCAATGGATAGGTATGCGCTTCAACCGGCGGCACTTCCGTCGCGGGTTTCGCATTTTCAGCAGTCGCTCGCTGCGCGACCGAGGTGACGCGGCGGACTTCGGTGACGAGCTCGTCGGCGGGTGGTGGCGGCGCCTTGGTCTGCGCCATGATTGCCGTCGCGCTGTCCTCGCCGTCATAGAAACGCCGATTGGCTTTCTTGCCGATGAAGATGCCGTTGCCTTCCAGAGAGACTCCGGCGAACAGCCCCTTGGTCCGGGAGTAGGCGTAAATTTCGGAATCGAAGGTCAGGCTGGTCGAGGCAATGGCCGTGCGACCCACCGGACCCGCGGCGACCGAGGCGTCGGCGCCGAGTGTCAGCTTTCCGTCGCTGATGCCCTCGATGCTGCGTCGGGTCGTCAAGACGAGGACGATGTCGGCGACCTGACCCCCGGCCTGCCAGCCAACACTACCGCCGCCGGTCGTCACGAAGACCGGATTGCTCCAGTCGCGGTTCGCATTTCGTACGAGCATCACGCCATTTCCAAACCGCGCGCCGACAATGAATCCGATCTTGACCTCGGCGGGAAGGATCACGATGCCTTCCGCACGGGCCAACAGCTGGTCCGGTATCCGCATGTCCGGCATCGACTGCAATTCGCGCAGCACGACTGTCGCGTTCTGGAGCGTGGCCTCCTCGCGCGTGACGGCCGCTGCAGGCACGGTAACCAGCGTGCCGGCGAGCAGTGCGCCAAGGATGAATACGGGAAATTTCATGTCGGTGCTTCCTGTTCAGGGCCCGAGCGGACAGACCGTGCCAATCGTGACAGGTTCCCCGGCAGGCGGGCCGTGTGGCCAAGTGTAGCCGTTGTGCGACGGCGGGTCCGCGCGAATCGACAGCGTCACGCCGTATCGTCCAAACTGGGATGGTCATGATGCGCCGATTCGCAAGCGCGGTCACCACGCTGATGCTGCTGATGCCGGCCGCGGCGTCTGCCGAATGGTACGAGCGCGAGGCCGCGATCATGGGAACTCGCATCGCGGTCGAGGTCTGGCACGAGGATGCAGGCCGGGCCGAGGCTGCGATCGATGCGGTGATCGCCGAAATGCATCGCATCGACGAGCTGATGTCGCATTACAAGCCGGAGAGCCAGCTCTCGCGGATCAACCGCGACGCCGCGACCGCGCCCGTGAAGGTGGATGCCGAGTTGGCTGGACTCATCGCCAGGGCACTGGAGTTCTCGGAACTTTCCGGCGGTGCCTTCGACATCACCTATGCGAGTGTCGGCTACCTCTACGACTACCGCGAGCGCCGCCATCCCAGCGAGGCCCAGATCCAGGCGGCCCTGCCGGCGATCAACTGGCGTCATGTCGTGGTGGACCGCGAGGCCTCGACCGTGCATTTCCTGATGCCTGGCGTACGGATCGATCTTGGCGGCATCGCCAAGGGCTATGCGGTGGATTCGGCCGTCCAGATCCTGCGCGACCACGGTATCCGGAATGGCACAGTCACGGCCGGGGGTGACAGCCGGATCCTGGGCGATCGGCGCGGCCGGCCATGGGTCGTGGGTATCCGGCACCCCGACGACCCCAATCGCGTGATCGCGCGGATCCCGCTGGAGGACGCGGCGATTTCGACATCGGGCGACTACGAGCGCTATTTCGACGAGGGCGGCGTCCGTTACCACCACATCATCGATCCGCGCACCGGCAAGAGCCCGGTCGGCGTGCGCAGTGTCACGGTGATCGGCCCCAACGCGACCCTGACCGAAGGCCTGACGAAAAGCGTGTTCGTGATGGGGCCGGAGCGGGGCCTGGCGCTGATCGACACGCTGGACGACGTGGACGCCGTGGTCGTGCGTAGCGACGGCCGCGTGTTCTACTCGAAGGGACTCGCGCCTCCGGCGGAGGCCGATCCGAAGGTTCCCTAGAACCAGCCGGAGACGAACAGCCGGACGACGTTGGCGTCGAAGCTGTAGGTGGGCTCGGTGCCGGGCGCGAGACCCGTGGGCCGCAGGTCGCGGAAGTCGTCGTAATTGAACCGGATCAGGTCGTACTTCAGGTTGACTGTGGCCTTCTGGATGAAACTGACCATTGGGACCTGGAACTCGTAGCCGACGCCGAAGCCCAGCGTGTGGCTCTCCATGGTCGCGAGTTCCTTGTCGCGTGCAAGGAAATTCTGGAAATTCTGGAACGGGAACAGGTCCGAATAGAAATCGGCCGCGTTCTGCATGTAGAAGCGGTAGTGCACGTCGAATGTCATGCGCTCATCGATCGGGTGCGTGTAGGCGATCTCGAACGTACTCGAATCGATGCCCCAGGTATCGTTGTACCAGCGATAGTCGCCCTGCAACGCGGCGCGGTAAGGCAGGAAATAGCGCGCGCGCAGGCCGATCGCATTGCCGGTCCGCGTGCGCGGATAGCGCTCGAATTCGTAGGAATAGTCGCGCGCCGCACCCGCGTCGACGTAACGGACCTGGCGGTAGGGATTGTTCAGGAACCCTTCTTCCGTGATGGTTTCCCAGGAAAGCCCCAGGACCAGTTTCCTGGTCGCGATCTGCGAGATGTCCACACCGTATATCCGGCGGTCGATCTTGTCGGCGAACAGCGGGTCACCGCGGCGTGTCACATCGTCCTTGCCGCGGCTGAATGCGAGCTGGACGGTCGTCAGGTCGCCGAACATGTCCTGGCTGATCGAGAAGTTGGCCGTATCGGCGTTATAGTCATTTTCCTTGCTGTTGCTGAAGCTGGCTGCATAGGTGATCTTGCCGCGCAGGTACTCGACGCCGAAGCCGTACTGGGTGCGTTCCTCCGAGTAGGGACTCGCCGTCGTCACGACGTCGATCGAGGCGGAGGTCACCATGTCGACGTAATAGCTCGCATTGACGGCGTATTTCTCGGCGAATTTCTTGCGGATGAGCAGCGAGGGGCCGTCGATTGTGACGCCACCGCCGTCGTAGTAGTGGTACATCACATCGGCGCGGTCTTCCGGCAGTACGCCGGCTGCGGCCTGCACCGGGCAAAGCAGCCAGCCCGAGGCGAGCGCCGCAGCGAATCCGCGGCCGGATCGGGTCAGTTGCATCCGCAGCCGCCGCCGGTTGCACCCGCGGCGCCGCGGGCACCCTCGCGCGACTCGTAGACGTGGCGCATATAGGACGCGGCGACCGGGTCGCGGTCCCAGGCCATGATCGGGTCGGCGAGATTCTCGCGCTCGTAAGGCTTGACCCAGGGCTCGACGCGCGAGCAGCCCGAGAATGCCAGCAGTGCGAGCGCGGCGAGCAGCGCGCGCGAAATGCTCACGACGGCTCCCGCAACATCGCGCGAATCTGCTCGATGTACTTGGCCTCGTCGCCCGGCTTGTACGCCCGATGCTGCCAGCGCAGCCGGCCCTGACGATCGACCAGCACGGTGGTCGGCATCGCGCTCACGCCATAACTGCCGCTCACGCGGTTATCGGGGTCGAACAGGATCGGGAAGCTGACAGGGCGCATGCCGAGGAAGCGCTCGGCGTCCGCCTTGTCGCTCTCGACGTTGATGCCGACCATCGTGAAACCCACCGGCTTGTATTTGCGGTATATCTCGTCGAGGGCAGGAAACTCCTGCCGGCAGGGTGCGCACCAGCTGGCCCAGAAGTTGATCATGACGACCTGGCCGCGAAGCCCCGACAGCGACAACTCGCCGCCGGCGCGGTTTGCGAGCCTGAATTCCGGCGCCGGTGGCGCGCCATTGGTCGCGAGCGCAGGCCATGACAAGGCGAGCAGCCCGGTCAACAGCGCAGCGACATGAAACTTTGTTTCGCGCATCGGCTGTCCGTCCTCAGAAGAACGCCGTCAGCGACAGCGTCGCTTCAAAATTGTGGGCGGTCTTGTTACGCCCAAAGACATCGATCTCCATCACGTGGTCACGAATGTCCAGGTGTGCAGCGAGCCAGTCCTTGATCAGCACCCGCGCGCCCGCACCCATCGTGACCGTGAACCGGTCGCCGCCGGCGAATCGCGTGCCGCCGGCCCCGAGCGTCAGGTAGATGGCGCTATTCAAGGCACGCTTGCCACCCAGGAAAACCTCGCCCGGAAGCGCATTCCATCCGAAGCCGAGGTTGTAATACGTGAACTTCCTCTCACTGTCGGTCAATAGCGGCGCGGAACCCGAAAGACGCTCGAAACTGGACAGCCCGGCATCGCTGAAGCCGATGATGCCCTCGGCAAAGAAGTCCTCGTTGATGTGGTAGGCGAGTCGGGCGCCGTAGACCACATTGACTTCGAAATCCTCGACGGACAGGGACCCGACATAAGCGCCGGCCTCCCAGTTTTCCGTGTCGATGCGGGCCGGACGGACATCACGCCGCTCGACCTGGGGATCGATGACGACCTGATTCTCGTCACTGCCGGCGGCGTTCTCGCCGGCGGTCCGGGTAGTGGTTTCGCTGCGGGCAGGTTCGCCAGCGGGCGCTGTGCCTGTAGCAGGCTTGTCGCGCCATGGCATCCACGCACAGCCGGTCATCCCGAGGACCGCCGTCAGAAGAAGAACGCGAATCCAATTTTCCATTCGTAGGCTTCCTCGTTCTCGTCGCGGTCCGTGAAGACCACGTAATTCTTGTATTCGGCCCGTAGTATGAACCGCCGCGCCAGGTAGGCGCGTACCCCTGCGCCTACATAGGCCAGCTGATCGGTGCGTTGGGGCGACTGTGCCACCGTGGACTTGGGCTCGAGGTGGATCAGTCCGGTGCCCATCGATGCGAAGGGCTGGATACGCCAATCCGGGCGGAACACGTGCGTGACGCCGATTGCCGCGATCTGACCATCGGAGAAACTGCCGAGCAGGTGCGACAGCGCGAGTTCGCCTGAAAGGTGCGCATTGAATGCGTAGGCGCCATAGACGGTAACGATGTTGGCGCCGCCGAAGTCGCCCAGCAGCAGGCCGACCTCGCGGCGGTGGGCACCGAAGTCTTCGCGGGCGGGATCGTCGATTTCGATGCGTGCGCCCGTGGGCACCAGCGTCTCGGCGATCTGGCTGCGGTGCACCCAGCCTTCGTGGCCGGCGGCGTCGCGGATGTGAAACCAGTCGGTGCGCCGCTTGAGGATCTGGACCGTCTCACCGCGCGGCACGACCTGCACGATCGGGTAGCCACGGCCGGGACCGGTCCGGAGTTCCAGGTAGGGATCGGCGACGATGACTTCGAGTGCATCGCGGTCGGCGGCAAAAGCGGCGCCGGCGCACAGCAGCAGCGCGCAGGCGATGAAGAGTCTCATCGCTTCAATTCGTCGGTGCCATGAACGGGTCGTTGTAATACTGCCCACCGATGTCCAGCCACTCGGCGATCAGCCTGAGTTCCACCGGTGTCAGGTCGCCTGCGTGCGACCCACCCGCATCGAAACGGCTGAAGAACGTTGCTGACGCCCTGGCGCCCGCGGCGCTCATCGAGGGGCTCACGGGCACGGGCCCCGGCACGTCCTGAATTGAGCCCATGTTAACTTCCTGGGCATTGTCCGTGAACAGCAGTTCGCGGTAGGACACGAAATGGTCGGCTTCGTCGGGTGACGGACCACCCGAAAGGTCGAGTTGCCCGGCCGGCACTCGCACGGCTCCGGCGGCATCGGCCGGGCTGTGGCAGGAAATACAGGTCCGGTCGGCAATCACCGCGCCACCTGCGTCCAGGATCAGCCGCGGCAGTGTCCACAGCGGCTGCAGGTGGTTGGGGTAGTGGATCACGATGCGGCACAGCGCGGTCCAGTTCGACTGGCAGCTGCCGCTGGTCGGCGCCGGCGTCGTCAGCTGGCTGTAGCGATAGCTGAACGAGGCGTCGGCGGGCCGGCCCGCCGCGACCGGGTCGGTCCAGATGTCGTCGTAGATGACATCCACGGAAGGCAGCTGCGCGGCGCAACCGGTCTGGCAACTGATGCGCGCGCGCACTTCCGCCATTGTCTCGCCCATGTTGGCAAACAAGGCTGCGTTCGTATTCGGGAACGGCTGGCCCGTGGTCGGCGCACCGGGATTCACGGAGGCAAACAGGTTACGGCGGCCGTGAGAAATGGCGGGCGGTGCGCCTGCTTGCGCCCCCGCAGGCACGTGACAGCCATTGCAGCTCAGGACCTCGCCGGCCCGCAACTGCATCCAGTTGAGGTGTCGCGGCGTGATGCGCCGCCCATTGCGATCGACGACGCCGACTGCAAATGGCACGCCGGC
>JANOSR010000093.1:0-7529 GCA_031415935.1 Steroidobacteraceae bacterium | reverse complement strand
CGCGCCTGGTCCACGACATCCACGCCACTCATGTTGGGGGCCATGTCCGACATCACAAGGTCTACGCGCCGGCCAGACAGCATTTCCAGCAGCGCATCGAGCACCGGCTGTTCGCGGAAATCACCTCGCAGCAAGGTCACGTCCGGCAGGCTGTCCATCTTCAGCAGGTCCAGGGCAATCACGGTGCCGCGCCCCGCGAGCGCGCGTGACGCGTACTGGCTCCAGCCGCCCGGCGCAGCCCCCAGATCGACGATCACCGCGCCCGGGAAAATGAGCCGTTCGGCGCGATCGATCTCCTGGAGCTTGAAGGCGGCGCGCGAGCGCCAGCCCTCCTGTTGCGCGCGCTGCACATAGGGATCGTCGAAGTGCTCGCGCAACCAGCGGCCGCTCGACTTGCTGCGCCGGCTCATGAGCGAAACCCAGTATGCGGTCCTATAATTCGGAACCCAGTAGTCAAAGCTTGGCTCTCAACAAACCACTCGTGGCACTCACGGATCGTCAGAAAAAGCACCTGCGGCGCCTCGGGCATGCCCTGCACCCGCTGGTGCTGGTCGGCCAGCGCGGCATGACCGAAGGCGTCGTCAGCGAACTCAGGCAAACCCTGCATGATCATGAACTGGTCAAGGTCCGGGCTCGTGTCGGCGATCGCGAACATCGCAATCTGGTGCTTGGAAAGCTGGCGGCGGACACCGGCTCCGAACTCGTGCATCAGATCGGGAATGTAGGCTTGTTATACAAGAAAAACAATAAGTTAAACAAGATACTTCTTCCCGATTCTTGAATCACTCAAGACGCACGGCAAGGATCTCGAAGCTGTGCGCACCGCCCGGCGCCGCCACTTCGACTTCATCGCCGGGCTTCTTGCCGATCAGTGCGCGCGCAATCGGCGAGTTGATCGAGATGAGCCCGCCCCGGATGTCGGCCTCGTCGTCACCGACGATCTGGTAGCTCACTTCCGCGCCCCCATTGACCGGCGCGAGATCCACGGTCGCGCCAAATACGACCTTGCCGCTGTCCGGCAACGCGGTCGGATCGATCACCTGGGCGTGCGCGAGCCGCCACTCGATTTCCTTGATGCGGCCCTCGGTGAAACCCTGCTGCTCGCGCGCAGCGTGGTACTCCGCGTTCTCGGACAGGTCGCCGTGCGAACGCGCATCCGCGATCGCTCGGATGATCGCCGGACGATCCTCGGCCTTGAGCTTGCGCAACTCGGAGCGCAGCAGTTCCGCGCCACGCAGCGTGATCGGCGCTCTCATGCAGCGCCCAGTTCGCTGTGCAGATCCTGCAGCCGATTGACGTCGAGGTCTTCGAGGTGGTCGAGAGCCTCGCAGGTCGCATGCGCCGCCGCGACGGTCGTGTAGTAGGTCACCTTGCGAAATTCCGCCTCCCGGCGGATCGAGCGTGATTCGCGGATTGCGCGCTTGCCTTCGGTCGTATTGACGATCAGGTCGATCTCGTCGTTCTTGATCATGTCGACGATGTGTGGCCGCCCCTCGCGTACCTTCAGCGCCCGGCGGCAGGGAATGCCGGCCGCCTCCAGCGCAATCGCCGTGCCCTGCGTCGCCCGGATCTCGAATCCACGATCGTGCAGTCGCCGCGCGATTGCGACGGCTCCCTCCTTGTCGCGGTCACGCACCGAAATCAGGCAGACACCCCGGATCGGGAGGCGGACGCCGCTCGCCGCCTGCGCCTTTGCATACGCTTCGCCGAATGTGCGGCCGGTGCCCATCACCTCGCCGGTCGATTTCATCTCAGGGCCCAGTATCGGGTCGGACTCGGGGAACTTGCTGAATGGGAACACGGCTTCCTTGACCGAGTAGTACGGCGGCACGCGCTCATCGAGCATGCCAAGCTCCGCGAGCTTGCGGCCCACCATCACGCGCGCCGCGATTTTCGCAAGCGGCATTCCGGTCGCCTTGGACACGAAGGGAACCGTGCGCGATGCGCGCGGGTTGACCTCGAGCACGTAAACGACCCCATTCTGGATCGCAAACTGCACATTCATCAGGCCGATGACATTGAGCGCATGCGCCATCTTGCGTGTCTGGGCGCGCAGCTCATCCTGCAACTCCGCTGAAAGGCTGGCCGGCGGCAGCGAACAGCTGGAATCGCCGGAATGCACGCCGGCCTGCTCGACGTGCTCCATGATGCCGCCGATCAGCACGTCCACGCCGTCGCAGATCGCATCCACGTCGACCTCGATGGCGAGATCCAGGAAACGGTCCAGCAGCACCGGGCTTTCATTTGAAACCTTGACTGCCTCGCGCATGTACTGGCGCAGGTCCTCCTCCTCGTAGACGACTTCCATGGCACGTCCGCCCAGCACATAGGACGGCCGTACAATCAGCGGAAAGCCGACCTCACGCGCAAGTTCGATCGCGCGTTCCTCGTCGCGCGCCGTCGCATTGGCTGGCTGGCGCAGGCCGAGCTGCTTCAGCAACTGCTGGAAGCGCTCGCGATCCTCGGCGATGTCGATGGAGTCCGGGCTGGTGCCGATGATCGGCGCGCCCGCCGCGGCCAGCTGGCGTGAGAGCTTCAGGGGTGTCTGCCCGCCGAACTGTACGATGACGCCCAGGGGCTTCTCCTTGGCGATGATCTCCATGACGTCTTCGAAGGTCAGCGGCTCGAAGTACAGGCGGTCCGAGATGTCGAAATCGGTCGAGACCGTCTCGGGATTGCAATTCACCATGATGGTCTCGTAACCATCCTCGCGCAGGGCGAGCGCGGCGTGCACGCAGCAATAGTCGAACTCGATGCCCTGGCCGATGCGATTCGGGCCGCCGCCCAGAATCATGATCTTTCGATTCTCGGTCGGCGCGGCCTCGCACTCCTGCTCGTAAGTCGAGTAAAGGCACGCGGTCGAGGTCGCGAACTCCGCGGCGCAGGTATCCACGCGTTTGTAGACTGGATGAACGCCGCAGGCGAGGCGCCGCGCGCGCACGCGTGTCTCTGGGGCACCCAACGCGCGCGCGAGTGCCGCGTCCGAAAAGCCCTTGCGCTTCAGCACGATCAGGCGCTCGACCGTCAGGGCGGTGATGCCTTCTGCGCGGACCGTCTCCTCCTCGCGGACCAGGTCCTCGATCTGCGCCAGGAACCATGGGTCGATCGCGGACTCGGCCGCAATGCGCGCCAGTGTCCAGCCGGCGCGGAATGCGTCGGCCGCATAGCGGATCCGGTCGGCTCCCGGATGACGCAGCTCCTCGGCCAGGCGCTGCTCGCCGTCGGCATCCAGCGGCAGCTGCATGACGGGCGTCAGGCCGTCGCAGCCGGTCTCGAGACTGCGCAGGGCCTTCTGCAGGGACTCCTGGAATGTGCGCCCGATCGCCATCGCCTCGCCGACCGACTTCATCTGCGTGGTCAGGCGCGTGTTGGAACCCGGGAACTTCTCGAACGTGAATCGCGGCACCTTGGTGACGACATAATCGATCGTTGGCTCGAATGAGGCCGGCGTCGCCCCGCCCGTGATCTCGTTCCTCAGTTCATCGAGCGTGTAGCCGACGGCGAGCTTCGCCGCGACCTTCGCGATCGGGAATCCGGTCGCTTTCGACGCCAGCGCGGAGGAGCGCGACACGCGCGGATTCATCTCGATCACGAGCATGCGGCCGTCTTTCGGATTCAGCGCGAACTGCACATTGGAACCACCGCATTCGACGCCGACCTGGCGCAGCACGGCGATCGAGGCGTCGCGCATGCGCTGGTATTCCTTGTCGGTCAGCGTCTGCGCGGGAGCCACGGTGATCGAGTCGCCCGTGTGCACACCCATCGGATCGAGGTTTTCTATCGAGCAGACGATGATGCAATTGTCCTTGCGGTCGCGGACCACCTCCATCTCGAATTCCTTCCAGCCCAGCACCGATTCCTCGATCAGCACTTCGCCGGTCGGCGATGCATCGAGACCGCGCGTCACGATCTCCTCGAATTCCTCGCGGTTGAAAGCGATGCCACCGCCCGAGCCGCCGAGCGTGAAGGAGGGCCTGATCACCGTCGGGAAGCCAACCTCGCCCTGCACGGCGAGCGCCTCGTCGAGGCTGTGCGCGATGTAGGACAACGGACACTCGAGGCCGATGCCACGCATGGCATTGCGGAACTGTTCCCGGTCCTCGGCCATGTCGATCGCTTCGCGCGATGCGGCAA
This sequence comes from Steroidobacteraceae bacterium, assembly GCA_031415935.1. Classification (GTDB taxonomy): domain Bacteria; phylum Pseudomonadota; class Gammaproteobacteria; order Steroidobacterales; family Steroidobacteraceae; genus SCUD01. The sequence continues at coordinate 3,395 of JANOSR010000093.1, read as the reverse complement.
TCAACTCGACGTCAAATCGTTCGAGCACGCCTTCGCGCACCAGGTCAAGCGCGGTATTGAGTGCTGTCTGGCCACCCATGGTCGGCAGCAGGGCATCGGGACGTTCCTTCTCGATGATCCTCGCGACCGTGCGCCATTCGACCGGCTCGATGTAGATCGAGTCGGCCATCTCCGGGTCGGTCATGATCGTCGCGGGATTCGAGTTCACGAGGATGACGCGGTAGCCCTCTTCACGCAGCGCGCGGCAAGCCTGGGCGCCGGAATAGTCGAACTCGCAAGCCTGGCCGATGACGATCGGGCCGGCACCGATGATCAGGATGCTCTCGATGTCGGTGCGCTTTGGCATCAGTTGGCGACCACGTCGTCGCCCGTGGCAGCGGCGGCGCGGCTTCGCGTCAGCTGTTGCAACCGGCGCACCATCAGGAAGACGAAGTGTTCGAACAGCGGCCGCAGGTCGTGCGGACCAGGGCTCGCCTCGGGGTGGCCCTGGAAACCGAATGCCGGCCGGTCCGTACAGGCGATACCCTGCAGTGAGCCATCGAACAGCGAACGATGGGTCGCCTTGAGCCGTGGCGGAAGCGATGCCTCGTCAACCGCAAAGCCGTGATTCTGGCTGGTGATGACGACGTGACTTCCGGCAAGTTCCTGCACCGGATGATTGGCGCCGTGATGCCCGAACTTCATCTTGACCGTCTGCGCCCCGCAGGCGAGTCCGAGCAGTTGATGGCCCAGGCAGATGCCGAAGATCGGGATGTCAGTCTCGAGGAAGCGGCGGATCGCGGCGATCGCATAATCGCAGGGCTCGGGGTCACCGGGTCCATTCGAGAGAAAGATGCCGTCCGGCCCGAGTGCGAGCGCATCCTCCGCCGAAGTCTCGGCGGGAACGACCGTCATGCGGCAACCATTATCCGCCAGCAGCCGCAGGATGTTGCGCTTGATGCCGAAGTCGTAGGCGACGACGTGCAAGCGCGATCCCGGACGCAGGACCCGGCCCGGTTCCCGGCCGAGGCTACCGTCATTCCATTGATACGGCTCCCGTACGGTGACGACCTTGGCGAGATCCATTCCCTTGAGACCGGGAAACTTGCGGGCGGCGCGAATGGCGACCGCAGTGTCGATTTCGCTGCCTGTCATGATGCAGCCAGCCAGTGCTCCCTTCTCGCGCAGGATGCGCGTGAGCTGGCGCGTGTCGATTCCCGCGATTGCGACGACACCGCCTTCGGCGAGGAATCTGGACAGCGGCTGACTGGCGCGCCAGCTCGAATGCAGGAGCGGCAGATCGCGGATCACCAGGCCCGAGGCATGGATGTCCGGGGACTCCAGGTCCTCAGGCGTCGCGCCGGTATTGCCGATATGTGGGTAGGTGAACGTGACGATCTGGCGGCAATACGAGGGGTCCGTCAGGATTTCCTGATAGCCCGTCATCGCCGTATTGAAAACGACTTCGCCGGTGGTGCTTCCCGGTGCACCAATCGAGTCACCGCGAAACACCGTGCCGTCCTCGAGAGCGAGCACCGCAGGCGTGGCTGTCACCGGTCGTTTCTCCCCTGCCCGGACATGCCGCCCTGCCGAAGCAGGGTGCAGCATTCAAGCGAGTGGAGCCGTTCCGGACTCCGCCCGCACAATTCGTCTCACTCAAAGGGGGCCGCAACCCAGACGGGAATTCTACTAGACCGGCGCTGCCCGTTCCATTTCAAAAGGGGATGCGCCCCTTTTCCGGAGGGAAAAGGGGCGCGTCCCCTTTTACACCTTTTACAGGCCCAGCACGTCCGCCATGCCGTAGAGACCGGGCTGCTGCCCGGTGAGCCAACGCGCCGCCGCCAGCGCGCCATAGGCGAATGTCATGCGGTCCGTCGCCCGATGCACCAGTTCCAGCGTTTCCCCGCTGCCCGCAAACAGCACGTGATGCTCGCCCACGATGTCGCCGGCCCTGACGCTTGCGAATCCGATCGCGCCCGGCGACCGAGTGGTGGCGCTCCCGGCCCGACCGTAAACACCGACACTCCCGAGCGTGGTGTTGCGCGCACCGGCCGCGATCTCGCCGAGACGCAGCGCCGTGCCCGATGGGGCATCCGCCTTGTGCCGGTGATGTGCTTCCAGGATCTCGATGTCGTAGTCGCCCGGCAGTGCGGCCGCAGCGCTGCCCACCAGGCTGAAAAAGAGATTGACCGCCAGCGACATGTTCGGCGCGACCAGCACCGGCAGTTTCTCGCTGGCACGCCGGATCAGTGCATGACGTTCGGCATCGAGTCCCGTCGTGCCGATGACGATGGGGATGTGTCTGGCAGCGGCGGCAGCGAGATTGTCTGCGGTCGCTTCGGGTAGCGTGAAATCGATGGCGATGGCCGCATTCGCGAGCGCGCGGCCGCGGTCTGATGTGACCTCGATGGCGACCGGGCCAGCCTGGGCAACCTCGCCCGCGTCGCGCCCAAGCGATGCGCTCCCCGGCGAAGCGAGTGCTCCGGACAGCGTGAGATCATCGGATTCCCGGATTGCCCGCACCAGGCACCGACCCATCCTGCCGCTCACGCCGAGCACCGCCACATTGATCATGTCAGCCCCCGATCCTGCCGAAGAATTGCTTGACGCCCTCGAGCCAGGAGCGTTCGCGCGGATTGTGCCGTCGTTCGCCGGTCTTCAGCGAGGACTCGATCTTGCGCAACGATTCCTTCTGTTCGGCAGTCAGATCGACCGGCGTCTCGACGACGATGCGGCAGAACAGGTCGCCGGTCGGCCCGCCGCGGACCGGCTTGACGCCTTTCTCGCGCAGCCGGAAGACCCGGCCGGATTGGGTTCCGGCGGGCACCTTGATATTTGCCTGGCCTTCCAGGGTCGGGACTTCGACGCTGCCACCGAGTGCCGTGGTCACGAAACTGACCGGCACTTCGCAGGACAGATGCGCACCGTCGCGCTCGAAAATCGGGTGCTCGCGGACCACGACCTCGACATATAGGTCACCCGGCGGCCCCCCATTGCGGCCAGCCTCGCCTTCACCCGCGAGACGGATCCGGTCGCCATTGTCGACGCCCGCCGGCACCTTGACCGACAGGCGCTTGTTCGCCCTGACGCGGCCATGACCACCGCAGTTGCCGCAGGGATCCTTGATGATCGTGCCGCGGCCCTTGCAGCGCGGGCAGGGTTGCTGGACCACGAAGCGGTCCTGGCGCATGCGTACCTGTCCGGCGCCCGAACAGGTTTCGCAGGTCACCGGCACGTGACCCTTGGCTGCGCCGCTGCCACCGCATTCCTTGCATTCGGCGACGGTCTGGAAGTCGATCTCGGTGCTCCTGCCGAACACCGCCTGCTCCAGATCGAGTGTCAGCTCATAGCGCAGGTCTGCGCCGCGGAACACGGTGCTGCGGCCACCGCGGCGGCCACCGCCGAAGATATCGCCG
>JANOSR010000092.1:0-5809 GCA_031415935.1 Steroidobacteraceae bacterium | reverse complement strand
GGACGGTCTCGAACGCCTGCGGCAGGCAGGCTCCTTGCGCGTGCCCGCGACACTGGCGCTCGGCAGCGCGGGCTCGGAAGCGTTTCTCGTTCTCGAATGGCTGGAGTTCGTTGAGCCCGATGCCGCATCGGAGGAGCGATTTGGCGAGGCGCTCGCCTGGCAACACAGGAATCGCGGGCCCGGCTACGGACTCGAGCGCGACAACTTCATCGGCGCAACGCCGCAATCGAATGCAGTGACGGAAGACTGGGTAACGTTCTGGCGTGAACGGCGCCTGCTGCGGCAACTGGATCTCGCTGCGGGCAATGGCCATGCAGGGCGGCTGCAGGAGCGCGGACGCCGACTCGCCGAATTGATGGACGTCTTCTTCGCGAGCTACCGGCCGGCGGTGTCATTGCTGCACGGCGACCTGTGGAGCGGCAATCGCGGCGCGCTCGCCGACGGCACGCCGGTCGTTTTCGATCCCGCGGTCTATTACGGGGACCGCGAGGCGGACATCGCGATGACCGGTTTGTTTGGCGGTTTCGGTCCAAGGTTCTACTCAGCCTATGCAGCGACATGGCCGCTGGACCAGGCGGCCGGCACGCGCCGCGCCTTGTACAACCTTTATCACGTGCTGAATCACCTGAACTTGTTTGGCGGCAGCTACCGCGCGCAGGCCGAAGGCATGATCGACCGGCTGCTGGCCGCTGCGGGGCATTGAGTCGGGCCGGCCGGGAAGGAGACGCCATGCAACCGAAACTCATTCCACTGCCGGGCTTCGTGGAATACCCGCCCGATGAAATGCTGGCCCGCGCGCGCGGCTTTGCCGACGAAATGCAGCGACGGCGCACGGTCCGCGATTTCTCAGACCGCCCGGTGCCGCGCGCGTTGATCGAGGCGTGTCTTCGGGCCGCAGGCACCGCGCCCTCCGGCGCGAACCAGCAGCCCTGGCACTTCGTCGCCGTGTCGGATCCCGATCTCAAGCAACGCATTCGTGAGGCGGCCGAGGTGGAGGAGCGCAAGTTCTACGCGCACCGGGCGCCGCCGGAATGGCTGGAGGTCCTGCGCCCGCTCGGCACCGATGAAAACAAGCCTTTCCTCGAAACCGCACCGTGGCTGATCGCAGTATTCATCCGCCGCTTCGAGCGCCTGGCGGACGGAACGAAGCGCAAGCATTACTACACCGACGAGTCGGTGGGCCTCGCCACGGGCCTGTTACTGGCCGCGATTCACCACGCGGGACTCGTGTCGCTGACGCACACGCCAAGCCCGATGAAATTTCTCAACAAGTTACTTGGGCGGCCCACCGACCTTGAGCGGCCATTCCTGCTGCTGGTTATCGGTTACCCAGCCAAGGATGCCATGGTTCCGGATATTCACCGCAAGCCGCTCGGAGAGATCGCAAGCTTCGTCTGAGTGAAATGCTCAGCGCTGCGCGAGTGCCGCCGCGACCAGCCGGCGCCAGAAGCGCTCGCGCAGGCCGCGCGGCGCGGTGGTTGGGTGGCATCTATGTCCTTGTGCGGTGCAGCCAGACAGTGCCGCAGCGCGGGAGCATTGGAGCACTTACCGAAGATTGGCGAATGGTGTTATACGGTCCCAAATGATCGACTTCTCACAATCATTTGGGCCTCCCAATTGTAGTTAGGCCCGAGGATGCTTGTCCTTACTCGACACTTTATCGGACTCGTGTCCGAAGGAGCGAACGATGAATCGCAGAGTATTCAGCGTCGGCGTGTTGGCCGCAGTTGCATGGTCGATTGTCGAAGCCCGCCAAGCAACAACGCAGCTGCGGATCAATGGCCGCCGCCTCAATGAGCATCTGAGCGCCCTCGCTGAGTTCGGCAAAAACCTCCAGGGTGGCGTCAGCCGGCTGGCGTACAGTGAGGCTGACCTCCGTGCACGCGAGTATGTGATGGGCTTGATGCGCGCAGCCAAACTGAGCGTCAGCATCGATGCCGCAGGGAATCTTGTTGGCCGGCGTACCGGCAGTGACCCTAGCCTGTCATTTCTGTCGATGGGATCGCATATCGACTCGGTACCGGACGGCGGTAATTACGACGGGGATGTTGGTTCGCTGGGTGCCATCGAGGTCGCGCAGGTACTCGCCGAGAACGACATCATCCTGCGTCATCCTCTGGAGGTCCTCATCTTTCAGAACGAAGAGGGAGGGCTGATTGGCAGCAGTGCGGTTGGCAGGGGGCTGACCGACAAAGACCTAAACATCGTAAGCCGCAGCGGCAAGACAGTTCGGGAAGGGATAAAAGTCCTCGGCGGTGATCCCACCACGCTCGCCGCCGTACATCGAAGACGAGGTGACATCGCAGCCTATCTCGAATTGCACATCGAGCAGGGTGGCGTACTCGACGCTGAAAGGATCGACATCGGGGTGGTTGAGGGCATCGTCGGCAACAGCCGCTGGGACATCAAGGTCGAAGGCTTCGCCAATCACGCGGGCACTACTCCGATGAGTCAGCGGCGCGATGCGTTGCTGGCAGCTGCGAAAATTGTCGAAGCTGTTAATCGCGTCGTGACCGGCCTGCCAGGCCGTCAGGTTGGCACCGTCGGTCGGATCGAAGCGTTGCCGGGCGCATACAACGTGATTCCTGGCGAAGTCATTCTAGGTCTGGATCTGCGTGATCTTGATGCCGCGCGGATCGAGCTCCTGTATCAACAAATCGCCGCTGAGGCTCAGCAGGTCGCCAAAGCGACGGGTACCACGGTTCAGTTTAAAGAAGTCACGGTGGACCTGCCGGCGCCGACAGACCCACGCATACGGCAGCTCGTTGATGAATCGGCGAAGGAGCTGGGCCTCACCACGAAACTGATGCCCAGCGGTGCGACGCATGATGCTCAGAACATCGCGCGGCTTGCCCCGATAGGAATGATATTCATACCGAGTATTGCGGGAATCAGCCACTCACCGCGGGAGTATTCGCGACCGGAAGACATTGCAAGTGGTGCAAACGTTCTATTGCACACGTTGCTGAAGCTCGGCACAGTTGCGTTGAATTGAGGTGTCGGTATGGCTGTGACAGCTAATATTCGATGCAGCGTTCGGCGCGGCCCGTGAGTGTAGTGACGCCGCTGATCGCGAGCGTTGGCCTAGAAAGCCCTTTCATTCGATTCATTGACAGTGGTGCACAGTTGTGCATACACTCGGATCAATGCAATACGAGTGGGATCCGGCCAAGGCAGCAGCCAATCTCCGCAACCACAAGGTCGATTTCGCGGATGCCACCCTGGCCCTAGAGGATCCCCTCGCCCGCACGGTGCATGACCCGGATTCCAGTGGCGAGGAACGGTATGTATCGATGGGTGCGGATCCAACCGGCCGGTTGCTGGTGACGATCTTCACGCGCCGTAGGAAGCGGATACGGATCATTTCATCTCGTCGCGCCAGCCCGGCCGAGCGCCGTCATTACGAGGAAGATTGATGAGAAAGCAGTACGACTTTTCCAATGCCAAGCGTGGACCCGTGGTGCCCGCCCCCAAGGGCAAGAAGCGCATTACCATCCGTCTGGATGACGATGTCATCGCCTGGTTTAAGCGCCATGTGCATGACGCGGGTGGTGGTAACTACCAGTCCCTGATCAATGCTGCACTTCGCGAGCACATGCTCCGCACCGATGAACCGCTCGAACGGACCCTGCGGCGGGTACTTCGCGAGGAGCTACGCAAGGCCAGCTAATAATGCGATGCAGCGTTCGGCGCTTTGCTACACATTGCGGCGTCAGGATCGGATTCGCCTAATTTCGGCGCGCGGAGCCACGCGCAAAGAGGCCGAGCAATATGCGTAGACAGTACGACTTTTCGAAATCCAAGCGTGCCAAGGATGTGCCCCACCTGGCCAGACTACAGGCCGACGCCAAAGGCAAGACTCGAATCACCATCATGTTGGACAACGACCTGCTGATGACCTTTCGAGCCAAGGCAGACGCGGAAGGTGTTGGGTATCAGACTTTGATCAACCAAACCTCGCGCGGAGTCCTAAGAGAAGAGCTCAAGGCTGGATGAGTTCGCAATTGTCTAGTGAGTGGTCGGGGAGATAGGTAACACTTTTTGTGTCACCGGCTGTGGCGTCTGAGCTTGCCGAACTGATCTTCGATTCCTCGATGTTCCTCTAAGATTCGGCCCAGCTTGAGGAAACCGAGATGGACCTCCGACGGCGAGATCGCAAGCTTCGTCTGAGCGAAAGGCTCAGCGCGCGGCGAGGGCTGCCGCAACGAGCCGGCGCAAGAAACGCTCGCGCAGGCCGCGCGGTGCGGCGAGCCCCATCCGCGCGAGCAACGGCCGTATTGCGGGGTCCCGCGACATCGGCCGCAACAATCGCGCGAGCAGGGCGAGCCTGCCCGGCCAGGATCCGGTGCTCGCCTTCAGCCGCCGTAGCTGTCGGCCGAGCGTGATTTCTTCCGCCGTGAGATCGCTGCCGAATGGCAGTTCGCCAAAAAGTCCTGCGGCGCGGTGTGGAGCGAGTGCGCGCTGGAGCATGTCGGGCAGGTTGTTGCGATGCTGGTCGCGGATCCGGTGATTCGCCGGCAGCTTGCCGGCACGCTGTGCCTCCGCAAGGAGCTTGGGCTGGAAACGCGAGTCCGTGATGTCGAGCATCGCCGCGGCGACCTCGGCATCGCTCTTCCAGCGCAGGTCTGCGACGCCGTATTCCGTCAGGCAGATATCGCGCAGGTGACGCGGGATCGTCACATGGCCGTAGTTGAACCGGATATTCGACTCGAGCCGGCCGCCGCTTTCGCGTGTCGCACGCACGGCGATCAATGAGCGGCCCCCGGGCAGCGCCTGCGCCTGTGCGACGAAATTGTATTGTCCACCGACGCCGCTGACGACCCGCCCGTCCGCCAGGCCGTCTGAGACGATCGCGCCACCCAAGGTCGCCATCATCGCTGTATTGATAAAACGCGCATGCCGGCGTTGCGCGACTTTCTGTTCCCAGTCTGGTCCGGCGATCTCATTGGTGAAGCTCACCGGCATCATCAGAAACAGCGCGCGCTCGGCGTCCGGCATCGCGCGCAATTCCTCGTAGAAGGCGCGCGGCCCGAGCAGGAAAGCGCCGTGCAGCAACGCGCCGTCCGGCTGGACGCGACGCTTCAGGATCCCGGCCCGGTACAGGTCCAGGAACCCGTCCACGAACATCTCGGTTACCGCGTAGAGCCCCTGCTCGAATGGCGCATCGCCGCCGATCGCGACGCGCTCCGTCGCGAAGCGCTCGCCGATGCCCGTATCGTGGAGCACCTGGCGCCACAATGCATTGCGCCCGTGACGCAGCATCAGCGCGTGGACGATCGCGTCGCCCAGCTCGCCGATGCCGATCTGCAATGTGCCGCCGTCGCGCACCAGCATGCTGGCCGCGAGCGCGATCATGTGATCGGCCGTCGAGATCGGCAGGTTGGGCGGACTGAACAGATCGTGATAGCCACGCGGGTCGTCCACGATGAAGTCGAAGGCGGAATCCGGCAGGACAGCGGCGCCGAACATGAATGGCATCCGGTGATTCACCTGCCCGATGATCGCGACCGGCGCGCCCGAGCGCCGCCTTGCCTCGAGCAGCGGCAACAGATCCACGGTCACATCGGGATTTGAGCCGAGACTCACACTGCCGCCATCCGGGCCTGTGCGGCGCGCGACCTGCTGCGCGAGGACATTGGCGCCGGCGGCCGCCACCGCGCGGGCGACCTGCGTGTAGTTGATGCTCGCGTAGGACTGCTGCGCCAGCGGCGATGACAGGTAGGCGCCCGGCTCCATGAAGAACTCGTGAATCTCGATGTTCGCAGGAAGGGCGCCGGCCATCAGCGGCGCAACCCAGACGGGTTCCGGC
>JANOSR010000091.1:0-23369 GCA_031415935.1 Steroidobacteraceae bacterium | reverse complement strand
CGACCGGCGGCGCGACGGGCGTTGCCACCCTGGCAGGCGGCGCCGCGACGGCAGGTGCAGGCGCAGGCTTCGGCGCGTCCGCGGGCTTGGCCGGCTCGGCCGGCCGCGCGCGCCCGATCATGCGTATGCGCGTGATGAGGTCGCGCGCGGACTCGACCGGACGACCGGCGCCGACGTAATCGCGCATGCGATTCAGCTCGTCGAGACTCGACTGCAGCACTTCGAGACTGCGCTCGTCGAGATTCGTCGGGTCGTCGCCGACATGCATCAGCAGCCACTCGACCTCATGACTCAAGTCGCCCATGGCACTGATGCCGGCCATGCGCGCGCCGCCTTTCAACGTGTGCAATGCGCGTTGCAATTCGACCATGCGCTCGCGACTGCCGCGTTCGGCCCGCAACGCGCCGAGCGCTCCGTCCGCGGCTTCGAGGAGCTCGGTCGCCTCCTCGCTGAAGATCGCGGCGATGTCCGGGTCGTAATCCTCCGTGCGCGCCGGCGTCGGCGTCTCCGGGGCCGCTTCGCCTGATTGCAGGTAGGGCGGCGCACCGATGATGCCGGTGTCGCCTGCCCGCTTTGGCAACAGTCCGTGGACGTCGCGCTCCGGCACCACGGCATCGGCGACGACGCCCGGCACCAGGGCTTCGAGCGACAGCGGCGGCGGCGCTGCAGGTGGCTGCTCGACAATCACCGGCGGCGGCTCCTCGGGCGCCTCGGCATCGATCTCGGGTGCCGCAATCGACTGCGGCGGCGCTTCGGCAAGGCGGCGCTCGAGCGCCGCATCCTGTTCCTCGACATGAGCCACCAGGCGGTCCAGATTCGTGAAACGTCCGGTGGATTCGTGCACCGCCGTCAGGATGTCCTCGAAGCCCACGACGCAATCCGCGAGGACCGCGAGCCCGGCTTCGTCGAAACAACTGTCGTGATCGAACATGCGCCGCAACCAGCGATGCAGCGGTTCCGCGATCCGGATGCTGTGGCGGATATCCGCCGTGCGCGAGGCGCCGCGCAACGTGTGGCAGGCACGGTAGAGATCCTCGGTCACGATATGCGTTCCGGGCGCGAGCCAGGCGTGGCGCAGGTAGGCGCGAATCACCTCGAGATGACTCTGCACTTCCTTCTGATAGATCTCCTGCAGCGAGGAATCGCCGCCTTCCGCATAGGCCGCGGGTCGTCCCAGCCAGGCCTCCTCGGCAGCCGCTGCTGGCGCAGGAGACGGAGGCGCCGGTTCGACCCGTGGCGCTGCCGTTGCGGGAGCCGCCGGCACTGGCGCATCGGCCGATGGCAGCGTGGCAAGGCGCTGCGTCATGGTTCCCTGGTGGAGTTTCGCGATGACCTGGGTCGGTTCTTCGGTCGGCGTCGACAGCGCCGCCTCGCGTGCCGCGCGAGCGGAAGCCGTCTGGCCGCCGGCATGCGCATCCGCGCCCGCCGTGATCGCTGCGACGCCTTCCACGGGCGCGGACCGGCCTTCGAACTCGGCGACCAGCGCCGGCAGCATGGCGATGGCATCGCGCAGAGTCGCAAGCATCAAGGCCGAGCGATCCCGCGTGCCGTCGATGATGCGATTCAGCAGATTCTCGATGGACCAGGCGAAATCGCCGATGCGCGCGGCGCCGACCACGCGGCCGCTGCCTTTCAGGGTGTGGAATGCGCGGCGCACACGGGCCAGCGATTCGCGGTCCGATGGATTCTCTTCCCACAATGGGAACAGGCGACCGATCGTCGCGATCTCTTCGCCGGCCTCCTCGATGAAGAGCGCAACCAGCTCCGGATCGGTCGGCGGCCGCGGCGCGGGTGCGGCGGGTGGCGCAGGCTTTGGCGCAGGCGTCGCCGTCAGCACGGCCGGCAACACGGGTGCGCTACCGGCAAGAATCTGGTCGAGCGCCGACAGACAGCGCTCCGCGTTATCCAGCATGTACCAGGGATCGCCGCGCCCCGCCTGCAGCGTCTCCATGTAGTACTCGATGCCGACGATCGCATCCGCCAGCCGGTCGATGAATTCCTCGCTGCGCGGCCTCGCGCCTGGGCCCAGGATGGCCGCCACGTGCGCGCCGACGCGCCGCATGACTTCCATCGCGCGATTGCGGCCGAGCAGCAGGAGGCCCGCCGTGATGCCACGTGCGAGCGCGGGGGCGGCGTCGGCGCTAACCGGGTCGGCGACGGGATCGAGTGACTGGCCCACCAGCTCCTTGATGCGCGCGAGATTGACGATGCATTCGCGCAGCACGGCTTCGGTGACCTGGCGAAAATCGGGATCCGTCTCGGCGCCGGGGGCCGGCGCGCCGGGTGGCATGATCAGGCGCACCAGCGCATCGTCCAGGCCATCTTCGATGCCGATCAATGTGGCGGCGATTTCGATCAGCGTGTCCTGTTCTGCGGGCGCGCGGCGGCCGATGATATCGGCCAGGCGCGCAAGCTCGCCCTGCACCAGCTCGCGCATCGAGCCCAGACCGAGCACGGCGAGCGTGTCACCGATTTTCTTCAGCAGCTCGACTTGCGGCGCGAGCTCTTCGGGCGGACCGCCCTTGCGTGTATAGAGATCGAGCGCGTCTTTGACGCGGCCAAGGTCTTCCTTGATCGCAGCCGCGACTGTGTGCATCAGGCGCACCGAGGGTGCCGAAAGCGATTCCCGCTCCTGCTCGACGGATTCGTCGACCGGCAGCAGTTCATTCAGACGGAATGAACTGCGCACCGCGTCGATGCGTTCGCCGCGGGTTTCGGCGCGCGCGACATAGAACAGCAGGTTGTTGAGAAGCTCGATCGGCGGATGCTCGGCGTAGGCAGGCTCGCCGAGTTCGTAGAGGCGCCGCAGCTCGCGGTCCGCCTGGCCGAGCAGGCGCTTGACCGTCACGCTCGCCTGCAGACCTCCGGCGCGCAACGCATCGAGCAATGCGCCCGCCACCCACCAGAGCTGGAAGACCGCAACGGTGGTCGCGGCCGCCTCCAGGCGCGTGGCGGCTTCGGACAGGGAACCGAGCCCGGCCTCCGGGCCCTCGCCGCGGATCAGCGCAAGCAGGCCGGCCTGGAACTTCGGCCGCAGGCGGCGCGCCCACTGCGGCACGGTCAGCTTCGGCTCGCCGGCTTTCTGTTTGCGGCCCGTCGGTGCCTGCTCCGAGCTCAGATTCAGCGAGAGCAGCGTTCCTTCGGAAAGGAGCGGCGCCCCACGCACGGCGCGCAGATCATTGAGCAGCGGCAGCAGCACGAGCGCCAGGTCGCGGCCCCCGCCCAGCACGCGCTCGAGATAGTTGGGCAGCTGGACACACGAACGCATCAGCGCATCGAGCCCGTCGACGAGTTGCCGCGCGTCGGTGGTGTTCGCGGCGAGCCAGCGCGCTGTGTGCTCCATCTCTTCCGCGAGCAATGCAGCGCCGTAGACTTCGACCACGCGCAGCACGCCGCGTGCGCCGTGCAAGAGCCCGGCGGCTTGCGCGATCGTTGCCTTGTCGGCCGGGGTCTCGGCGGCGGCTTCGAGCGCGATACGGACCTCGTTCAGGGTCGTCGCGAGTTCGCGCGCGACCAGATGCAGGGCCTGCTCGTTGACCGATGGGAAGTCGGCCACGGCCGATCAGCCTCCCACGCTCGCGATGCGCCTCGACTGTGCGTCGCCGGGCCCTGAGGCAGCGGGTGCCACCGCACGCCGTCCGGCCGCCGGAAGTTCCTGCGGCAGCCTGAAGCCGGCCGCAGACTTGCGAAGCTGCGCAGACAGCTCGGCAAGCCGGCCGATCGCATTCGACGTCGCACTGGTGTTGTCGGCGGTCTGCTGGCTGATCTCGCGCAGTACCTGCATGGTCCGCGAGATGTGCGCCGAGGTCGCGGCCTGCTGGCGCGCGCTCGCGGAGATGTTCTGCACGAGCTGGGCGATCTGGTTGGAGACGTCCTCGATCTCGCCGAGCGCGGCGCCCGCGTTCTCTGCAAGCAACGCGCCGCCGACCACGTCGGTCGTGGTCCGCTCCATCGAGACCACGGCTTCGTTGGTGTCGGTCTGGATCGTGCGGACCAGAACTTCGATCTGGCGGGTCGCATGCCCGGCGCGCTCGGCGAGGCGTTGCACTTCGTCGGCGACCACGGCGAAGCCGCGACCCGATTCGCCGGCCATCGACGCCTGGATCGACGCATTGAGCGCCAGGATGTTGGTCTGCTCGGCGATGTCGTTGATCAGCTCGACGATATTGCCGATCTCCTGCGAGCTCTCGCCGAGGCGCTTGATGCGCTTGGACGTGTCCTGGATGTTCTCGCGGATCGTGTTCATGCCGTCGATCGTGCGGCGCACCGCATCGCCGCCCTTGTGCGCGACATCCACGGCATGACGCGCGACGTCGGCAGAGCGTTCGGCATTGCCGGACACCTCCTCGATGGAGGCCGCCATGGCGCTGACCGCGTCGGTCGCCGCGGCCACCTGGCGCGACTGCGCAACGCTCGCCTTGGCCAGATGCCCGGCCGCCGCCTGCGTCTGGCGCGCCGCCGAGTCGAGTTGCATCGCTGTCTCATTGATCGTCGCCACCAGTTCGCGGAGCGCCTCGATCGCGTAATTGATCGAGTCCGCGATCGCCCCGGTGATGTCGTTGGTCACGGTCGCCTGGACCGTCAGATCGCCATCGGCCAGGCTCGACATTTCGTCGAGCAGGCGCAGGATCGCGTCCTGGTTGCGGCGGTTGCGTTCCGCCTCCTGGTCGGCCACGCGGCGCACGCCTGCCGCCGAGATCCAGGCGAACAAGGCGCCTGCCAGCAAGAGCGCCGCGAGCAGCACCGCGAGCAGCGCCGGATATGGCCCGGCCAATGGTCCCGCGTCTGAATCGGCGGCTGCCTGTTTCTCCAGCGATCTGGACAACTTGTCGGATGCCTCGGCGAGCTCGCCACTTGCGCGTTGCGCCGTCGCCAGCGTTCCGGCGCGCTCCAGCGCGCCCTGCAACTGCTTCTCGTAGCCCGCAAAGGCATCGCGGGCGTCGGCCAGGCGCGTCGCGGCTTCGCCGGAGACCGCCGGCACGCCCGCGGTCCGGTCGAGGCCGGCCAGACCCGCGAGGAACTGTGCGAGCAGCGCCGTGTTCTCCGTGATGCGCCGCGCGACGGCGGCCGAGTCACCCGAAGCATCGGCGAGTTGCTGCAGATCGTCACCGGCGCGCTGGGCGACCGATTCAAAGCGCGGCAATGCGCGCAGCGCCACCGCGCCGCCCGGCGCGGATACGGCGTTGCCGGTGGCCGCGAGCACGCGCCCGAGGGCGGTGCGCGATTCCCCGGCCCAGGTCTTCAGTTCGCGGGCCGCATCGCGGCCCGCCAGCACCTGCCGCGAGTCCTCCAACACGGCGTTCCAGCCGGACTCGCCGCCGAGCCGCTGCGCGCTTGGGCTCGAGAGCGCCGCGAATGCCGCGCGGCCCTCTTCGATATCGCCCAGCAGCTTTTCAAGTCGCGCGCGTGACTGCGCGAGCTTTTCGAATGCCGCATCGTCGCCGCGGCCTGCGGCCGCCGCCTGGGTCGGCAGCGCCCCCGCCAGTACGGTGAGTTCTGCGAGATGCGCGCGGTAGTTGCGATCCTGCTCGTGGGCGCGGCCCGACAGCAGCAGCAATGCCGCTGCCAGGAGCGACAGCAGCAAGCCGCCCCACAGCATCACCGGCATCCATTTCGACGCCTGTTGCCTGTCAGGCACGTTGACCATGCACTTTTTCCTTCACCATGCCCGAGCTCACGAAGAACCGTGCAGGAATGCCGGGCTTTCGACCAGCGTCCGCAGGCTCAGAACCGGCCACGCCTCGCTCCCACGCCGGAACGAACCGGACAGATAATGCTCGCAGCGGATCATTGTCGGTGGCGCCTCGGCATTGAACTCGCGATCGGCGAAGCGCCGGAATCCGAGCACCTCGTCGACGACCAGACCCGCCGGCACCTCTCGGTGGTTCACCACGATCACGCGTGTATTGCGCCCGGCCACCGACTCTCCACTGCCGAAATACTGTTTCAGGTCGATCACCGGCAGCAACTGGCCCCGCACATTCGCGAGGCCGCGTATCCATGCCCGCGCTCCGGGGACCCGGGTGATCGACGCCGGCACGCCCATGACTTCACGTGCCTCGTCGCGCGCCACGAGGAATGTCTCCCCGCCCATCCGGAACGCCACGCCGATCCATTCCTGGCCCGCCGCACCATCGCGCGCGCCGGCTGCCACCTCGCGTGCCCGCTGCTCCAGCGCCAGCAGCAGCTCGAAAGGCTGGTCGCGCAGTGCCTTCAGGGTCGGCTCAGGCTGCATCCGCTCAGCCTGTCAGCAGCGCAGCCTGCGCTTTCTCCACCAGCTGCGCCGGTGTCACCGGCTTGACGAGGAAATCCACCGCGCCCTGGCGCATGCCCCAGTAGCGGTCGGACTCCTGACTCTTGCTCGATACCATGATGACCGGTATTGCGCGGGTCGCGGGATCGTTCGACAAGGTGCGGGTCGCGCGGAATCCGTCGACGCCCGGCATGACGATATCCATCAGGATCAGGTCGGGACGGATCTCGCGGGCCTTGCGGATTCCCTCCGCGCCGTCCGCGGCCGAATCGGTCTCAAAGCCGTGATTCTCGAGCGTGCGCCGCATCTGGAATACCTCGGTTGGCGAGTCATCGACGATCAGGATCAGCGCCATGGTACTTATTCCGTCTCTCTGCCATCGCCACGGCTGACATGCCGTTTGATCGCCGACAGGAGCTCGTCACGGGTGAAGGGCTTGGTCAGGTAATGCTCCGAACCGACGATCCTTCCACGCGCCCGGTCGAACAGGCCGTCCTTGCTGGACAGCATGATCACCGGTATCGCCCGGAACACCTTGTTGTGCTTGATCAGCGAGCAGGTCTGATAGCCGTCCAGTCGCGGCATCATGATGTCCACGAATACGATGTCGGGCTGGTGGTCGGCGATCTTCGAAAGCGCGTCGAAGCCGTCCACCGCCGTGAACACCTCGCAGCCTTCCTTGGCCAGCAGCGTTTCCGCCGTCCGGCGAATTGTCTTGCTGTCGTCGATGACCAGCACCTTCAGCCCGTTAAGGCGGTGCCCGTCATTGACGGCCGCTGCACTTTCCATCGGGTACCTCCGGCCCCGGCGCTGCTCCGGCCGGGTGCTAGCCATGCTCGCCTGGAGACGCCCACGGTTTCGACGCCGGAGCGGCCTCCTTTTAACATATCGGTCTACCCCCTGCCACGGCCGAACCCGGTCCGGCCGGGCAGTCGGGACCATTGACAGGTGTACTATGACAAGCCCCCCCAACGTGCAGTATCCGCGTCACATTCCCGTCAATCGGCCGGAGCCGTCCTGATGCGAGACCAGCAAAGCCTTGCAGTGCTGATGGACCCGCTCGAAACCATCAAGCCGGCCAAGGATTCGACGGTCGCAATGCTTGTCGCAGCCGCGAAGCGTGGCTGCCGCACGTGGTGCTTCGGGCAGTCCGATCTCTGGGTACGCGACGGGCGCGCCATCGCCCGTCTGCGGCCGCTGGAAGTCATCGGGGACAGCAAGAACTGGTATCGCGCCGGCGAGCCCCTGGTGCAGCCGCTTTCCGAATTCGATGCCGTCCTGATGCGCAAGGATCCGCCATTCGACCTGGAATACATCTATACGACCTACCTGCTCGAACGCGCGGAGGCCGAAGGCGTGCTGGTCGTCAATCGCCCTCAGGGCCTGCGCGACATGAACGAGAAGGTCTATACGGCCTGGTTTCCTGATTGCTGCGCGCCGACCCTGATCACGCGCGACATGGATGGCATGCAGGCCTTCCTCGCCGAGCACGGCCGCATCGTCTGCAAGCCCCTGGATGGCATGGGCGGCCGTTCGATCTTCGCACTGGCCGCGGATGACAAGAACGCGAGGGTCGTATTCGAGACGCTGACGGACTACGGCAGGCGTTTTGCGATGGTCCAGCGTTACCTGCCGGAGATCGCCGAAACCGGCGATGCGCGCATCCTGCTGGTCAACGGCGAGCCGGTGCCGCATGCACTTGCGCGCATGCCAGGCGGGTCTGATCATCGTGGCAACCTGGCGGCCGGTGCGAAGGGTGTCGGCCGGGCGCTCTCCGATCGCGACCGCTGGCTTTGCTCGCGGATCGGTCCGGTAATGCGCGAGCGTGGCATGCTGTTCGTCGGGCTTGACGTGATCGGCGGCTTCGTGACCGAAATCAACGTCACGAGCCCTACCGGTATCCGCGAACTCGAAGGGCAGTACGGCCACGACATCGCCGGGAGCCTGATCGACGCCGTGCTGGTCCGGGCTGCGCGCGCGTGAATCGGCTCGCCGGCGTGGAATCGCGAGGCGGCACGGCCGATGACCGGCTGTTCGTCACCTTGTTCCTGGCCGGTCTCTTTCACTTGATCGTGATCCTGGGCATCACCTTCGCGCCGCCGGAGCGCGATGATTCGCTGGTGCCGACCCTCGAGGTCCTGCTGGTCGCAGAAGCGCTGCCCGAAGCGCCGATCAATGAGCGGGCCAGCTATCTCTCGCAACGCACCCAGCAGGGCAGCGGCAATGCCGCAGACACGACACGGCAGCCGGGCGCGGCAGGTGCTGAGGAAGAGTCGCCCGGCGTCATCGACGGCAGCGCGGCCCTGCAGTCGATGGGCGGCCCCGCCGGTGGCGAGGCCAGCATCCTGAGCGGCGCGGGCAGCGAATCGCGATTCATCGCGGATGCCAGGGACCCGGCGGCGTCCCTGCCCTCCCTGCCGCGGCGCGCGCTGGCCGGTGACCGGTCGCCGCTGGCCGGCATCGACGATGACGCCGAACTCGAGCTCAAGGGCGCGGGCCGACGCGAACTGCTGGTCACGCCCAGCACGCGCTCATCCGATGTCGCAGTCTTTCTCGATGCCTGGAAGCGCCGCGTCGAACAGGTGGGCACTCTGCACTTCCCGAACGAGGCCCGCCGTCAGAATCTGAGCGGCAATCCGGTCATCGAAGTCGCTCTCGGTACAGATGGCAGCCTGGTCAAGGCGCAGGTGCGGCGCACGAGCGGCCATCCCGAACTCGATCGCGCGGCGATCGCGATCCTGAAACTCGCGACACCATTTGAGGCTTTCCCGGACGAACTGGCCACCCGTCACGACGTCCTGCGCTTTGCCTACGAATGGCAATTCGTCGCCGGGCGCCTCGCCGGCTCGGCCGTCGAGCTGCCGGCGCCCTGAATCGGGTTAAGTCAGCCCGCAGGGATGTTTTGACCGCCGTCGGGCGGCGGCCGATACTAGCGTCATGGCAGGCGGCGCCTATCTCAACAATCAGCTCCTGGTCGCGATGCCCTCGCTCGCGGATCCCAATTTCTCGCAAAGCGTCACCCTCGTCTGCGAACACACCGATCGCGGCGCGCTCGGCATCGTGATCAACCGGCCGCTCGAGATGAAGATGTCCGAGGTCCTGGAGCAGCTCGCGCTCACGAGCGATGATGTCCGCCTGCGCGACATGCCGGTGCTGCGTGGCGGACCGGTCCAGAATGACCGCGGCTTCGTGCTGCACCGGCCCTGCCCGCAGGACTGGGATTCGACATTGCCGGTTTCCGACACGCTGCATGTGACGACCTCGCGTGACGTGCTGGCCGCCATGGCACGTGGCGAAGGGCCGGCCCAGGCCGTGGTCGCACTCGGCTACGCCGGCTGGGACGCCGGGCAGCTCGAGGAGGAAGTGCTGCAGAACGCCTGGCTGACGGTGCCTTGCGACGAATCGCTGATCTTCGACCTGCCATTCGAGCAGCGCTGGCACGCCGCCGCGCGGCTGCTGGGCGTCGAACTGTCCCGCATCAGCCTCCAGGCGGGACGCGCCTGACGGATGTCCGCGCCGGCCACGCGCACGGTGCTCTCCTTCGATTACGGATTACGGCGCATCGGCGTCGCGGTCGGCAATACGCTGACCGGAACCGCCGAGGCGCTTGCGACCATCGATGCCTTCGACGGCGAACCTGACTGGCGCGCGATCGACCGCTGCGTCGCCGATTGGCGTCCGGCGGCGATCGTGGTCGGCGTTCCCTATAATATGGCCGGCCAGAACGCCGGGATCACCACGGCGGCGCTGCGATTCGCCGACCAGCTCGGCGAGCAGTACAAGATCGAGGTCTACCGGGTGGATGAGAGACTTTCGTCGCGCGAGGCGGAGGATGACCTGCGCGAGCGGCGCCGCAGCGGCAGCAAGACGCGTCGCGTGCGGCGTGGCGATGTGGATCGCGAGGCTGCGCGCATCCTGTTGCTGCAATGGCTGAGGGCGCAGCCCGGCGAATCGGCCCGATGACGGCGCCGCTCCCACAACTGGACGCTAACGGCCGGCTGCACCACCTGATCACGCTCGATGGCCTCGACCCCGGCCTGATGCGCGAACTGCTGGAGCGGGCGCAGGGCTACCTGTGCCCACCCGGCCAGTTGCCGCCACGTGGCGACGACCTGCGCGGCTGGACTGTCGCAAACCTCTTTGCCGAGCCTTCGACGCGCACCCGCGCGTCATTCGAGCTCGCCGCGCTGAGACTCGGCGCCGATTCGGTCAATCTCGACGTCATGCTGTCTTCGCGCATCAAGGGCGAATCGATCATCGACACGATCTACACGCTCGAGGCCATGCAGGTGGACGTGTTCGTGATCCGCGACGCGCAACCCGGCATCATCGAATTCGTCGCGCGGCACGTCGGCGACCACGTCAGCGTGATTTCCGGCGGCGAAGCGCACATCTCGCACCCGACCCAGGGCCTGCTCGACGCGCTGACCATCCAACAGCACAAGGGCGGCTTCAGCGACCTCACGGTCACATTCGTCGGCGACATCCGTCACTCGCGCGTCGCGCGTTCCGCCCATCGCGCGCTGACCGCGCTCGGCGTGGCCGAGCTGCGCCTGGTCGCGCCCAAGGAGATGATGCCGGAGTCGCATGAGTTCCAGGGCGCGCGACGCCATTCCTCCTTCGATGATGGAATAGCGGGCGCCGACGTCGTGATGATGCTGCGCATCCAGCGAGAGCGGATCGCCGAGGCGATGCCGACCGACATCGATCGCTACCACGAACTCTACGGCCTGACAGCCGCGCGCCTGGCGCGGGCCAAGCCGCAGGCCATCGTGATGCATCCGGGGCCGATGAATCGCGGCGTCGAGATCACTTCCGAAGTCGCCGATGGACCGCAATCGGTGATCCGCAGGCAGGTCGCGAATGGCGTCGCGATCAGGATGGCCGTGCTCGCTCATATCGCAGAAGCCCGCCGCAGGCGCGCAACGTGAGCGGTGCGGCCAGGCCCCACCGCGGTACGATCTTCCTCGAACCGGCCGGCGTCGTCGGTCATGAAGCATTCGAAGGCGAGCAGTTCGTGTTACGCCTGCATGCGCCCCGCTGCGCTGCGGCCGCGACGCCCGGCAGTTTCATCCACCTGAATTGCGGTCCCGGCGTGCCGATGCGCCGGCCGCTATCCATCATGCGAGCCTCCGCCACCGAGGGCTGGGTCGAGGTGCTCTACAAGATCGTCGGGCACGGACTCGCGGAACTCGCGTTGCGCCGGCCCGGAGAGACACTGTCCTGCCTGGGTCCGATCGGCAGGGGATTCACTGCACATGCGGAAAGACCGCGCACGCTGATGATCGGCGGTGGTGTCGGCATTCCGCCGATAGTGTTTCTCGCCGAGACGCTCGCTGCAGAGCACAGCGGCGGATGGAAACCGCTGGTGCTGATGGGCTCGGAGCTACCGTTTCCGTTTCGTATCCGAAGCTCGACGATCGGCATGCCGGGCATGCCGCCCGGCGCGACCGCCTGCATGCCGCTGCTTGACGACTGCGGCGTGCCCAGCCGGCTCGCAAGTCTCACGGGATTCGCTGGCTGCCACGCGGGCTATGTGACCGATCTCGCCCGGATCTGGCTCGCGGGTCTCGCGCCCGCGGAACTCGCCGAAGTCGAGATGTTCGCCTGTGGGCCCGAAGCGATGTTGCGCGCAGTTGCGGCGCTCGCGCGACGCCATGGACTCCCCTGCCAGGTATCGCTCGAGGAGAACATGGCCTGCGCCGTGGGCGGCTGCGCGGGCTGCACCGTGCTCGTGCAGACACCCGACGGCCCCGCGATGAAACGCGTCTGCGTGGACGGGCCCGTGTTCGACGCAGCCACAGTCTTTACTGGCTGATCGGGCCGCTACCAGCGAATCAACGTGACTCGGCCCGCGGTTGGGGCCGGACCCCTGCTCGCTCGCGCCGCCGGAACTTACGCGCTCGCTCGCAGGGTCCGGCACCCGCCGCGGGTCGGCGACGGTGCGCGCGCAGGCCGGCCCGCGTGAGCGAGCGAATAAAGATCGCCTGAGCGAGCGAGCGCGGGGCCGGCCGGCGAGCGCGCATCGTCGCCGGCGGCGTGAGCGAGGGCGGGGTTCCCGGCGCAAGATGCGCGCCGGGCTCAACCGAAGTTGATGCGGGCCTCGAGGTTGGTGCGCGAGTCGGCGTTGTTGAGCGCCTCCTCGATGTCGATCCGCCCTTCCTTGTAGAGGTGCAGCAGCGCGATGTCGTAATTCTGGATGCCGCGCTCGTTGGACGCGAACATCGCTTCCTTGATACCGATGACATCGCCCTTCTTGATCAGGTCCTGGATATGCGGCGTATTCAGCATGACCTCGACGGCCGCGCAACGCTTGTTGTTGCGGCCGCGCACGAGGCGCTGCGAGACGATGGCCCGAAGGTACTGCGACAGGTCGAGGAAAATCTGCGCGTGCTGGTCGCGCGGGAACATGTTGATGATGCGATCCAGGGTTTCCGCGCAGTTGTTGGCGTGCAGCGTCGCGATGCAAAGGTGGCCGGTGCCGGCCAGCGTGATGGCGGCTTCCATCGTCTCGCGGTCGCGGATCTCGCCGATCAGGATCACGTCCGGCGCCGCGCGCATCGAGGCGCGCAGCGCCCTAGCGAAGGTGCGCGTGTCGAGCCCGACTTCGCGCTGATTGACGATCGCCTTGCGATTCTGGTGCAGGAACTCGATCGGGTCTTCGATCGTCAGGATATGGTCCGAACAGTTCTCATTGCGGTGGTTGATCATCGCCGCGAGCGTCGTGGACTTGCCGGCGCCAGTTGCGCCGACCATCAGCACGAGGCCGCGCTTCAGCATCGCGAGTTCGCGCAGCGTGTCCGGCAAGCCGAGCTGATCGAGCTTTGGCGTGTCCACGCTGATGTAGCGCAGCACCAGTGCCGGGTAGCCGCGCTGGTGGAAGACGGCCGCGCGGAATCGGCCGACGCCGGGCTCCGAGATCGCGAAATCGATCTCGAGCTCGCTCTGGAAGTGCTCCAGCTGCTCGGCGCTCATCAGGCTGTGGGCGATATCACGCACCAGCTCGGCAGTCAGCACCTGCTTGTTGATCGGGTAGATGAGTCCCTCGATCTTGATCTTGACCGGGGAATTGGACGTGAAGAAGAGGTCCGAGGCCTTCTTCTCGGCCATCAGCTTGAGCATCGGCTTGATGTTGAACTGTCCCGACTCGGCCTGCGGGGCCACTGTCGAGTCAGTCGCCGGTTCAGTAGAGCGTGCCCTCGTTGGACTCATCGACGATCCTCAATGTGCTGGATGCCTCCGCCTGCAGGCGGTCTTCGCGCTTGCTCTCGAGCTTGATGCGCAACCGCAACTCATTCTTCGAGTCGGCGTTGCGCAGGCCCTCCTCGTAGGAGATCTGGCCGGCTTCGTATAGCTGGAACAACGCCTGGTCGAATGTATTCATGCCGAGCCGGTTCGAGCGCGACATGACTTCCTTGATCTTCGCGATCTCGCCGCGGAAAATCAGGTCCGAAATCAGCGGCGTGCCGATCATGATCTCCATCGCGGCGATCCGGCCCTCGCTCTTCTCGCGCGGGATCAATCGCTGCGACACCAACGCCCGGATGTTCAACGACAGGTCCATCAGCAGTTGCTCGCGCTTCTCGTCAGGGAAGAAGTTGATGACGCGGTCGAGCGCCTGGTTGGAGCTGTTGGCGTGCAGCGTGGCGAGCACCAGGTGGCCGGTCTCGGCGAACTGGATGCCGTATTCCATCGTGTCGCGATCGCGGATTTCGCCGATCATGATGACATCCGGCGCCTGGCGCAGAGTGTTCTTGAGCGCTATATGCCAGCTCTCGGTGTCGACGCCGATTTCGCGATGCGTCACGACGCAGCCGCGGTGCTGGTGCACGTATTCAACCGGGTCCTCGATCGTGACGATATGACCGCGGGTCTTTTCGTTCCGGTAGCCCACCAACGCGGCGAGCGTCGTCGACTTGCCCGAGCCGGTCGCGCCGACCACGATCACGAGGCCGCGCTTGGACATCACGATGTCCTTCAGGATCGCCGGCAATTCGAGCTCCTCGATCGTCGGAATCCTGGAGTTGATCTGGCGGATCACGCAGCCCGTATGGCCCTGCTGTAGGAATGCGCTCACGCGGAACCGGCCGATGCCAGGCGGCGCGATTGCGAAGTTCGCTTCCTTGGTCGCGTCGAACTCGCGCGTCTGGCGATCATTCATGATCGAGCGTACCAGCACGGCGCTCTGTTCCGGCGACAGCGGCTGCTCGGTCTGCGGCCGGACCTCGCCATCGACCTTGATCGCCGGCGGGAAACTCGCGGTGATGAACAGGTCCGAGCCCTTGCGGTCGACCATCCGTCGCAGCAGGTCCTGCATCAGCCTGATTGCCTGTTCGCGATCCATTCAGTTCTCCCGTAAGCGGCGCGCCGCTTACAGCGTGTCCTTGTTCTGCGCCTTGTACCGCGCCTCTTCCTTCGTGATCATGCCCTTGGCCAGCATCTCGGCCAGGCACTGGTCGAGCGTCTGCATGCCCTGCGCATTGCCGGTCTGGATCGACGAGTACATCTGCGCGATCTTGTTCTCGCGGATCAGGTTCCGGATCGCCGGTGTCGCAATCAAGATTTCATGCGCGGCAATGCGGCCGCCGCCGATCCGCTTCAGCAGCGTCTGCGAAATCACCGCGCGCAGCGACTCCGACAGCATCGCGCGGACCATTTCCTTCTCGGCCGCCGGGAACACGTCGACGATCCGGTCCACGGTCTTGGCAGCGGAACTCGTATGCAGCGTGCCGAACACGAGGTGGCCCGTCTCCGCGGCTGTGAGCGCGAGGCGAATCGTCTCGAGGTCGCGCATTTCGCCGACCAGGATGACGTCCGGGTCTTCGCGCAGCGCCGAACGCAACGCCTCGCTGAAGCCGAGTGTGTCGCGATGCACCTCGCGCTGGTTGACAAGGCAGCGTTTCGACTCGTGCACGAACTCGATCGGGTCCTCGATCGTGATGATGTGCTCGGGCCGGTTGACATTGACGTAATCGACCATGCCCGCGAGCGTCGTCGACTTGCCGGAGCCGGTCGGACCGGTCACCAGCACGAGGCCGCGCGGCAACATGCAGAGGTCCTTGAACACCTTGGGCGCATTCAGGTCGTCGAGCGTCTTGATCAGCGACGGAATGTTGCGGAATACCGCGCCGGCGCCGCGATTCTGGTTGAAGGCATTGACGCGAAACCGCGCCAGGTTCGGGATCTCGAACGAGAAGTCGGTTTCGAAGAATTCCTCGAACACCTTCCGCTGCTTGTCGTTCATGATGTCGTACACCATGCTGTGCACTTCCTTGTGCGTCAGCGGCGGCATGTTGACGCGCTTGACGTCACCGTCCACGCGGATCATGGGCGGCACGCCGGCGGACAGGTGCAGGTCCGACGCGTTATTCTTGACCGCAAAGGCCAAGAGTTGGGCGATATCAACAGCCATCAGTACTCCCAGGCTCGGTGCACAAACGAGGACCCCAACGGCCAGTCATTGGCAGCTCGGGGCCGGGGGCAGTATAGCCCCGACCGGCGCACGCCAATATGTTAACTGCTCCGCAGAATCAGGCTCAAAGGCTCGGCTTTTTGCGCGAAAAGATCGCGACTGCGGCCCGCGCCGCGGGCCGGGATCCGGCCGCAGTCACGCTGATCGGCGTCGCGAAGTCCCAGCCGTTGCCGCGAGTCGCGGCGGCCGTCGCCGGCGGCCTGACGGACATCGCCGAGAACTACCTCCAGGAGTCGCGCGATCACATCGCCGCGCTGCAGGATTGGACGCTCACCTGGCATTTCATCGGCGCGCTACAAAGCAACAAGACGCGGCCGGTCGCCGAATCGTTCGATTGGGTGCATACCGTCGATCGACTGAAGATCGCCGAGCGCCTGGCGCAACAGCGTCCGCGAGAACGCCCGCCGCTGGCGGTCTGCATCCAGGTGCGGCTCGGCGGCGAGTCCGTGAAGTCCGGCGTCGATCCCGACGAACTCCCTGCGCTCGCCGAGAGCATCGCTTCGCTTCCACGCCTGACGCTGCGCGGCCTCATGTGCCTGCCACCAGAGGAAACGGATCCTGAACGGCAGCGCCACTGGTTCCGCGAGTTGCGGCGCCTGCTGCTTCAGCTCAACGGCGCCGGCCACCGTCTCGATGCGCTGTCCATGGGCATGAGCGGCGACTTCGAGTCCGCCGTCGCCGAAGGCGCCACCCATCTGCGCATCGGCTCCGCACTATTCGGTCCGCGCAGCTGAGCCCGCGCGTCCGGCTACAATGAGGCATGGACGCGCTTGACTTCATCATCGAATCGGTATTGTCGCTCGCGGTCTTCGCCTTCCTGCTGCGATTTCTGCTGCCAATGATGCGTGCAGACTTCCGCAATCCGCTTTCGCAGGCGGTGCTGTCGCTGACGAACTGGCTGGTCCTTCCGTTGCGCCGCGTCCTGCCGCCCATGGGTCGCATGGACACCGCTTCGCTGGTCGCGCTGGTCACCGTGCAACTCATGGCGACGCTGCTCATGTTCCGCTTGCGGACCGGCGCCCTGATGCCATTCGTGCCGCTCGTCGTCGCAGGCTCGATGTCGCTCGCCATTTCGACAATCCGGCTCTTCCAGGTCCTGATATTTGTTTACGCACTCCTGTCATTCATCGCGCCGGGAACCTACAGCCCGGTCGTCGGCCTGCTCGCGTCGCTGTGCGAGCCGCTGCTGCGACCGCTGCGCAGGGTGTTGCCCGTGATCGGCGGTCTCGATTTCTCGCCGCTGGTCGCGCTCATCGGTCTGCAGGCCCTGCTGATCCTGATTACCTGAGCAATGGACCGATCCTGGTGCAGGCACGACGCGACAGGACTTCGCATCGCCGTGCGCATCCAGCCACGGGTCGGCGCCGGTGGATGAGGCAGCCAACGAGCGGTTGCGGCGGTTCATCGCCGGGCTTTTTGACGCGCCACCGGCCTCGGTCAGCCTGCTGCAGGGCGGCAGGTCGCGCGACAAGCTGCTGGCCATCGCCTGTGTTACCCGGCTGCCGCCGGCCCTGGCCGGCTTGCCGGAGCACCCGGCTTGAGGTCTGCTGAGGTGTTGCTGCGCACGCGAGTCCTGGCACTCAGCCTCCTGACTTTCGGCGGCTGTGGTGACGATCCGGGCGCGCCGCCACCGGCGCGCGAATTTGCGGACCCTGGATTCGTCTCCGCCGGCGCTGTCCGGCTGCATTACGCGCTGACACTGACCAGCGACCTGCCTCCAGCGATTGCGGGCAGTTACGACATTGTGCAGAGACGCAATCTAGCTCTACTGACGATCACGCTCACGCCAGCAGCCGGTGCCGGCACAGAGCGGCTCGCCGCAATCGAGCTCGACGCACAGGCCGTGACCCTCATCGGCGAGCGACAGGCATTGCCGTTGCGTCGTCTCGACGAACATGGCGGTCCGACTTATCTGGCGACGGTCACGGTGCGACATCGCGAGCCGATCACGATCGAGATACGGGCGCGCACCGCCGCCGACGGACCCGAAATCACTGCCCGCTGGACCCGGGAGTTCTATCTCGAGTGAATTTCACTGCTTCGTTCCGAGCCGTAAAAAACCGCTCGAAATAGCTCTCGACCCACTTATGCCACGGGATTTTCCGTGGTATCGTGCGCGCCGACATCTGATCAGGGCGGGACCCTCCCGCCGCTGCCAAAACCACAGGAGACAACTCAATGGCGAAGAAGAACGCGGCTCCGACGAAGTCGCAGATCGTATCGGCGGTCGCGGGCGCGACCGATCTCAGCAAGAAGCAGATCGGCGCGGTGCTCGATTCGCTGAATGGCGTCATGAAGAAGGCGCTGAAGGGCGCCGGCGTGTTCACGATGCCGGGCGTCTGCAAGATGCGCGTCGTGAAGAAGCCCGCCACCAAGGCGCGCGAAGGTGTCAACCCCTTCACGGGCGAGAAGATGATGATCAAGGCCAAGCCGGCCTCGAAGAAGGTGCGTATTCGCGCCCTCAAGAACCTCAACGAGATGGTCGGCTGAAGCCAGCCGTCGAGTTGTACTCAGGGTACTGACGGGGCGGCCCTGGCCGCCCCGTTTGTTTTTCAGCGGGCCGCTTTCAGGTGGCGGCCCAGCCATTCACCGACCAGCGAACGCAGCACCGTCAGGCGGCCGTGAAAAAAATGCTCGGCGCCCGGCAGGATTTCGACCTCCGGCGCAAGGTCCAGGGCCCGGGTCCAGCCCAGCACGGCTTCGTGATTGACGAGCTCGTCGACATCGCCCTGCACGACCAGCCAGGGACAGCGTGGAACTTCGATCCGCGCAAAATCGAAGCGTTGCACGGGCGGGGCGACCGTCACGAGCAGCTCCGCATCACGTGCCGCGGCGAGACGAAGCGCGACGTAGCTTCCGAATGAAAAGCCGAGCGCCCACAGGTGACCGGCGCCCAGTTCGCGCCGGCACCAGTCGGTGACCGCCACCGCATCGTCGGATTCGCCCACGCCGTTATCATGGGTGCCGCCGCTGCCGCCGACGCCCCGGAAGTTGAAGCGCAGGCTGGTGACGCCCTGATCCTGGACAGCGCGCGCCAGCGTATGCACGACCTTGTTCTGCATCGTGCCGCCGTACAGCGGGTGCGGATGGCAGCACACAGCGACGAACCCTGCGACCGCGTCCGGCGGCCGCTCGATCAGCGCCTCGATCGGCCCGGCGGGACCGGTAATCGAGAGTTTTTGCAGTATCGGCGCCTGCAGCGTCACGCCGCGTGCTCAGCGCTTGTAGACGACGCCGTCCCTCATGACGAAGCTGACGCGCTCCATCACGCGGATGTCTGAAATCGGATCGCCCGGCACGGCGACGATATCGGCCAGCTTGCCGTTCTCGATGCTGCCGAGACGGGCGTCGATGCCGAGGTAGCGCGCCGGCACGATCGTTGCGGATCGGATCGCGGCCATGGCCGGCATGCCCGCCTCGACCATGTAGGTGAATTCACGGCCATTGCCGCCATGCGGGCCGACCCCGGTATCCGTGCCGAACATGATCGTGACACCCGCCCGCCAGGCCCTGGCAAAGGTCTTCTGGATCACCGGCCCGACCTCGAGCGCCTTGGGTCGCACGATCGCGGGGAAATAGGTCGGATCCTGCGCCTGATCGTAGACCCAGCGTCCCGCAGAAATCGTCGCGACGTAGTGCGTGCCCTTCTGCTTCATCAGGCGCATGGTCTCGTCGTCCATGAAAGTGCCGTGCTCGATCGAGTCGACGCCGGCCTTCACGGCGCGCTTGATGCCTTCGGTGCCGTGCGCGTGGGCCGCGACCTTCAGGCTGTAGTCACGGGCGGTCGCGACGATGGCCGCCAGTTCCTCGTCGGTGAACTGTGGCGCGGTGCCGGATTTCGCCAGCGACAGCACGCCGCCGGTCGCCGTGATCTTGATCGAATCGGCCCCGTCCTGGTACCGCTGACGCACAGCCTCGCGGCAGCTGTCGGGACCATTGCAGACCGTATTCAGTCGCGGGTCCTCGCTATAGAGGTACGGACCCCACACATTGCTGGCATCGGCATGGCCGCCCGTCGAGCCGATCGAGCGCCCCGACGTGAATATGCGGGGGCCGCGGACCTTGCCTTCCTCGACCGCGCGCCGCAGCGCAATCGACACGTTGAACTGGTCGCCCACATTGCGCACGGTCGTGAAGCCCGCGCGCAACGTGCGTTCGGCGAATGGCACGGAATCGTAGGCGCGGTCCGCCTCGCCTTTCTTGACTGCCTCGATCTCGGCGCGCCGGCTCACCTCACTGGTCAGGTGGACGTGCATGTCCATCAAACCGGGCATCACGGTCGCGGCGGTGAGGTCGATCACCTCATCGCCGGGCGCGGCCGTGCGGAATCCGGGTTCCACGGCCACGATGCGATTGCCATCCACCACGATGGTCACGCGCTCGCGAGGCCTGTCCGACACGCCGTCGATCACGCGGCCCGCGTGGATGAGTGTCGCCGCATCGGCGGCGCCAGCGAGCATGAGCGCGCAGATCGCCACCGCGCTCGCAGCAAATCGCATCATCAGTCCTCTCCTCGTTCGAGCCGGCGAACGGGCTTTCATTGCGCCTGCGGGGCGCTTGTCACGGTCTCGACGGCGAGCAGCTCGACCTCGAACAGCAGTGTCGAGCCGGGCGGGATGATCCCATTGCCCTTGTCGCGATTGCCATACCCGAGCGCGGGCGGAATGATCAGGCGCCGCAAGCCACCGACCCTCATCCCCACGATGCCACGGTCCCAGCCCTTGATCACGTGCCCGCCGCCCAGCGGAAACGACAATGGCTGCCGGCGCTCGCGCGAACTGTCGAACTCGCGGCCGCGGCGATCCTTCGCCTGTCCGTCGTAAAGCCAACCCGTGTAATGCACGATGCAGACCATGCCAGGCAATGCTTCATTGCCGATTCCGAGCACCAGATCCGTAATCACCAGGGGCTCATCCGGCGACGGTTCCGGCGCCGGAGTTTCCTGGGCACCGGCCTGCGCCGCGCACCAGGACAATGCACCGGCCATCAGTGCGGATCGCACCCAGGTGCTCACTTTGACGGCTCCGGTTTGAAATCGAGAGCGGCGGAATTAATGCAATACCGCTGTCCGCCTGGCTGCGGACCATCGTCGAATACATGACCGAGGTGGGCGCCGCAGTTTGCGCAACGCGCTTCGGTGCGGCGCATTCCGTGCGACTCGTCGCGTCGCGCCTCGACCTGCGATCCAGCCACCGGTTGCCAGAATGACGGCCAGCCGGAACCGGAATCGTATTTGGCCCCGGACGAGAAAAGATTTTCTCCGCAACAGACGCACAGGTACATGCCCGTGCTTTCGTTGCGGTAATGCTCACCCGTGAATGCGCGCTCCGTGCCCTGCTGCCGCGTCACGTAGTACTGCTCGGGCGTCAGGCGCGCGCGCAATTCGTCGTCGGTCGGCTTGCTGCCGCTCATCTTACAAAGATAACAGTCCGCTTAGTGTCTGCCCAGCAGCCAGTCGTTGAGCCGACGGACGAATCCGGCCGGATCCGGCAGGGTGCCACCCTCGGCGATCTGCGCCTGATCGGCGAGCAATGCCGCGAGCGAGTCGAAGGCAGGACCGTCCGGCAGCAAGTTGAGCCGCGCGACCAGCGGATGCGCCGGATTCAATTCCAGCCAGGGCCGGGACTCTGGCAGCTTCTGACCGGCGGCCTCGAGCAGCCGGCGCAACTGGGGCCCGGGATCCGCCGCATCGCGCACCAGGCAGGCGGCCGATTCGGCAAGGCGCGTGCTCGCGCGCACACCGGCCACCCGCTCCCCAAGCCGCGCAGCGACGCGCGCATACAGCGCCGGCATCGCTTCATCCGGCACGACGGCCGCGGTGAGTGAGGGCAGGTTGGCGAGCTCGAGTTCGCCGCTCGCGACGTCCTTGAGCGCGCGACCGTCGATCTCATCGAGATGGGCCGCGAGCCAGGGATCGATGCGATCCGAAAGCAGCAGCACTTCGACACCACGCGCGCGCAGGCCCTCGAGTTGCGGGCTTTGGCGTGCCGCGACCGCGCTGTCCGACAGCAGGTAGTAGATGTGCTTCTGTGCTGCGGGCATGCGCGCGATGTAATCGGCCACCGAATGGAACTCGCCATCGCCCGCGGTCGATGCGAATCGCAACAGCGGCAGGATCCGCTCGCGATTGCCCGGGTCCTCCATGACGCCTTCCTTCAGCACGTTGCCGAATTCCTTCCAGAATGTCCGGTACCTGTCTGGCTCATCGGTGGCGAGCCGGGCGAGCGTTTCCAGCACTCGACGCGTGATCGCGCCCTTGATCGCCTGCACTTCGGCATCCTGCTGCAGCAGTTCGCGCGACACATTGAGCGGCAGGTCCGCCGAATCGACGACGCCCTTGACGAATCGCAGGTACAGCGGCAGGAATTGCTCGGCGTCATCCAGGATGAACACGCGCCGGACATAAAGCCTGAGACCGCGTGGCGATTCGCGATTGTAGAGATCGAATGGCGCGGCAGCTGGCACGTACAGGAGCGTCGTGTATTCGCGCCGGCCCTCAACCTGGTTATGGCTCCAGGCGAGCGGCTCGGCGGCGTCGTGGGAGACATGACGGTAGAACTCCCGGTAATCGTCGTCGCTGAGATCCTGCCGCGGGCGGGTCCACAGGGCCTGTGCCTGGTTGACGCGGTCATACTCGCCCTTGGCGCCGTCAGGGCGCAGCAGGACCGGGAATGCGATGTGATCGGAATAGCGCCGGATCAGCGCGCGCAGGCGGAACGGATCGGCGAACTCCGCCGCATCCTCCTTCAACTGCAAGGTGACGGCCGTGCCGCATTCCTCGCGCGTGATCGTCTCGAGCGTGAATTCCCCGTCACCACTCGAGCTCCAGCAGACCGCAGCAGCTGGCTCGCTGCCGGCACGGCGCGAGCGCACCTCCACGCGCTCCGCGACGATGAATACCGAGTAGAAGCCGACGCCGAACTGGCCGATCAGCTGGCTGTCTTTCTGCTCGTCGCCGGTCAGGCGCGCAAAGAACTCGGCGGTGCCGGATTTCGCGATCGTGCCGAGATGCTGCGCCGCCTCCTCGCGTGTCATGCCGATGCCGGAATCGGAGACGGTCAGCGTGCGGCCCTTCGAGTCGAAATCGACGCGGATTTCGTAAGCCTGACTGCCGCCCGCCAGCGCGGGATCGGCGAGCGAGGCGAATCGCAGCCGGTCACAGGCATCGGAGGCGTTTGAAATCAGCTCCCGCAGAAAGATTTCGCGGTGGCTGTACATCGAATGGATCATCAGCTGCAACAAGCGGCTGACTTCGGCCTGGAACCCGCGGGTTTCGGTCGCGTGCTCGCTCATCGGCGCCTCCTGGCGATCGGAGTGCGCCAATGGTGGCACGGATTGGGGAACCTCTGATTGATTCCCGCATGGGCGCGACTGCGTTGTTCGCGTCGTCCATAGTCCGTGCTATGGGACTTCGGCTCGCGCCTTGTCGCGCCCCCGCGCGCGCGTAACGCGCGTCATGCGGGAGTCAATCAGCGGTTCCTTGGATTCAAGGGCGGGGGCCGGGACCCGCGCGCCGGTTCAGCCGCGGCGGGTGCTCCGCTCGGCTGGCCAGAGGCCCAGTCGATGCCACAGCGCGCAGACCAGGTCATCCAGCTCGTCGAACAGCTGCACAAGTCTTTCCATCGGTGGTGGCCGGACGCTCAG